>JAEEQI010000129.1 GCA_016285215.1 Bacteroidales bacterium | reverse complement strand
GACGTTTTGAGTCCTGACCGGGGACGGTGGACGAGAGATCCCGGGTCGGGGCCCGGGATGAGGGGTTCGGGACCGGACGGAAAGGGGATTGGGGCCGGGAGGAGGGGGCTAGAAATCGATGTCTATGCCTTCGTCGATGAGTTCGGTGCAGCGCTCGGCGTCGCAGGTGAAGACGCGGCCGGGGAATTTTTCGTAGATGTAACGGTTGTGGGTGACCATAACGATGGCGGTACCTTCGGAGTTCAACTTCTGGAGCAACAACAAAATCTCATCTGCGGTCTCGCCGTCCAAATTGCCGGTGGGTTCATCGGCCAGGATCACGGCTGGTTTGTTCAACAACGCACGGGCAATGGCAATGCGCTGCTGCTCGCCGCCAGAGAGCTGGTGGGGCATCTTGTGGGCCTTGGTGCTCATACCCACAGCGGCCAGCACCTGGGAAATGCGCTCATCGATTTCACGTTTGTCTTTCCAGCCGGTTGCCTTTAGCACAAACTCCAGATTGGATTCTACGGAGCGGTCGGTGAGGAGTTGGAAGTCCTGGAACACCACGCCAATGCGGCGGCGCAGGAACGGGATGTCCCGCTTGTGAATGCTAACCAGATCGAATCCGCACACGGTGGCCTCGGAGCAGTTTCCCACAGGGTTTTCGGCAATGACGGTACGGATGATAGAAGTCTTTCCGGAACCGACTTTACCCACAATATACACCAGGTCGCCGGGGAGGACGTCCATGTTGAGGCCGTAAATTACCACGGTTTCGCCGTTGAGGATATCGGCGTTTTGGAAGTGGATGAGAGGTTGTGCCATAAAAGTGTCAAATTCCCACAAATATAATCAGAATTTTTTGTATATTTGTAATTATTAATAATCCCTCGTTGCTACGCACTCTCGGGATAGTTAAAAACCAAACCGAGACCCATTAGGAGGGGGTAACGTAACCCTCCGAATGACAGGGAGAAACCTCAGGAGTAAACCTCCAGGGAACAGGAAAGAATAACACTATCTCCAACAAGAGGAGGGAGAAACCTCAGGAGTAAACCTCCAGGGAACAAACCTCCACCGGAGAAAAAATAACACCGTTCTGGAAGGGACGGGGAAAAAGAGAATCAAATGAAGAAGGTACAGATAGCACTGGCAGTGATTCTGGTGTGCGCGCAAGTGCAGCAGGCACAGGCGCAGAACCTGCAGAAAGCCACGGAGTTTTACAAACACGGATACTATTCGGAGGCCATCCAGCAGACGCTGGGAGACCGGAGCGGGAATGCGGAGGCCATCCGCACGCTGGCGGGACTCCAGCTGAAGGCGGAGAACGCAGAAGCCAAGGCCCGCGCCTTCATGGGCCAGCACCACGACAACGTGCAGGTGCCCCAGGTGCACTTCCTCCTGGCCCAGAACTTCTTTGATGAGGGCCGATACGAAGACGCCGCCGCAGAGCTAAGGGCCATCAACCCCAAGCACCTGAACCCCGCCCAGCTGCCGGAGTACCGTTACAAGCTGGGCTACAGCGCCTACAGCTACGGAGACTGGGAAACCGCCAAGCAGCTCCTCCCGGAGAACACTAAAGAGTATTCGGACTATACGGCACCTTCGGCCTTTACCCTGGGCTATATCAACTATGCGCAGAGCAACTTCCCGGAGGCCGAAGAATGGTTCGAAAAGTGCAAAAACGACTACCGCTTCAAAGAGCCCGCGCAGTTCTACATCCTGGAGTGCCGCTTCAACGCCAAGGACTATAACTACGTGATAGACAACGGAGAAGCCATCATAGATCAGGTGAGTGAAGACAGAAAATCCCGGCTGGGCCGAATCCTCAGCGAAAGCTTCCTGGTTAAAGGCAACGTAGAAAAGGCCAAGGAGTACTACCAGGAGAGCCTCAGCGGAGAAACCCAGACCCGCAGCGACATCTTCCGTGCCGGCGAAATCGCCTACCTCTCCGGAGACTGGCAGGGCGCCGTGGACAAGTTCCAGCAGATGGGAGACCGCGCAGATTCACTGGGCCAGATAGCCTCCTACCAGATGGGCTTCAGCTACATCCAGTTGCATAACAAGGTCGCCGCAATGTCGGCCTTTAAAGAAGCCGCCGCAGAGAATTATCAGGCCGATATGGCCGAAGACGCCTACTACAACTACGCCAAGCTGGCCTTCGACCTGGGCCGCGACACCGCTCCCTTTGCCCAGTACCTCCGCAAATACCAGAGAAGAAACGACACCATCTACTCCTATATGGCCGTGGCAGCGCTGCTGAACCACGACTACGAAGCCGCCGTAGAGGCCTACGACCACATAGACGAGCTGGACAGCCAGATGAAGTCCAACTATATGAAGGCTTACTTCCTCAGAGCCAGGGAGTTAATGGAAGCCGGATCCTGGAGAATGGCCGCCCCGCTCCTGAAGCAGGCCGCCTTCTACAGCCCCCGGAAGGACGGTTTCAACCAGCTCTGCCGCTACTACCTGGCAGAGGCCTACTATCGCGACGGCAAGTGGGCCGAAGCCCGACAGGAGCTGCAGGACCTTTATAATCAATCGGCCCTTAATAAGAAGGCCGAAGGCGAACTGGTGCCCTATCAGCTGGCCTACACCTACTTCAAGGAAGCCAACTACGAGCAGGCCCTCAAGTGGTTCAACAAGTACCTGGACGCCCGCAGCCCCCGCCTGGGATCCGACGCCCAGACCCGCGTGGGAGACTGCTACTTCTTCCAGGCCAACTATCCTACTGCCCTGGAGGCTTACCAGAAGCAGCTGGAAGCTTATCCGGACCGGAATAATTTGTATCCGCGGTACCGCGCCGGCGTGGCCAGCGGCCTTATGGAGAAGAACAGCCAGAAAGTGAAGATCCTGGAGCCCGCCACGCAGGTCAGTTCCAGCATCCCGTACTACGGCGAATGCCTCTACGAGCTGGGCCGAGCGTATGTGGCCGTGAAGAACGAGAACAGCGCCATCATCACCTTCAAGAAACTGCACAGCACCACGCAGGACCCTTCGCTCAAGGACCAGGCCCTGCTGGAGCTGGGAATGATAGAGAGAAATGCAGGCCGAAGCAACCAGGCCCTGGACTACTACAAGCAGGTGGTAGCCGGCAACAGCCAGTACCGGGAGGACGCCCTGCTGGCCATTGAGGCCATATACCGTACCAAGGGAGACCCGGACGGGTACCTCGCATACGTCAACAGCCTGGGAGAAGCCGCAGGCCGCACGGAGGAGCAGAAAGAAGACGTCTACTTCTCCAGCGCCGAGCAGCTCTTCCTGTCCGAGGACTACACCAAGGCGCTGGGCACGCTGCAGCATTACCTGGATCGCTATCCGGAGGCCACCTACGCCGCCAAGGCCAACTTCTACCTGGCCGAATGCTACCGCCAGACGGGCAACAAGGAGCAGGCTATGGACTACTACCAGAAGGCCCGCGAGGCCGGTCTGGACGGAGCCCTGGTGGAGAGCGCCCTGCTGCACACCGCTATGCTGAGCTATGAGACAGGCCGATACGAAGCCGCCTACGCCGCCTACGATGAGCTGCGGGAGAGCGCCAAGTTGGAAGCCAACCGCCACACGGCACTGGTGGGCCAGATGAGAAGCGCCTACAGAGCCCATATGTGGGAAGACGCCATCATTGACGCCCAGACGGTGATGAGCACCTTCAAGGACGCCGCCCTGTCCCGCGAAGCCCGCTACATCCGCGCCAAGTCGCTGCTCAGCTGCAGCCGCCGCGAGGATGCCTTCAAGGAGTTCCAGACGCTGTCCAAGGAGCCGTCCACGCCTGAAGGCGCCGAAGCCACCTACCTCATCATCGAGGACCTGTATAACAGGGCCGATTTTGACAAAATCCAGGACAAGGTCTACGCCTTCTCCCAGAAGGCCGGCGGTCAGAACTACTGGCTGGCCAAAGCCTTCATAGTGCTGGGAGACAGCTTTGCCGACCAAGGCAACACCGCCCAGGCCAAGGCCACCTTCGAGAGCATCAAGAGCGGCTACACGCCGGAAGGTCCGCAGGACGACGTCCTGGACCAGGTTAACCTCCGTCTGAGTAAATTGAACTAAGCTATGAAGAGAGTAATTGTCACTATATCTTTGCTGGCAGCCTGCGCCGCCCTTAGCGCCCAAAACCTCAATCCCGTTGTTGAGGTTACCAATGTGTATGCCCGCGAAGCCACCGGCATTGAAAAGCCCAACCAGCTGCTGTCGCTGCCCGATTCCGTGTATAAGTTCGACCTGGACTTCGACTACAGCGTCAAGAGCACGCCGTACAAAGGGGCCTATGAGTTCAATCCTTATTTGGTGCAGCTTCGGCCTTCGGCCCGTCTTTCCGGTGAGCAGACCCTTTACCTGAAGGCCGGGGCAGGTTTCCGCCTGCATCCGGAGGTGGATTTTGTGTGGAATCCGCTGCGTACCAATAACTTCCGGCTGGATTTGTACGGCACGCATAACTCCTATATTGGTCATTACCGCAATATTGTGCCCGGCGAGAGCACTGTAGATTGGGACGGCACTATGCATTCTACCAGCGGCATCAATGCCAAGACCACTGCCGGGGCCGATTTCTGGGCCGCCTTCAAGGGAGGAGAATTCACCGCTAACCTGCAGTATAAGAACGTGTTGGCTACGGACTTCTATTACGGTGAGGGGCCTAGGAGTTGGGGCCATCACAGAGGCCAGGTTGAGGCCCGTGTACAGAACGCTCCCGCCGCCAAGTTCATCTACAATGTGGGTACCCGTGTGGCCTATCTGGGCTATGCCGATATTAAGGAATTCCACACCGTTTCCGATGTTTCTCTGGGTTTCCGGATGGGCCGGAATAACAGCATCCGCGTAACCGCCGGGCTGGAAACCGTGGGCTTTGAGGAGAATCAGTCGGGGCTCAAACTGGAGGTCACGCCGCACTACCAGTTTGCCGGCAAACGGTTCAACCTGGATCTGGGTGTTAAATACTCTTATCTGTCCTCCAGCCCGTATGTGTATGAATACAAGGGCGGAATCCTGTTCCCCGATGTGAACTTCAGTTTCAGACTGGCCGATGCCGCCGTGGTCTACGCCACTGCCACCGGTGGGGATCGTTTGAACTGCTACGATAGCCTGCTGGAAGATAACCCCTATCTGGGCGGATTCAACTGGTACCGTGATGTGACCGTGACCCGCTTCAACGTGTTTGGCGGACTCCGCGGAAGTATTGGCGGCAAGTTCTCCTACGATATCCGTGGCGGCTACAAGTGGGTAGACAACGCCTGCGGATGGAGTTTTGTGGAACTGTTTACCACTTCCAGTGCCGTGGATCCTTCTGTCGGCCCTGGCCTGCTGCCTACGATGGCTTATGTGAGCCCGCTGCGTACCGCTTACGGACAGCTTACCCTGTCCTGGATTTCGGCCTCCTGGGATATTATGGGCACGGCTTACTACGGTTACACCCCCAAGCCCAACAAGGAAACGGCCGCCGAAATTAACGTCTTTGGCCCGCCGTCCTTCACCGCCCGCGGTCACGTTCTGTACAAGTGGGCCAACCGGTTCAAAGTGGGTGCCACCATTGACGTCCGGAGCAAGCTCAACGCCAAGCGCCCCGTGCCCGGCTATCAGGACCTGGGCTTCGAGGCCGATTACGCCTTCTCCCGCCATATGGCAGCCTGGATCAAACTGGGAAATCTCCTGAACCAGACCATCCAGCGCACCCCCTTCTACGCCGAAGCTGGCATCTATGGTTCCGTGGGTATAAAACTCACGTTCTAAGGGAGATCCCGGGTCAAGCCCGGGATGAGGGAGCTATTGCATTTTTCCTGAAAAATTCCTATCTTTGTATGTTTATAGGAAACTAGGAAAAAGATGATAGAAAACGAAGAAACCCGTATTGCCGAAGAGCAGTATTCTGCTAGTAGTATTCAAGTTCTGGAAGGCCTGGAGGCGGTGAGAAAGCGCCCGTCTATGTACATTGGTGACATTGGAGAAAGGGGCCTGCATCATTTGGTATACGAGGTTGTGGACAACTGTATTGACGAGGCTATGGCCGGCTATTGCACGGACGTAGACGTCAAGATTCTGGAAGACAACTCCATCAGTGTAAAGGATAATGGCCGCGGTATCCCCACGGGCATGCACGAGAAAGAGCACAGAAGCGCCCTGGAGGTGGTTCTGACGGTGCTGCACGCCGGCGGTAAGTTTGATAAGAACAGCTACAAGGTGTCCGGCGGTCTGCACGGCGTGGGCGTATCCTGCGTGAACGCCCTGTCCGACCTCCTCATTGCAGAGATTCACCGTGAGGGTAAGATCTTTGTGCAGAAGTACTCCAAGGGTAAACCCATCACGGGCGTGGAGGTAGTAGGGGAGTCCAACGACACCGGAACCACCATCACCTTCCACCCGGATGCCACCATCTTTACCCAGACCACGGTGTACAAGTACGAAACCCTGGCCAACCGCCTGAGAGAGCTGGCTTACCTGAACAAGGGCATCCGCATCACCCTCACGGACCTCCGCGAAAAAGTGGACGAGTTTGTAACGGCCGAAGACGGAGAACGCAAAGCCACCGGCAACCAGGTCTACCGCAGCGACGTCTTTTACAGCGAGGAAGGCCTCAAGGAGTTCATCGACTACTTGGACGCCGGCGCACCCAAGCTCATCCCTGAGCCCATCTGCGTGAATACGGACAAGGTAATTCCCATTGATATTGCCCTCCAGTACAACACCGGCTTCTCCGAGAGAATCTATTCCTACGTCAATAACATCCACACCATAGAGGGTGGTACCCACCTGCAGGGCTTCAAGATGGGCCTGAGCCGTTCCCTCAAGAACTACGCAGAAAAGAACAACCTGCTGGCCAAGTTCAAGGGAGAGCTGAGCCCGGAAGACTTCCGCGAAGGCCTCACCGCCGTTATATCGGTAAAGGTGGCCGAACCTCAGTTCGAAGGCCAGACCAAGACCAAGCTGGGTAACCCGGAGGCCACTTCGGCCGTATCCCAGGCCACTGCAGCCGCTATGGACCAGTACCTGGAAGAGCACCCCAAGGAGGGTAAGACCATTGTAGAGAAGATTGTCCTGGCCGCTACCGCCCGCGCAGCTGCCCGTAAGGCCCGCGAGATGGTGCAGCGCAAGTCCCCTATGGGCGGCGCCGGAATGCCCGGCAAGCTGGCCGACT
>JAEEQI010000128.1 GCA_016285215.1 Bacteroidales bacterium | reverse complement strand
AAGGGTCTCGGTGGTGAAGCTCTCGTCTCCGCCGGGTTCCTCTACGCTGGTTACCACAAAGGCCTGCAGGAGGCCCGGGGCGCCTTCGGCGGCCGGGAACTTCACCTGCACGGCTGCGTTGCCGGTGCCGTCCAGACGAGACTTGTAAAGAATGTATTCGGCCGTCGTAAACTGCGATGCCGGGTTGTAGAAGCTGTATTTCTCAAAGCTCTTGAAGGGGGTGCCGGCTTTGCGGAGGGTCATTTCGGCCCTTACACTGCAGTCGGCTGCACTGCCGCCGGCCAGCCAGCTGGCGGCTACACGCAGGGTGCTGGTTTCGCCGCTCTGGAGAATCTCCGGGTAGGCCGTGGTAATCTTGAGGCGGTTGGGCTTCACGGTCTCCACGTGCAGGGTCTTGTGGAAGGTGCTGCCGCCTACCTTGAAGTAAGCGTTCCAGTAGCCGGTGGGGTCATCGGCCTTGGTGGTTACCTCGTAGCTGTAGAAGCCGTCGGTACCCTTGGCCACCTGCTTGGTGTAGAACTGGCCTTCGGGGGTGTATACTTCCAGGGTGGCCGGGTGGCCTTCGGGGAGGTTCTTGCCCTTGTCCTGGAGGATGAGGGTGAGGTGCATAGTGTCGCCGGGACGCCACACGCCGCGCTCTCCGTATGCAAAGCCCTTGATGCCCTGCTGCACGGTCTCTCCGCCCACGTCAAAGCGGCTCAGGGAGCGCTCGTTGCCATGGTTGACCTTCAGATAGGAGGTGCTGCCGCCGGCCTTGGCCACTACGGCAAAGGGCTTGTGGGTTACGGTGAGCTGGGCAAGACCCTTGCTGTCGGTCTTGCCTTCTCCTATCTTCTGGAGCTGGTAGTCGTAGGCTTCCAGGCTCACGCCGGGAACGCCCTTGGCGGTGAGGAGGTCCGTGGCGGCTACCCAGAGGGTGTTGCCCTCGGCGTATTCGGCCATCAGGCCCAGGTCACTGGCCAGCAGCTGGATGGCCGGGAAGCGGTCGCTGTCCATATAATAGGACGGCTTGGCAGGGTCTTCCCGCTCTTCCCAATTGTAGTTGTCCCAGTCGTAGTCGTTGTCCCAGTAGTAAGGGCTGGCCTGGTCCCAGGTGGCTTCATCTTCCGGGGAGGGCTTTCCAGTGAGGGCCTGTGCGCTCACGATGGGCTCCTTGCCGCCGTAGAGGCTCTGGTCCTGGCGGAAGCTCAGGCGTACCCGGTAAATGGCACCGGGCTCCTGGCGGATGAGGCCGCCCAGATAAATGGTATGCGTGTTCCACTTATGCAGGTTCTTGGAAGCGTCCAGCTGCACGTCTCCGCGGTATACCAGGCGGCCGCTGCGGCGCAGGCTGCTGGTACCGTCCAGGTCGTTGTCCTGGAGGAAGGCGAGCACGTTCTTCTCATAGATCTTGATGATGCGTACCTCCACGGCGCTCAGGTTGGCGGCGCGAAAGGGGAGGATGAGCTGGTTCTTGTCCGGAAGGATGTTGCCGCTTACCAGCAGCTCCACGGCGGGTTTGGGCTCGGCCATAGTGAAGTTGCGCTGGAAGGTCTCTCCCAGGGTGTTGCCGTTGGCATCCTTGAGGCTCTTGTCCAAGGTGAGCACCAAGTCTCCCTTCTGGCCTTCAAAGTGCACCTTGAGGAGCTTGTCCTCTGCCTGCACATAGCTGCGGGCGGCGCCCTCCAGCTCTATCAGGCCCTTGATGGTGGCGTTGGCCGGGGCTTCCGACAACGTCACTTCCACCAGGTTTTCCTTGAGTTCGGCCTTCACTACGCGGAAAGGGCGGCCGTTGTCGGGCTCGCCGGCTTCCGGTTCCTCAGGGCTCTTGCCGCGGACGGCCAGGCTGAAGGTGAAGGGCGACGGGGCGTCCTTGAGCACCTGGTCCAGCGCAAAGCTCACGGTATAGGTCTGGCCGGCCTTGAGCTCCTGGGGGGTAAAGGTAACGGTGGTGGGGGTGGTCCACTGCGTAGTGCCCTGGACCTTGGGCTGGATGGTGAACAGGCCCTCGGTGGGCTGCTGCACGGCGTCCTGGGCCAGGTCAATGCGGATGATGGCGTCCTCACCCACAATGCCGCCGGTGTACGCCTTTACGTATTCGGCAAATTCTTGGGCCGAAGGAGTCTCGACCGCCGTCTTCTTGGGCCCACAGGCCACCAGGGCCGCTGCTGCGGCCACAAGCATAAAGAACTTACGCATGGTTATCAGTATGATTTAAATCCTTCTTTGAAACGGGTAAGACCGTCCAGCAGACGGGTGCGGGGGCAGGCGATGTTGAGGCGCTCGAAGCCCTCGGCGGCGTCTCCGTAGATGGTGCCGGTGCTCAGCACCAGTCCGTGCTTTTCCCGCAGGTGTTTGGCAAAACGCTCGGAGAAGCCTTCCAGCGGCTCGCCGGGCTTGAGGGCGGCGCGGCAGTCCAGCCACATAAGGTAGGTGCCTTCCAGCGGAGGGCAGACCACCTCCGGAAGTTCGTCTTCCAGGAAGCAGCACACGGTGCGGGCGTTGTGGTACAGATAATTGCGAAGGGCATCCAGCCAGGGACCACCTTCGCTATAGGCAGCCTGCAGGGCCGCTACGCCAAACACGTTCACGTCACAGCACTCGTTGTCGTTGATGGCGCGGTCCATCTTGGCCAGGATCTCCGGCACGGAAGCATAGATGTTGGCAATCTGGATGCCGGCAATGTTAAAGGCCTTGGTGGGGGAGATGCAGGATACGGAGTTCTTCACAAACTCTTCCGGCAAGGTGGCCCAGGGGGTGTAATCGTGCCCCGGGTAGGTGAGTTCGCAGTGAATCTCGTCCGCCACCACAAACACGTTGTTGCGGCGGCAAATCTCAGCCATCAGCAGCAGCTCTTCCCGCGTCCAGACGCGGCCTACGGGGTTGTGGGGGTTGCAGAGGAGGAATACCTTGGCCTGGGCAGCTTTGGCTTCAAAATCGTCCCAGTCCACAATGAAGTGCTTGCCGTCAAACTTCAGGGGACTTACCAGCTGCTCGCATTTGTTGTTGCGGATGGCCGGGAAGAAGGCGTTGTAGCAGGGCGTCATCACCAGCACCTTGTCTCCGGGCCGGGTCATAGCCTTGATGGCGGCGCTGTAGGCAGCAATCACACCGGTGGTGGGCACAATGTTTTCACGTCCTATGCCTTCCCAGCCGTGCCGGGAGGCAAACCACTGGCTCATTACCGTGAAGTAGCTGTCCGGGATGAGCTCGTAGCCAAAGACGCCGTGGTCCAGCCGCTTCTGGAGGGCGGCGCGGATTTCCGGAGCCACCTCAAAGTCCATATCGGCCACCCACATAGGCAGCGTGCCGGGATACAGGTCCCATTTGACGCTCTCTGTGTTCCTTCTGTCGGGACACGAGTCAAAGTTGTAGTTCATAGTTTATTGGGTCTGGGTTATTTCGCAGTTGCCGGGTTCCTTGATGTTGGCATCCAGGATAACCTGGCCAATCTTCTGGGCCTTAATGAATCCGCTGCGAGGGTTCTTCACGGAGTGGATGGAGCCCTGGATGGTGGCCTGGACGCTGCTGTACTCAAAGGCCAGGTCTGCGTCCGGTTCAAAGGTGCAGTTTTCCAGAATGAGGTTCTCGCAGTAGCACAGGGGCTGGGTTCCGCCAATATGGCAGCCCACCAGGCGGAGGTTCTTGGAGTACCAGCCCAGGAACTCTCCCTGGATGCGGGAATTGTACACGGTTACGTTTTCGCTCTCCCAGAAGGCATCCTTGGTGTCCAGGTTGGAGTCTCGGATGACTACGTTCTTGGAGTACTGGAACGAGTAGTTGCCCTGCAGGTTGAAGTTTTCCGCGTTGATGTTGTCCGTGTGCATAAAGATGTAATCGGCCTTCTTGGCTTCTACGTTTCGCAGCGTTACGCCGTCGCAGTCCCAGAAAGTTTCCAGGGCGTTGGTAAGCTGCACGTTCTCCAGGTAGGTTCCAGTAATGCGGCGGAACATCTTGGGGGCTTCCACCAGGGTGTTGAACATCCTGCAGTGGCGGGTGTACCAGAGGGCCGCACGCGCGCCTTCCCGGAATACGCAGTGGCGGATGGTAAAGCCGTCGCACTCCCAGAAGGGGTACTTGCCGTTGAATTCGCAGTTTTCGGCCTCTATGTTGGCGCCTTCCTTAAGGGAGGATTCTCCCGGGCCGATGGTGACGTTTTCCAGTCTCAGGCCCCCGCGGCGGGCATACAGGGGACGCTCCCCTTCGAAGTATTGATCTTTGATTAGTTCCATAATATACAAATATACAAAAAAATACGCCCAACGTCCATAGTTTAGAGCGTTAGGCGTATTTTTTAATTGATTTTAAGGGCCGAAGGGCTTACATCATTCCACCGGCGGGCATAGCGGGGGCGGCCGGAGCGGGCTCCGGGATGTCCACGATGCCGCACTCGGTGGTGAGGAACATACCGGCTACGGAAGCGGCGTTCTCCAGGGCCACGCGGGCTACCTTGGTGGGGTCGATGACACCGGCCTCGTACATGTTCACGTACTCGTCGGTGCGGGCGTTGTAACCAAAGTCTCCCTTTCCTTCGCGGATCTTGTTGATGATGACGGAGGCCTCTACGCCGGCGTTGGCGGCAATCTGACGGAGCGGCTCTTCAATGGCGCGCTCGATGATGCGGATACCGGTGGTCTCGTCTTCGTTGTCTCCCTTGAGGTTCTTCAGGGCTTCGGTGGCGCGGATGTAAGCTACACCGCCGCCGGGCAGGTAACCTTCTTCAACGGCAGCACGGGTGGCGTTCAGGGCGTCGTCCACGCGGTCCTTCTTCTCCTTCATCTCCACCTCGGTGGTGGCACCTACGTAGATGACAGCTACGCCGCCGGCGAGTTTGCCCAGGCGCTCCTGGAGCTTCTCACGGTCGTAGTCGCTCTTGGTGGTCTCAATCTGGGCGCGGATCTGGTCGGCGCGGTCCTTAATATCGGCCTGCAGACCGGCACCGCCCACAATGGTGGTGTTCTCCTTGGTGATGGTTACCTTTTCGGCCTTGCCCAGCATCTGGACATTGGCGTTCTGGAGGGTGAAGCCGCGCTCCTCGGAGATGACCACGGCGCCGGTGAGGACGGCAATGTCCTGCAGCATTTCCTTGCGGCGGTCACCAAAGCCGGGGGCCTTGACGGCGGCTACCTTCAAGGTGCCGCGCAGGCGGTTCACCACCAGGGTGGTCAGGGCCTGGCCTTCCACATCTTCTGCGATGATCAGGAGGCTCTTGCCTTCACGGGCAACGGGCTCCAGAACGGGCATCAGGTCTTCCATATTGGCAATCTTCTTGTCCGTGAGGAGGATGTAGGCGTCGTCCAGGACGGCTTCCATCTTGTCACCGTTGGTCATAAAGTAAGGGCTGATGTAGCCGCGGTCAAACTGCATACCTTCCACAACCTTTACCTCGGTCTCGGTGCCCTTTGCTTCTTCTACGGTGATAACGCCGTCTTTCTTGACCTTGGCCATAGCCTCGGCAATGAGTTTACCAATCTGGGCGTCGTTGTTGGCGCTCACGGTACCCACCTGCTCTACCTTGGAGTAGTCTTCTCCAACGGGCTGGCTCTGCTTCTTGAGGTTCTCTACCACGGCAGCAACGGCCTTGTCAATGCCGCGCTTGAGGTCCATAGGGTTGGCACCGGCGGTCACGTTCTTGAGACCCACGCCCATAATGGCCTGGGCCAGAACGGTTGCGGTGGTGGTACCGTCACCGGCCTGGTCGTTGGTCTTGGAGGCAACCTCCTTGACCATCTGGGCACCCATATTCTGGAACTGGTCTTCCAGCTCCACTTCCTTGGCCACGGTCACACCGTCCTTGGTGATCTGGGGTGCGCCAAACTTTTTGGCGATAACTACGTTGCGGCCCTTGGGACCCAGGGTAACCTTAACAGCGTTGGCGAGGGCATCGGCGCCTTCCTTCATAGCGGCGCGAACCTCGGTATTGAATTTGATTTCCTTTGCCATAATTACAGAATTGCCAAAATATCAGACTGTTTTACAATGAGGTACTTCTTGTTTTCCACGGTTACCTCGGTGCCGGCGTACTTGCCATAGAGAACGGTGTCACCTACTTTCACTTCCATAGGTTCGTCCTTGGCGCCCGGGCCTACGGCCACAATCACGCCCTGCTGGGGCTTCTCTTTGGCATTGTCCGGGATGTAGAGGCCCCCGGCGGTCATGGTTTCGGCCTCTTTGGGCTCTACAACCACTCTTGTTCCTAAAGGTTTCAGCATAATATTTTGTTTTTAGTTTAATTTGCTTGTGCCCTGATTTCATCAATGCCCGTGCCAATGCCGCTTCACTGACAAATTGGCAGAAAGAAATTTTTGCGTACCTTTGCACTAATATAATATATACGTGCGTATGCGAAAATTTGTCCTGTCTTTGATTCTTTTGTTGGCAGCATTTGTTGCCAGGGCCCAGCAGTATTCTTTCAAGGCCGATGCAGCCATTCCCTCCGAGGCGGCCACGGTGCTGGTGCAGCGTTTCACGCAGATGCTGGAAGCCGGCGGACTCAAAGTAGTGGAAGAAGGGGCCGATGTGATTACGCTCACGCCCACCGTCACCAGCCGCACGGAAGTGTCCGGACAGGTGGCGCTCACCATAGATCTCAAGGCTGCGGTGGGGAAGGTGGAAGAGGTGTTCCCCCTCAAGGGCCTGGGAGAGAATGAGGCCGATGCCTGGCAGCGTGCCGTAAAGCAGATTTTACCCCGTTCCAAGGCTGCCCAGAGCTTCGTTGAAAAGCTCAAAAAATAAGTTTTGGGCGCAAGTGATTGATTCTGAATAGCAAATTAAAAATTTTTAAAAATTCTTCAAAAATTTCTCCGAAAAAATTTGCTAGTTAAAAAAAAGGTAGTACCTTTGCAGTCCCGTTCGGCAACGAGCGGGATTTTTACGGCCCAAAGGCCACCAAAAAGTTCATTGAAAAGACTGAAAGGAAGTACAAGCAAGTACCGAGAGAAATTGTAACAACAATTTATCAATAAACGAGCGTCAGTTTCTTTAAAGAAACAGCGTCAGGGCAAGCTAAGCATTATAAAAAATATACAATGAAGAGTTTGATCCTGGCTCAGGATGAACGCTAGCGGCAGGCTTAACACATGCAAGTCGAGGGGCAGCGTGGAGTAGCAATACTCTGACGGCGACCGGCGAAAGGGTGAGTAACG
>JAEEQI010000127.1 GCA_016285215.1 Bacteroidales bacterium | reverse complement strand
CCTTTCCCCAAGCCGGAACCGGAGGTGGTGAACAGCCGGCCGGACCCCATTCCGCTCAATACCAAGCCCATCCGTGCCCGTCATTACGGCCGAAATATTGAAAGCATCCTGGACCTCATTGCCAAGGAACCCGAAGGCGAGGTAAAGACCGCTATGATTCGCTCCCTGGCCATCTATATGCGCCAGCAGTACCTCATCTGGAACAAGGACACCGTGGCCGACGCCACCATCTTCCAGGACATCGAGCGCCTGTCCGGAGGCCGCGTGAGGGTGCCGGAGGGCATTGAACTGTCCAAGATTTCGGCCGATGCCAACTTCAACCGTCCGGGAATGAACCTGAACTTCGGAGGCGGCAACAAGGGCGGCAAGTTCAATCGCAATTACAGAGGTAAAAAAGGCAAGAAGTAATGAATCCCTTCAAGAAGTGGTGGAACGGACAGAGCGAGCGGAGGCGTGACGGCCTTCGCTTTGTGGGTATTGCTATAGTATTGCTGATGACGGTGATGGTTTCCATTTCCGTTATCTCCTATGTCCTTACCTGGCAACCGGACCAGAGCGCTTTGGCATCCGGTGAAAACGTGCACAACGCCGCCGCCGAGGGCGGTCTGTCCCTGGGCCACTTCCTGGTAACGGAGAGCTTCGGCCTGGCTTCTTTCTGCCTGGTCATCTTCCTGTTGGGATGGGCCATCAAGCTCATCTGGACGGCTTCGGGCATCCGGGTGCGGCGGTGGTTCTTCGGCCTGCTTACCCTTACCTTCCTTCTTTCCTGGATCCTGGCCTTTGCAGACCTCTTCACCCCTTGGAATTACCTCTTTGGCGGTGGTATGGGAGGTCGTGCCGGTGCTGCCCTGGTGGGCTGGGCCGTGGCTAAGACCGGAGAAATTGTAACGGGTCTGGCTCTGCTGCTGCTCCTTGCTCTGTGGTCCTTCTTTATGAGCCGCCGTTTCTACGACTGGATTATGGGCCACAAGCGTGAGATTCCGGAGGTGGATGAAGCATCAGAGATGCCGGTGGAGACCACGGATACTATGGAGGTGGAAGAGGAAGGAGATACGCTCGACCCTTCGGGCCTCGGTATGACAGAACCTGAACCCGAACCGGAGCCCACGCCTATGTTTGTGACTTCTCCCACCCACGTGATTCCCGGTCAGGCCGGGAATGACGGAATACGGGTCGGGGAGGACGAAAACTCTGAAGAAGGCATCAACATTGTCAAGGACAATACCCTGGAGCAGGAGGTGAAGGAACCTCTGAAGCCCATTGACAACCGTCTGGATCCGCCGGACGGCCTGCCCAAATACAAGACCCCGGAACTGAGCATCCTGGGAGATTATGCCAACGCCCGCCACGAGGTCCAGCAAGAAGAACTGGTGCGCAACAACACCAAGATCCGCAATACCCTGGCCAACTATAAGATCCAGGTGCGGGACGTGACCGCCATCGTGGGTCCTACCGTAACCCTGTACAAAGTGTACCCGGCCCCGGGCGTCAAGATTGCCGCCATCAAACAGCTGCAGGAAGACATCGGCATTAGCCTGGGAGCCCGCGGCGTGCGTATCACCACGCTGTCCGACTCCGTGGGCATTGAGGTAGCCAACGACGTGGCCTCCATAGTGCCGCTCAAGTCCCTCCTGAACGACGCCTCCTTCCGCGACAGCAAGGCCGAACTCCCCGTAGCCATTGGCTACACCATTTCCCAGCAGGTGAAGGTCTTTGACCTGACCGACGCCCCCCACCTTCTGGTAGCCGGTGCCACCAAGCAGGGTAAGTCCGTGGGCCTGAACGTGATTGTGGCTTCGCTGCTGTATTCCAAGCACCCTTCGGAGCTCAAGTTTGTGTTCATCGACCCCAAGATGGTGGAGTTTTCGGCCTATGGAAAACTGCTGCACCATTACCTGGCCGTGCTGCCCAACGCCGCCAGCGAGCAGGACGAAAAAGAGCGCGCCATCATCAAGAACGCCAAGGACGCCGCCGCCGTGCTGCAGTCCCTGTGCATAGAGATGGACGCCCGCTACGAACTCCTGTCCAAGGGTATGGTGAACAACATCAAACTGTACAACGCCAAATACAAGGAGCATCATCTGAGGGCCGATGAAGGCCATCACTTCCTTCCTTATATTGTAGTGGTCATTGATGAGTACGCAGACCTCACTATGTCGGTGGGTGCCGGTCCGGAGTCCAAGGCCCTGGCCCGCAGCATCACCACCTCGGTCATCCGTCTGGCCCAGAAGGGCCGCGCCGCCGGTCTGCACGTGATCCTGGCCACCCAGCGTCCTACCGTGGATGTGATTACCGGCCTCATCAAGGCCAACTTCCCTATGCGTATTGCCTTCCGCGTTACTTCCCGTATTGACTCCTCCACCATCCTGGACCAGCCGGGAGCCGACAAGCTGATTGGCCGCGGAGACATGCTTCTGTACAGCGGCGTGGAGATGGAGCGCGTGCAGTGCGCCTTCATTGGCAACGACGAGATTACGGATCTCACCAACGCCGTGGGCAACCAGATTGGCTATCAGAAGAGCTACAATACTCCTTACTATCTGCCCGAACCCGCACCCACCGAAGGTGAGGAAGGCTCCGGCGGAATGGTGGATATGAAGACCCTGGACGAGCGTTTTGAAGAAGCCGCCCGCACCGTGGTACTCAATCAGAGGGGCTCTACCTCTGACTTGCAGCGCAAGCTTGGCATGGGATATGCAAAAGCAGGAAGAGTAATGGATCAGCTGGAAGCCGCCGGCATCGTGGGACCGCAGAACGGGGCCAAACCCCGCGAGGTCCTGGTGAAAGACCTGGCCGAGCTGGACGAAATCCTGCAGCATTTCCTGAACCAATGAGAAGACTCTTAAGCATACTCTTTCTTTCGGCCCTTTCCCTGGGCGCCCGCGCGCAGGAGGGGATTCCTCTGCTGGATAAGGTGGAGGGACACCGTGTTACTTTCCACTATACTTACTCCCTTTCCCAGAAGGGGGGAGAGTTTGCCCAGATTACGGACGGAGACGTTACCCTGGAGGGCAACTGCTACAAACTGCAGGGCCTGGGGATGGAAGTAATCAGCGACGGAACCACCCGCTGGACCCTGGACCGCGAGGCCAAGGAAGCTATGGTAGAGACCGTGGAGAAGGAAGATCTCTTTACCAATCCGGCCCTCTTTGTGGCCTCTTACAAGAGCCATATGAGTCAGCTCACGGTAAACGGACAAGGCAAGGACTGGCTGGATGTAACGCTCAAACTGGACGACGAAAACAGAGCCCGCTTCCTGCTTAAGGACATTGTCTTTATGCCCCTGCAAGGAAAAAGCGACTTCTCCGTGGAGGAGAAATCGCTTCCCGATTTTCTGATTACAGACCTGCGTTAGTCTTTTACGCAGCGCACGCTCAACGCCAGGGTGGTCTTGTCTCCCTGGCCTTTTTGTATGCGGTTCTCTTTCTCGTAGATGTAACGGAATTCTCCCATATCACCCTTTGAGTCGCTGGTCCAGAAGCAGGCGTATTGTTTGTAGCCGTCTTCAGGGGCTCCTTCCAGCGTGAGGTCAAGATAACCAACGGGGAGGGCGCAGAACTGAAGGCTGTTGGTGATGGGAACCTCGGGCCAGTAGTTCCAGAAATCCTTTTCTACAAACTGGGCATTGACCATAGCGTTACCGGCCACGGTACCCAGGCACTGGTCAAACTCTTCTCCGCTGGGAAGGTGCCATCCGGCGGGGCAGGCGTCCTGGGCTTCCACCCAAGAGTAATACTGTCCAAACAGGGAGGCCAGAATCTCGGAATCCTGGTAATAGTAACCGGAGTTGGTTCCGTAGAGGTTGTTGGCCATCCACGTCTTTCCACCCAGTTCAACGGTCATAAAGGTACTGCTGGCAATATCAATTTTGGGAAGGTCCGGAAGACCGGTGATGGCGGTGGCGGGGTCCACTACCGTAAAGGAAATGGAGGCCGAAGCGTTATAGAAGCCGGTGCCGCCGAAGGCATAGCAATACAGGGTAAAGTTGCCGGGCTCGTCCAGCAGGAGTTCGTAGGGCGGGTTGGATACATCTGCATCCGTGGTGGTGGTGTCACGCTGCGTATCGGTGTTGAGCATAAAGTAAATGCCAATCTTGTCCGGGAACGTCTTGCCGTCGGAAGAGACAATATCGCTGATATCAGGGGTTACTATAAGCGTGCTCCCAATTCCCATAAACGTGGAATGATTGCTGTCCAGATCAAGCCCGGAAAGGGTGGGAGTGGTGGTTTCGTTATTATTTTTTTTGCAGCTAAAGGCCAAAAAGACAAGAAGCAGCAAGGCGGTGCAGAATAAGGTTTTTTTCATCTTTTTTCGCTTGTATCCTACAAATATCGCTATTTTTTTATAAATTTGCACAAAAATCTTGCCAAGATATTAGACGCGCTATGAAAAAGCTTTTGCTCATATCGGCCCTGTTGTCATTCGTACTGGTTTCGTGCGGAGTGCAGAAGGATGAGTATGTGCAAATTAGCGGCTATGCCCAGGGAAACAGCTACACCGTCAAGATCAATATGAAGGGTGTGCAGGTTCCCGTGGAAACGGTAAGAGACAGTATCGACGCCCTGGTGGTCCAGATTGACACCACCCTTTCCGGTTATAATAAGAAATCCCTTCTTTCCCGTTTCAATGCGGGAGAAAAGATTCCTTCCACCCAGATGTTCCTGGATATGTACCGCGTGGCCTACCGCCTGTGGGAGCGTTCCGGAGGAGCCCTTGACTTTGGCGCCGCCGCCCTGTACGACGCCTGGGGCTTCGGTTTCCGCAACAGCACCTTCCCCACGGACGAAGAAGTGGCCAAGCTCCTGGAGCAGTGCGGTATGGGACATCTTCCGGCAGAGCTTCCGGTAACGGACGGCTACATTGACCCTGCCGTTATGGGTTATCCCCGGCTCAACTACAACGCCATTGCACAGGGATACAGCTGCGATATCATTGCCAAGTATCTCTACAGCCTGGGCGTTAAGGATATGCTCATTGACATTGGAGAAATCTGGTGCGACGGAATGAGCCCCTCCGGCCAGCCCTGGTCGGTAGGTGTAGACCGCCCCATCGACCGTGTAGACGGCGAGGAGACGGAAGCCGGCCTCAGCGGCATCTGGAGCTCGGAAGGCAAGCCCGCCGGCATTGTGACTTCCGGTAACTACCGCAAGTTCTACATCCGGGACGGCCGCAAGTACGCCCACACCATCAACCCCCGTACGGGTTATCCGGTTCAGCATAACCTCCTTAGCGCCACGGTGGTTTCTTCCACCAACGCCGCAGAATCCGACGCCATTGCCACCTGGTGTATGGTAACCGGTTTGCACGGCGCCCAGGTGCTCATTCTGGGAGACCCCAATCTGGAGGGCTACCTCATCTACACAGACGACAACGGAAATATGAAGGAATGGGCTTCTCCGGGCTTTGCGCTCAAGAACTAATTACATTCCGGCAATCACTTCCAAAATGAATACTAACAGACGGCTCAGGCTGTCTGTTATTTGTATCAGGAAGCCGGGACACAGGTTCACGGCATCCAGGATTAGGGCCGAAACCGCCGAAGTAAGCAGTCCCGTTGTAAGGGGAATGCAAAGAAGGTTGGTGAGCAGAAAATGCCGGGGGAAGGTATGGAACTTAAGCCACGCCAGCGGACCGGTAAAGACCTGGCAGGATATAGCCAGGGCCGAAGCCTGCCAGATGCGCTTGAAAGGATCCCATTTGCTGCTGGAGGGATACCAGCTTTCCAGCACGGGATAGAGGATGAAGATGCCCGCCATAGCCAGGTAAGACAGCTGGAAGCCCACCGTCCGGATCACGGAAGGATCCAGTACCAGCTGCACCAGAAGGGCCAGACAGAGCACACGGGAAGGCTTCCGGGGCCTTCCGCTAACCCGCAGCAGTTCCCCTATGAGAATGAAGAGGTACGCGCGCACAATGGACGGCGAAGCCCCCGTCATAAGCGTAAAGAAACCGCCGCCCAGGCCAAAGAGCACGAACCGTGCGATGGCCGCCGTCTGCGACCCGCCCCAGGGCTTGGTGAACTTGTCCAGAAGCAGGTAGATGATGCCCATATGAAGGCCCGACAGGGCCAGCAGGTGGGAGGCCCCGCTGGCGCGGAAACTCTGCACCACATCGGCCTCCAGACCGCTCCGGTCGGCTGTAAGGAAAGCCTTGAGGAGGGGAGCTGTAACATCGGCCTGGAAGGGGAGGGCGTCTATGCGTGCGCGGAGGGCATCGGCCGCCCCCAAAGCCCACATTTGAAGGGCCGAAGTTTCCTCCATTCCCGGCAACGACCGCGACAGGGCGCAGAAAAAGCCCAGCAGCAAAAAGGCCGCCCAGATGAGGCCCACGGCCAGTTTGTCCGGCGCCACGCGCAGCTTGTTGCGGAAGAAAACGGGAAGAAGCAGGAAGGGGAGAAGGAGGCCGCTCCAGGCCCCGGCCGATGCAGCCGAAACCATTGTTCCAGCCACTACGCCAACGGTGAATAAACCCGAAAGCGCTTCTATGCTTTTCGCCTCGGCCATACGTGCGAAATTAGTAATAATTTCGTATCTTTGCACAGATGTACTGAATTTAAATTCAAACCATATGATCATTCTCGTCATCAACTGCGGAAGCTCGTCCATCAAGTACCAGCTTCTTGACATGAAAAGCGACGACGTATTTGACGTAATCGCCAAAGGTATAGCAGAAAAGATCGGCCTTCCTGCCGGCATTCTCCAGTATGCTCCCACCGGAAAGGACAAGATTGTAACAGACGTTCCCATCCCGGATCACAAAGAGGGTATGAAGCTCATCCTCAAGGCCCTCACCAACCCCGAGACCGGCGTTCTCAAGAGCCTGGAAGACATTGAGGCCGTGGGTCACCGTATTGTGCAGGGTGGAGACTTCTTCTCCGGTTCCGTGCTGGTGAACCAGGATGTGCTGGACAAGATTGCCTTCTGCGCAGACTTTGCTCCGCTGCACAACCCGGCCCACTTGCTGGGTATCCACGCCATGCAGGACGCTCTTCCCAGCGTGCCCCAGGTAGTTACCTTTGACACCGCTTTCCACCAGACCATGCCCGCCTACGCTTACATGTACGGCCTGCCTTACGAGTACTATGAGAAATACCGCGTGCGCCGCTACGGTGCCCACGGCACGTCCCATC
>JAEEQI010000126.1 GCA_016285215.1 Bacteroidales bacterium | reverse complement strand
ATAGACGGCAGCAAGCACATCTTTACTCCGGAAAACAACGTAGATACGCAGAGAAAGATAGGGGCCGATATCATCATGGCCCTGGACGAGTGCTGCCCCGGAGACGCAGATATCCGCTACGCCACCAAGTCCCTCAAACTCACGCAGGGCTGGCTGGAGCGCTTTGCCAAGCACTTTGACGAGACCGAACCTCTTTATGGATATCAGCAGGTGATGTTCCCCATCATCCAGGGCTGCGTGTATCCGGAGCTGCGCAAGCAGGCTGTGGAGCACGCCCTGGGGCTGGACAACGCCAACCGCGGCGGTTATGCCGTGGGCGGCCTGGCCGTAGGAGAACCCACCGAGAAGATGTACGAGATGCTGGAGGTTACCTGCCCGCTGCTGCCGCAGGACAAGCCCCGTTACCTGATGGGCGTGGGCACTCCCGCCAACATCCTGGAAGGCATAGCCCGCGGAATTGATATGTTTGACTGCGTAATGCCCACCCGAAACGGCCGCAACGGCATGCTTTTTACATGGGAGGGTATTATGAATATGCGCAACTCCAAGTGGACAGACGATTTCTCGCCCCTGGATCCCCAGGGCACGTCTTTCGTGGACAGCTATTACACCCGCGCGTATATCCATCACCTGTTCATTGCCAAGGAGATGTTTGCCGCTATGGTGGCCTCCGAGCACAACCTGGCCTTCTATCTGGATTTGGTAAGGGTAGCCCGCGAGCATATTCTGGCCGGTGATTTCCTGTCCTGGAAGAATGCCGTAATCCCTAAACTCACGCAGCGCCTATGACGTTCAAGTTCAAGGGACTCCAGCGGCTGGACTGGTACATCATCAGGAAATTCCTGGTGACGTTCTTTGTGTCCATCCTCTTCCTGGCGGTGCTCATCATCATCTTCGATATCAGCGAAAAGATTGAAGACTTCATCAAGAAGGAAGCCCCTATCCACGAGATTGTCTTCGATTATTACCTGAACTGGGTTCCGTACTTCATCAACCAGTACGCGCCTATGTTCGTGTTCCTGACGGTTATCTTCTTCACTTCCAAGATGACGCAGGACTCGGAGGTGGTGGCCATCCTTTCCGGCGGTATCAGTTACCATCGGTTTGCCTTGCCCTTTGTCCTTTCGGCCCTCTTTATTGCGGTGATGTCGCTGGAACTGGGTCAGTGGGTTCTGCCTCACGCCAATGGCGTGCGCGTGGAGTTTGAACAGAAGTACAACTCCTGGAGAAAAGTAAAGATAGGTCACGATATGCACTACAAGCTGGAAGACGACCGCTTTGTGTATCTGGAAAGCTTCAGTTCGTATAATAACACCGCCTATAACTTTACGCTGGAAGACCTCTCCGAAGGCCGCCTGCATTCCAAGATTTCGGCCGAAAGTGCCCAGTTTGACACCGTCTCCGGCGTCTGGCACCTGAGAAACTGGGTTGTCCGTGAATATGACGAAGGAATGCGGGACCATATCCGCAGCGGCCGTCAGATGGATACCACCCTGAGCCTTACCAGAGACGACTTCTTTATGAACAAGTTCACCATCCAGCGTCTGAACAAGCGGGAACTCAACCAGCTTATCGAGACGCAGAAGATGCGGGGAGACGCCTCCGTGAATATGGCCCTCATTGAGAAGAACAACCGCCTCTCTATGCCTTTCTCCACCATTATCCTTACCATCATTGGCCTGGCTCTCTGTACCAAGAAAAAGCGCGGCGGTATGGGTTGGAACCTGGCGGCGGGAACGGCCCTGGCCTTCTCCTATATCCTGTTTATGCAGTTCAGCGAGATGTTTGTGATTACGGATACCCTTCCGGCGTCCATTGCCATCTGGCTGCCCAACTACCTGTATACCATCATAGCCATTGTCCTTTACGTAAAAGCTCCTAAATAATGAAGGTAAAAATCGTAAACCACTCTCCGTATCCCAGCCCGGCATACGCCACGCCGCAGAGCGCAGGGGTAGACCTCAAAGCCAACCTGGAAGAGCCCGTTACCCTGCAGCCGTTGCAGCGTACGCTGGTTCCTACGGGTCTTTTCATTGCCCTTCCGGCCGGATTTGAGGCCCAGGTACGTCCCCGCAGCGGACTGGCCGCCAAGCACGGAATTACCGTTCTCAATACCCCCGGCACCATTGACGCAGACTACAGGGGAGAGATCAAGGTGATTCTGGTTAACCTGTCGCAGGAGCCGTTTGAGATTGTTCCCGGTGAGCGCATTGCCCAGATGGTGATTGCCCGCCACGAGCAGGTACAATGGGAAGAAGTGGAAGAGCTGGATGCCACCGAGCGTGGTGCCGGCGGATTTGGAAGCACCGGAAAATAATGGAAATCAAAGCACTTTACGATATCTTCCTGCAGAGCGCAGGCGTATGTACGGATACCCGTACCCTCAAGAAAAATCAGCTGTTCTTTGCCCTCAAGGGAGAGAATTTTGACGGCAACCGTTTTGCCCTGCAAGCCCTGGAAAAAGGCGCCTCCTATGCCGTAGCAGGGGAGGATTTAGAGGCCGAAGACCCCCGCCTCATCAAGGTCCCCGATACCCTGGAGACCCTCAAGGCCCTGGCCGCCTATCACCGCAGACAGCTGCGCATTCCCGTGATTGGCCTTACCGGCACCAACGGCAAAACCACCACCAAGGAACTGATCAAGACCGCCCTGGGCGCCGCCTACCGCGTGAGCGCCACCGAGGGCAACCTCAATAACGAGATTGGCGTTCCGCTCACCGTCCTCAAGATTGGTCCCCGCGCCCAGATTGCCATTGTAGAAATGGGTGCCAGCCATCCCGAAGACCTCAAGCCCCTGCTGGCCGTGGCCCAGCCCAACCTGGGACTCATCACCAATGTGGGTAAGGCGCACCTGGAAGGCTTTGGCAGCTATGAGGGTGTCAAGCACGCCAAGGGTCTGCTCTATGATTATCTGAAGGAGCACGACGGCGTGGTGTTTGCCAACGCCGACGACCCCGTGCTGCAGGAGATGCTGGCCCAGAGAGGCCTGGAAGCCATTGGCTACACCAAGGAAGGCATCAAGGTTAAGGCCGATCCCTTCCTGGAAATGGAGTGGGAAGACGCCTCGCTGCAGACGCAGCTGGTGGGCGCCTACAATGCCGCCAACGTACTGGCCGCTCTCAAGCTGGCCTGGTACTTTGACGTGCCCCGTGAGGATGCCCTGCAGGCCATTGCTTCCTACATTCCTTCCAATAACCGCAGTCAACTGGTTAAGACAGAGAAGAATACCCTCATTGTAGATGCCTACAATGCCAACCCGTCATCTATGGGCGTGGCCCTGGACAATCTGGCCCAGATGAAGGGCCGAAAGGTAGCTATGCTGGGAGATATGCGAGAGCTGGGCGCCGATGCCGCCGCCGAACATAACCGCATTGTGGCTCGTCTGGAGGGATTGGAGGCCTATCTGGTGGGCGAGGAATTCACCCGCGCCGCCGCCGGTAAGCCGTATAAGACCTTTGCCACGTTCTCAGACCTGGCCAAGTATCTTGAAGAGCATCCGCTGGAGGGTTGCACCATCTTACTCAAGGGCTCCCACAGCATCCAGATGGAAAAGATTATACCTTCGCTTTAACCAGCAGCTTGTGCACGGCGTAAGCCAGGCCGAAGCCCAGGGTGAGGCCGAAGAGGGCTCCTACCAGAATATCCCCCAGATAATGGGCCGCCAGCATAGTGCGGCTCAGAGACATCATAGTGGCCCATATCATAATGACGCAGCCGTAGAGGCTGTAATTGTGTTCCTTGTCGTTTAACTGGAGACCGGCCCAGGTGCCGGCGGCAAAGCCGAAGGCGTTGCTGGCGTGGCCGGAGAAGAATCCGTACAGGCCGCCGATGATGCCGTCGGGGCAAAGGACTCCGTTCTCAAGCATCCAAGGGTCCCGGCAGGGTCTGAGGCGCATAAATCCGTTCTTGAACAGGTTGGCTACCTGGTCTGTAAGGTAAACGCCCAGGAAAAGGGTGAGGACCACCGCCAGGCCTTTTTTCCAGCCCAGACGCCAGATGAGAAAGCCAATCATAAAGACGTACAGCGGAATCCACTCCCTTACGCCGGACATAAGGTGCCAGAAGCCGTTGAGGGCTTCCGGATTGTTCTGATTGAGCCAGAGACTGAGGCGCTGATCTAGCTGGACAAGGCCTTCCATAGGGCTTCCTTGAGTTCGTTGAGACCCGTCTGGGCTACCGAGGAAATAAAGACGTGAGGGACGTCGGTGGGAAGTTTCTTCTCTATCTTGGCCTTCTGCTTCTCATCTATCAGGTCCGTTTTGGTAATGGCCAGCACGCGGTCTTTGACCAGAAGCTCAGGGTTGTATTCTTCCAGTTCCTTGAGGAGGATCTTGTAACCCTTGGTTACGTCCGGTTCGTCTGCGGCTACCATAAACAGGAGCACGCTGTTGCGCTCAATATGTCTTAGGAAGCGCATACCAATGCCCCGGCCTTCGTGGGCGCCCTCGATGATGCCGGGGATATCGGCCATCACGAAGGAGCGGTTGTCGTGGTAACGGACTATGCCCAGGTTGGGTTCCAGGGTGGTGAAGGCGTAATTGGCAATCTTGGGTTTGGCACTGGTGATGGCGGCCAGCAGGGTGCTCTTTCCGGCGTTGGGGAAGCCCACCAGACCTACATCGGCCAGTACTTTCAACTCCAGGATAAACCAGCCTTCCTGGCCTTCCTCTCCGGGCTGGGCGTAGCGGGGCGTCTGGTTGGTGGCACTCTTGAAATGGTCGTTGCCCCAGCCGCCGCGGCCGCCCTGGCACAGGATGTATTCCTGGTCCTTTTCTACCAGTTCGGTTATGACTTCTTCCGTCTCTGCGTCTTTGACAACCACGCCCTGGGGCACTTCAAGAATGATGTCTTCTCCATTCTTGCCGCGCTTGAGGGCTTCGGCCCCGTTGCCTCCGTTTTCGGCCTTCACTACTTTTCTGTAGCGGAGGTGGATGAGCGTCCAGAGCTGAGGATTGACTTTAAGGATGATATGGCCGCCGCGGCCGCCGTCTCCGCCGTCCGGGCCTCCTTTGGGCACGTACTTGGCGCGGTGAAGGTGGGCGCTGCCGGATCCTCCGTGCCCGCTGGCACAGAAGATTCTAACGTAATCTATGAAATTGGATTCTGCCATTTACTGTACTTCAATGGTAACAATGCGTCCCTTGATGGGGGAGGTGGAAGGAATAACGTCTGCCTGGGTGGTAATGAGGGCGGGGTTGTAGCCAAACCGCTTCACCAGGATGTCTTTTACGTATTCTGCGCGCTGCCGGGAGAGGCGCTCGTTCACTTCACGGGTGCCGGTACCGGAATCTGCGCAGCCGCTGATCAGAAGCTTCTGCGTCTTCTTGAAGGTATTTTGGGCGTAGAATTCCAGACGGGCCAGTTCACGCTCGTCCAGGGTGGTTTTACCCAGTTCAAAATAGAGGATTTCTGCTACGTTGGTGCTGATGGTGACAGGCTCGGGAATCTGGGTCTCGCTGAAGACTCCGCCCTTGTAGCTGTAGGTTTTGCCTTCCTGGAGCCTGTCCATTTTGCTGTTTTCTTTCTGGAGCTTGCCAATACGGCTCTGGGCCAGGGCCAGGCGGGCATCGGCCTCGTCCAGCTGCACCTGCAGTTTGTCAATGATGTTGGGGTCCGGATCCTGTACGGGAGCGGCGGGACGCTTGAACCTGCGGGTTCCCAGGTCGAAGACCAGGCCGATGGTGGCCGTGGGGAAGGTTACGAAACCGCCGCTGCCGTTGTTACGGAACAGGCGCTCGCTGGCCACTACGGCCGAAAGGTCCAGGGAGATGCTGGTGTGCTCGCTTACGCGGAAATGGTTGGCAAAGCCGCCGCCCATTCCAAAGGCCCACTTCATACTGCTTCCCTGGGCGGTGGCCAGGATGGCACCGGTGCGCAGGTACAGTACGGGGTTCCAGATTCGCTTCTCTTTATAGGTGACCGTATTGCGGAGGTTCCAGAGGGCGTCAAAGTGCACCAGGTTGTAGTTGAATTTCTGGTCTGCGGCAAACCAGGTTTCCGGGGCCGAAACAGCCTTGGCATAGATGCCGTTGTAGCCGGCACGGAGGCCGATGGCGGGACTGACCCATTTACCCACATTGAACTGGGCGGCAGGCTGGACGGGGGCAAAACGGCTGTTGTCAAAGATGCTGTTGACACCGCCGCCTACGCCAATGAACCAGTGCTCGGAGGCTTTTCCGCTGAGGACGGAATTCTGCTGTTCCTGCGCCTGTGCAAAAGCGCCGGCAACTAGAAAAGTGAAAGCCAGGGAGAGGGTATAAATAGCATTTTTCATATGCCTGAGTCAGTTTCTTTCAATTCCTACAAAAATACACAAATTCTTTTGAAAATACTATATGTCTTTGTCGGATAAAATGCGTATCTTTGAAAGATGAATAGCCTTGTGTTTCAGTTGAGCGGCGCGTATGCGGAGCAGGGGTTCCTGCCCTGGCTGGAGCAGCAGACACAAAGCGTTCAGGTACTGGATTTTACGGCCCTGGAAGGGTGCTGCTGTTACTGCGACAGTCAGGCAGCGGCGGAATTGAAAGAGGCGTTCCCGCAGCCCTTGCCGCGGCTGCGCTGGCTGGACAGCGGAGACTACCATTATCTCTCGCACCTGCTGGCCCTGAGGGAGACCCAACCCTTTCACCTGATCCTGCTGGACAACCATCCGGACAACCAGGACCCCGCCTTTGAAGGCGTGCTCTCCTGTGGCAGCTGGGTCAAGGAGATGCAGGAGCAGAATCCGATGCTGAGGGACGTGCTTTCCATCGGCCCTCCGGAAGGAAAGGCCGATATCCCGGAAGGCTGGCTGGAAGAAAGAAGGGGAGAGCGGGTGTATGTGTCGCTGGACAAGGATGTGATGGATAAGGCCTATGCCCGTACGGACTGGTCCCAGGGTACCTATTCCTTGGAACAGATAAAAGAGATGCTGGAACGCATCATAGGCCGGATGAATGTGGCGGCGGTGGATATTTGCGGGGAACTGGCTCCTTCCAAGGGCGCCACACCGGAAGACCTCCGCATCAACAAAGAGACAAATATAGATTTATATAAGTTTTTAACACACTATTTAAACTAACACAATATGTCAGACGTTATCATCCCTGAGGAACAGCTGCAGCGCACTTGCCTGTACGATGCCCACGTGGCCCTGGGTGCCAAGATGA
>JAEEQI010000125.1 GCA_016285215.1 Bacteroidales bacterium | reverse complement strand
TTGCGCGGAGGCGGAGGGATTCGAACCCCCGGAACGTTGCCGTTCAACAGTTTTCAAGACTGCCGCCATCGACCACTCGGCCACACCTCCAATATTTTGCTACATTCAGCGGACTGCAAAGATAAAGATAAAATCCGTCCTGCCAAAATTATTTCTTCTCACCTGAGGCAAGTTTATCATCCGGCTGGTCGTCACGGGCGAAAAACCTGTATTGGAAGAAGATGAGATATAGGGCTCCAACTGTCACACAACTGTCCGCAAAGTTGAACACCGGAGCGAAGAAAAGGAAATCCTTGCCTCCGACAAATGGCATCCAAGTTGGCCACGTAGTGTCTATTATAGGAAAATAGAGCATATCGACCACCCTGCCGAACATAAACGGAGCGTAATCGAAAATGAGGCCATAGAACAGGCTGTCGATAATATTCCCGAAGGCACCGGCTGTTATCAATGTGAGACCTATCAGCACCCCAGTAGGGACCCTCTTGGCACCATTGGCCAGCAGAGCCGGCTTACCGTCTTCATCAACTGACTTCTTGACGAGTGAGGATATCCACCAGCAAAGGGCGGCGAAAAGGCCTATCCGGAAAAATGACAGGAGGAACTTCCCAATCGCACCACCGAACTTCATTCCGAAAGCCATCCCCTCATTTTCTATGAAGAGAATCTGGAACCAATTGCCTATCACATAGATATGCTGTCCGATGTGCATATTTGTCTTGACCAGGACCTTGATGATCTGGTCAATGACAACAAGGAGGATCCCCAGGATCAGTAACTTATTTCCTTTAGAAAGCTTCACTAGTTGCGGCCTTTTTTGGCGAGCATCTCTTTGGCTTCAACTGTCAAGGTGGCGTGCGGAACGAGACGCAGCCTCTCCTTGGGGATAAGTTTCCCGGTCACACGGCAGATGCCGTAAGTCTTGTTCTCAATGCGGACAAGGGCGGCCTCAAGATTCTGGATGAACTTGTACTGCCGCTGGGCGAGCTGGCTGGCCTCTTCTTTGGAAAGCTGATAAGCCCCGTCGTCCTCAACGGTCTTGAAAGACGGCGTGGTGTCCTCAATGTCATTGCTGCCATTGTGCATGATCACCTGGCGAAGGGTGTTATATTCCTTCCGAGCCTTATCCAACTTCTCATTGATAATGACCTTGAACTCGGCAAGCTCATCATCGCTATAACGCGTCTTCTCCACTTCGGGAACCGCATTCTCTTTTATGTCTTCTGACATGGCAAAAAAACTATAAATCAGGTTGTTATCTTCTATTCAGCACCATTCTCAAAGCGCCCTCATCCCACTCCACATCAGCCGCTCCTTCGGGAGCGCCCGCCAGATCCTCCACCGCTATTGAAATCGCGAGAGTCTGGGCTGAGACATATTCCTTGTAAACTTCCAAAGCGGGCGTTATCTCACCACTCGCTTTTTCGTCTGCAAATATAATAACTTCTATTTTATCAGTCACCTCAAATCCACTGTCTTTTCTGAGATTCTGGATCCGGTTGATCAACTCCCTCGCCACACCCTCTTTCTTCAGGTCTTCAGTGATCTGGATGTCAAGAGCGATGGTGAGAGGTCCTTCGGTGGCCACGAGCCATCCTGGCATGTCCTCAGAGGAGATCTCGTAGTCCAAAGGGCCAAGGACGACATCACCGGAAGGCAAAGGCAGAACATATTCATTACCAGCCGCTTGAGCGGTTTGAATGTCGGAGATGACGGCCTGATCGAGAGGGGCGAAGGCTCCCGCGATTTCCTTCATCTGCTTGCCGTAAACCTTACCGAGAGTCTTGAAATTCGGCTTGATCTTCTTGGTGATGATGCCGGTAGTGTCGGATATGAACTCGGCCTCCTTGACATTGACCTCGCCAAGAATGATCCCCTTGACCTGCTCAAGCTGGGCGCGAACCTTGTCTGAGATGACAGGAATGACCAACTTCGAAAGAGGTTGGCGAACCTTGATCGAAACCTTGCGGCGAAGAGCCAAGACCATCGAGGTCGCCTTCTGCGCCAAAGCCATCCTTTCCTCAAGATCAGGATCAATGACGGAAGGATCGCTTTCGGGCATCATGACATAATGCACAGACTCCTCCCCATCCGGAACAAGATCCAAATAGAGACGATCCATGTAGAAAGGCGCTATCGGAGCGGCCATAACAGCCACATCCACAAGTGCTTCCATCAGAGTCTGGTAGGCAGACAGCTTATCCTCGTCCATCTTGCCGCCCCAGAAACGTTTACGGTTCAGGCGGACATACCAATTACTTAGGTCGTCGCAGACAAAGTCCTGGATCATACGACCGGCGTCGGTCACATTGTAGTCTTCGTAACAGGCCTCCACCTTCTTGATGAGGGAATGGAGGTTGCTGATAATCCAACGGTCGAACTCGGGGCGCTGCGCGACGGGAATCTCCGGGGCGGACGGGTCGAAGTTGTCGATGTTGGCGTAAACGGCGAACAGGGCGTAGGTATTGTAGAGGGTGCCGAAGAATTTGCGGCGCACGTCTGCTACTCCGGTTTCGTCAAATTTGAGGTTGTCCCAGGGCTCGGCGTTGGTGAGCATATACCAGCGCAGGGCGTCTGCGCCGTACGTATCCAGGGCCATAAACGGATCTACCGCATTGCCCAGGCGCTTGCTCATCTTGTTGCCGTTCTTGTCCAGCACCAGACCGTTGGAGATAACGCGCTTGAAGGCGGGCGTTCCGGAAATCATAGTGTGGATGGCGTGCAGGGTATAGAACCAGCCGCGGGTCTGGTCCACGCCTTCTGCAATGAAGTCTGCCGTGGCGCCAAAGGCGGGGCTGTCCAGGTTGCGGAGGCCTTCCTGGGCGTAAGGCATAGCTCCGGAATCGAACCACACGTCAATGAGGTCCGTTTCACGGGTCATCTTCTTGCCGCTGCGGGATACGAGGAAAATCTCGTCCACTACAGGGCGGTGGAGGTCTATCTTGTTGTAGTTCTCCAGGCTCATATCCTCGGGATCAAAGCCCTTCTCCTTGAGCGGGTTGGAGGACATAACGCCGGCGGCTACGGCCTTCTCTATCTCTGCGTAGAGTTCCTTGACGGAACCGATACAAATCTCTTCCTTACCGTCCTCGGTGCGCCAGATGGGCAGCGGGGTGCCCCAGTAGCGGCTGCGGCTGAGGTTCCAGTCCTGGATGTTCTCCAGCCACTGGCCAAAGCGGCCGGTACCGGTGGAGGCGGGCTTCCAGACAATCTGCTGGTTGAGCTTCACCATCTCGTCCTTTACGGCCGAAGCTTTGATGAACCAGCTGTCCAGCGGATAGTAGAGCACGGGGAGGTCCGTTCTCCAGCTGTGCGGATAGCTGTGTACGTGCTTGAGCACCTTGAAGGCTCTGCCATCGGCCTTCATCATTACGCAAAGGTCAATGTCCAGCGTTCCTTCTTCTTCTACGTGCTCGAAGTACTGCTTGTAGCCGGCTTTCACGTATCGGCCCGAATACTCCTTGTAGGAAGGGTCAACCGTGGCGGCGTAGGCGGGATCCATATCTTCCAGGCGGAAGAAGCGGCCCTGGCGGTCTACCTGGGCCTGGGGATTGCCGTCCTTATCAATGGGCATGATGGCACCGATGCCGGCGGCAGCGGCCACACGCTTATCGTCTGCACCAAAGGTGGGGGCAATGTGTACGATGCCCGTACCTTCGGAAGTGGTTACATAGTCTCCGGAGATCACGCGGAAGGCTTCTCCGTCCGGCTTGAACCAGGGAATGAGCTGGTGATAGCGGATGCCCACGAGCTCGGAGCCTTTCCAGCTGCCGCCCAGGAGCTTCCAGGGAACCACCTTGTCTCCCTTCTGGTAGCTCTCCAGGGGAGCGTTCTCTCCCTTGGGGTTGAACCAGGTGCCCACCAGATCCTTGGCCAGCACATACACGGCGGGGGCGCCGGTGTAAGGGTTGAGGGAAAGTACGCGGACGTACTCTATTTCCGGTCCTACGCACAGGGCGGTATTGGACGGAAGGGTCCAGGGCGTGGTGGTCCAGGCCAGGAAATAGACAGGATACACATACGTGCCGTACAGCGGCTGGGATGCGCCGTCTTTGATTACCTCAAACTGGACGGTGGCCGTGGTGTCGCTTACGTCCTTATAGCAGCCGGGCTGGTTGAGCTCGTGGGAGCTCAGGCCCGTACCGTCCGTGGGAGAATACGGCTGAATGGTATAGCCCTTATACAGCAGGCCTTTGTTGTAAATCTTCTGGAGGAGGTACCAGAGGGTCTCGATGTAGCGGTTGTCGTAGGTGATATACGGGTCCATCATATCTACCCAATAACCTACACGCTCGGTCATATTGACCCACTCCTTGGTATATTTCATCACCTCTTTGCGGCAGGTGGCGTTGTATTCTGCCACGGACACCTTGGTTCCGATATCTGCCTTGGTGATGCCCAGTTTCTTCTCTACACCCAGTTCTACAGGGAGGCCGTGGGTATCCCAGCCGGCGCGGCGGTTCACTTTGTAACCGGTCTGCGATTTATAGCGGCAGATGGCATCCTTGATGGAACGGGCCATCACGTGGTGGATACCGGGCATACCGTTGGCGCTGGGCGGGCCTTCGAAGAAAATGAACTCAGGGGCCCCTTCACGCAGTTCCAGCGAGCGCTCAAAAGCGTGCATCTGCTTCCAGCGCTGCAGGACGTTGTTCCCACATTCGGTCAAATCCAGCCCCTTGTATTCTTTGAATGTCATATTTTTTGCTAATTTTGTATCCTAAAATATTTCACAAAGTTATAAATAATTACTGATTTAGGCAAGCAATGAACACGCTGGATATCGTTATCCTTGTTCTCTTTATTCCGGGCATCATCCGGGGCATTTCAAAGGGATTTCTGGAGCAAGCTATCACGCTGGTAGGCATTGTGTTAAGCGTGTACCTGGCTTTCAAGTTCTCCGGCGCTGCCTGCACGTGGCTATCGCAATACCTCACCGTTTCGCAAACCGTCCTCAACATCCTGGGCTTTGCCGCCGTGCTGGTTCTGGTGCTGCTGGTGGTTATGTTTGTGGCCAAACTCATTACCGCCGCCGTAGAAAAAGCCTCCCTGGGCTGGCTCAACAAGGTGCTGGGACTGGTGTTCAGCATTGCCGTTTCGGCCGTGGTCATTGGTCTCATCATCATTATGTTTGACACGGTGAACGTCAAATTCGGCCTAGTAAAAGGCCCCGTATTGCAGGAATCCCTGCTATACGGAGCCCTCAAAGACTTTGGCTATTTCGTATTCCCCTACCTCAAGCAGCTGCTTACAATAGCTTCTTAGGCGTGGTAGGAATAAAGTCCTTCAAGTAGAAGGGTTCAAAGTACGCCAGATTTTCAAATTTACCCTCTTCAAAGGCCTTCCGGGCCCGGGGCGCCATATACCTGGCCAGCGGGAACGCCTCCTCAAAAAGGGCATTGGGATGCGCAATCACATCCTTTCCCTTGAGGGCACCGTCGCCCACAAAAAGCACCTTTCCTTTTTCAAGATAAGGGGCAAAAGAATCCGGGCCGATGATATGGGATTCAATCTCCGTGAGCCGCTCCCCTGCTGCGCTGTAAACCGCGGTATACACCTCCATACGGCGAGCGTCAATCATAGGTACTATATAGAGGGGAGATTCTTCGCTTCGCTCAGAATGACAAGCGCTAACCAGAACGTCAAGAGTTCCCACGGCTATGAGGGGCTTTCCGGCACCAAAAGCCAGGCCCTTGGCGGTGGACACGCCCACCCGGAGTCCCGTGTAGGAACCCGGGCCGGAGCTCACGGCTATGGCATCGCAGTCCGGGGCTTTGAGGCCGGCCTCGTCCAGCACTTCCTTTACCAGCGGGGCGGTGAGGGAAGCCTGCATACGGGGCTCCCGGCAGATGCGTTCTGCCACAACGGTCCCGTCAACGGCTAATGCCACGGACAGGACCGAAGTAGATGTCTCAATGAGGAGAATGCGGGCCATTACAGCTTTTTACGCAGGTAATCGCGGATGTCGTTGGCGTTGCGGACCTTGGCGTTGCCGTCCACATTGCCGTCTACAATGAACCACACCATAGGCAGGCTGCCAATGCCGTAAGAAGTCACATAAGGAGACTGGGCACCGCGGGTGTCACATACGTTCACCCAGGGCAGCTGCTGGTTGCGGATGGCCGAAGCCCAGGCAGCCTTGTCGCTGTCCAGGGAAACGGCGTACACCTCGAAGCCCTTCTTGTGGTACTGCTCATAAATGGGCACCAGGGCATCCAGGTTAAACATTTTCTGCTCGGCCGTTGCCTCCCAGAAATATACCATGGTCACATCTCCCAGCTTCTCGGAGAGCTTGATATTCTTACCGTCAATGCCGGGAAGATTGATGTCAATGTAACCAATTTCCTCTGCGCCCTGGATCTTGGCGTTCACGTCCAGGATGTTGATGCGGCGCTGGGCCTCCTTCTCCAAAGCCTTCACATAGCGGGACTCGGGATACACGGTCTTGAGGGAATCGCACACGGCCTGCATCATAATGCCGTCCGTGGTCTGGCCAAACACCGGGAAGGTGGGGTTCACCTGCTGGAACAGCACGGGGACCACGGTGAGGGACTTGGTGTTGCCCATCACATAGGCCATACGGTCTCTGTAGTAAGCCACATACCGGCGGCTCAGGGAAGCCTCAGGGTCGTGCTCGCGGGTGATGATGCGCTCCATATCACGAATGAAAGCGCTGTATTCCTGCTCCACTTTCTGAAGCTTGAGGGATTCTTCGGAACCTTCTACGCTGTAAACGCCCAGGGTATCAGTCTGCACCTTCACCTTGTCACCCTTCTGCAGAAGGAGGGAGGCAATCTGGCGGTCTCCATAGAAGAGATACACAAACTCGGGCTGGGCCTTCTTGAGGTCCAGGGAATAGGAGAAGTGACCCTTGGCGTCCGTCTTAACGGAGTCCAGAACCTGGAAACGGTTCACATCCAGCAGCTTCACAGTTACCTGGCTGTTGGGGGTTTCAAAGAGGGTTCCTTCAATCTTGGTATTCTTTCCGCAGGCGGCGGTGAGCACCACCAGGGCTGCGGCGGCCATCAGCTTAAAGCTTTTCATACTCGGTAAGAATTTTATTGGCAATGGTTTTCATCTCTTCGGGCTCCAGCTTGAGCTTGGCCTTGCGGAAGTCCAGGTCTCCTTCTGTCTGGAGCGGGACCAGGTGGATGTGC
>JAEEQI010000124.1 GCA_016285215.1 Bacteroidales bacterium | reverse complement strand
CTACACCGTGATGGTGCTGCACAAAGACAACACGCTGGAAAGATATAACCTCCACGGCCAGAAGCCGGATGGCTGGAAGGGAATTGCCGCCCCCGAAACGGTCAAGAACCTGCCGGAACTGTTGGAAGTTAAAGGAAAGAACTATTGGGTGGTTCGCACGAGTGTGCGTACGCTGGTGTACCCCTTCGCCGGCGGAGAACCCCTGGTCAAGGAAGAGGGAAACAAGATGTTGCGCCCGGATGCAGAGCTCAAAGTAACCTCCAAGGGAGTGAGCGGAGAATGCTACGACGGCCGCAACCGGGAATTCAAACTGAACTAAAACCTATTGGAATAACATGGAATTCAAATCTGTCAACAAGATCCTGCAGGAAAGTATGGTCAGGAACTGGGACCGCCCGGCGCTGACCAACTACCAGGGCATGACGCTGGCTTACCGTGAGGTAGCCCTCCGCATTGCCAAACTGCACATTGCCTTTGAAATGTGCGGCCTCAAGAAAGGAGACAAAGTGGCCATCTGCTCCCGCAACCAGGCCAACTGGGGCGTGAGTTTCATGGCGGCCATCACCTACGGTGCCGTGGCCGTTCCCATCCTGCACGAGTTCAAGCCCGGCAATATCCATTATCTGGTCAATCACTCCGAGGCCCGCGTCCTCTTTGTAGATGAGGTCATCTGGGAAGGCCTGAGCCCCGAAGAAATGCCGGATCTTTCCGTCGTGGTCCAGATCAACAACTTCAAGTTCCTGTATGCCGCCAGCCAGGCACTCACCTATGTGCGTGAGCACCTGAACGAAGAATTCGGCAAGCGGTATCCCAACAGCTTCGGCCCTGAAGATCTTCAGTATTACGAAGACAGCCCCGAAGAACTGGCCATCATCAATTACACTTCCGGTACTTCCGGCTTCTCCAAGGGTGTCATGATCCCTTACCGTGCCATCTACTCCAATGTGGAGTTCGCCGCCAAGGACGCCTGCCCGATGCTCAAGGCCGGGATGAACGTGGTGGCCATGCTGCCTTCGGCCCATATGTACGGCATGATGTTCGAGTTCCTCTTTGAGATGACCATCGGCATGCATGTGCATTTCCTGAGCCGCGTTCCCAGCCCCAAGATCATTATGCAGGCCTTCAGCGAGGTCCATCCGGACATCATCATCGCCGTGCCGCTGGTGATGGAGAAAGTGTACAAGAGCAAGCTCAAGCCCCTGGTGGACAAGACCAAATACTATCGCCGCATCCCCGTGCTGGACAAGGTGATTGAGAAGAAGTTCTGCACGGAACTTACCAACGCCTTCGGCGGCCAGTTCGAGGAAGTGATCCTGGGCGGCGCCGCCTTCAACCCGGAGGTGGAGAAGTTCCTGCACGAGATTGGTTTCCACTACACGGTAGGATATGGCATGACGGAGTGCGCCCCCATCATTGGCTACGCTCATTGGGACAAGGTGAAAGTGGGCAGCGCCGGCCGTGCCGCCCTCAACATGGAAATCCGCATTGATTCCCCGGATCCCCGCAACGTCCCCGGTGAGGTGCAGGTGAAGGGTCCCAATGTGTGCCTGGGCTATTACAGGAACGAAGAAGCCACCCATGCTTCCTTCACGGAAGACGGCTGGTTCCGCACCGGAGACATGGGCGTCATCGACCACGACGGCTACCTCTTCCTGCGCGGCCGTTCCAAGTGCATGGTGCTGGGCCCTTCCGGCCAGAACATCTATCCGGAAGAGGTGGAAGCTACCATCAACAACTTCAACTATGTGGTAGACTCCCTGGTCGTGGAAGACGACGGCGGTCTCACCGCCCTCATCTATCCGGACTGGCATCAGGGCGAGCTGGACGGCTTCTCCCGCCAGGACTTTGAAAAACGCATCAAGGGCATGCTTTCCGCCATCAATGACGAGCTGCCCAAATATGCCCAGATCAAGAAGATCGAGCTGATGCCCGAAGACTTCGAGCGCACGCCCAAGAAGAGCATCAAACGTTATCTCTATCAAAGAATCTAATGGAAAAATTCGACCGCAGCTATTTGCAGATGGCCGAAATATGGGCCCAGAACTCCTACTGCAAGCGCAGGAAGGTGGGCGCCCTGCTGGTCAAGGACCGCACCATCATTTCGGACGGATACAACGGCACCCCCTCGGGCTTCGAGAACATCTGCGAAGACGAGAACGGAGTAACCAAACCGTACGTCCTGCACGCCGAGGCCAACGCCATTACCAAGGTAGCCAAGAGTGGCAACAGCAGTGAGGGCGCCACGCTCTACGTGACGGCCTCGCCCTGTGCAGAGTGTGCCAAGCTCATCATCCAGTCCGGCATCCGCCGGGTGGTGTACAGAGATGCCTACCGCCTCACGGACGGCATTGACCTCCTGGCCCGTGCCGGAATAGAGGTGGAACAGGTAGAACAGATTCAGTAATCGTATGCAGAAAAGAACCGTTATCCATATTATGGAAGTGGTGCTGGGCGTGGTTATGGGTGCCATGGTCACGTTCTCCATTGTCCGTTTCCGCGAGAGACAGCACCTCATCCGCTCCCAGTATACAGACTGGCGCAAGCTCAACCTGATTCTGGATATTGTAGAGAAGAATTACGTGGATACGGTCAATATGGAAGGTATGACCGATGCCGCCGTCACGGCCGCCCTGGCCAAGCTGGACCCGCATTCGGTGTACCTCCCGCCCGTACAGCTGGAGGCCTCCGAGCAGGAGTTGGCCGGCAATTTTGACGGCATTGGCATCCAGTTCAACGTCCCCAACGACACCGCCATCGTGCTGGAGGTCATAGCGGGCGGCCCCTCCGAGAAGGTGGGCCTGCAGCCCGGTGACCGCATTCTGAAGGTGGACGACTTGGTGATAGCCGGCGTCAAGTACCCGCAGGACAGCATGGTACGTCACATCAAGGGCCCTTCCGGCAGTAAAGTTACCATCACCGTCAAGCGCGGGGGAGACATCATCCCCTTTGAGATTACCCGCGGCAAGATTCCCGTGCACAGTATGGACGCCGCCTTTATGGTCAAGCCCGGCGTGGGTTACCTCCGTCTGAGCAAGTTCTCCCGCACTACCTACAAGGAGTGCCACGAGGCCGCTATGAAGCTCTTGGACCAGGGAATGGCCCATCTGATCTTCGATATCCGCGACAATACCGGCGGCTATATGGATCAGGCCCTCCTCCTCTCCAACGACTTCCTCTTCTCCGGAGACACCATCGTGTATCTGGAAGGAAAGCATCGCGCCAAGGAGGTTTACAAGGCCGATGGCAGCGGCAAGCTCCAGAGCGTCAAGCTGTCGGTGCTCATCAGCGAGAACTCGGCCAGCGCCAGTGAAATCTTTGCCGGAGCCATCCAGGACAACGACCGCGGAACCGTAGTGGGCCGCCGCTCCTTTGGCAAGGGCCTGGTACAGGAACCCTTCTTCTTCACGGACAAGTCCGGCATCCGCCTCACCGTGGCGCGTTATTACACGCCCTCGGGCCGATGCATCCAGAAGCCCTACGGAGACACCAAGACCGATTACAGCTACGACATCTACCGCCGCTACACAGACGGAGAGGTCTTCAACGCAGACAGCGTCAAGCTCAATAAGGAAGACATTCACTACACCCGCAGCGGCCGCGTGGTATACGGAGGCGGCGGCATTATGCCGGACGTCTTCGTGCCAATGGACACCACCCGGGCTTCGGCCTTCTACATTGCCTGCAACCGCAAGGCCACGCAGATGCGCTTTGCCTCCGACATCTTTGACCGCTACACCGCCGCCCTGGCCAGGATTGACTCCTTCCCCGAGATGGACGCCTTCCTGAACGGGCTCAATTTAAAGGCCGATTTCCAGGCCTACGCCAAGAAGAAGGACGGCATTACCTGCACCCCCGCCGAGTGGGAAGCCACCGAGTCCTATCTGGTTCCCCAGCTCAAGGCCCTCATAGCCCGCTACTCCAAACTGGGAGACAATGCCTTCTACAAGTACTACCTCCCCGTAGACGAAACCGTCAACAAAGCCCTCGAGCTCATCGATAATTCATAAGTGTGGTAGAGTATGAGTGACTACATTGTATCGGCCCGCAAGTATAGGCCGGATTCCTTCGAAACCCTGATTGGCCAGGACAACATTGCCCGCACGCTGTCCAACTCCATCCGGAGGGGGCAGCTGGCCCACGCCTATCTTTTCTGCGGTCCCCGCGGAGTGGGTAAGACCACCACGGCACGTATCTTTGCCAAGATGATCAACTGCGCCAACCCGGGTCCGGAAATGGAGCCTTGCGGCCAGTGCGAGTCCTGCGTGAGTTTCCAGGAAGGCCGAAGCTACTGCATCCACGAGCTGGACGCCGCCTCCAACAACTCCGTAGAGGATATCAAGGCCCTGATGGAGAAAGTGCAGGTGCCGCCTCAGGTTGGAAAGTACAGTGTATACATCATAGACGAGGTCCATATGCTCTCGCAGAGCGCTTTCAACGCTTTCCTTAAAACGCTGGAAGAGCCCCCGGCACACGCCATCTTCATTCTGGCCACCACGGAGAAGCACAAGATTCTCCCCACCATCCTGAGCCGCTGCCAGACGTATGACTTCAACCGCATCTCCATCCCGGACATGGTGAGAAACCTCCGCAGCATTGCAGAGAAGGAAGGCGTAAAGATAGACGACGAATCCCTCCACGTGATTGCCTCCAAGGCCGATGGCGCTATGCGTGACGCCCTCACCATCTTTGACCAGACGGTGGCTTTCTGCGGAACGGATGTCAAATACCAGGACGTCATCAGAAACCTCAATGTCCTGGACTACGAATACAGTTTCAAGATGGTGGAAGACTTCCTGGCCGGCAATTACGGCGGCGCCTTCCTCACCCTGGACGAGATCCTGGCCAAGGGCTTCAACGCCCTGCACTTTGTGGGCTCCCTGTCCAGCCATCTCCGCAATCTGGTAGTGGCTAAGACCGGCGGTCTGGAGCCCCTGCTGGAACTGCCCGATTCTCTCAAGAAGCGTTACCAGGAGCAAGCCTCGCGCTGCTCCAACCAGTTCCTCTTTGAGGCCCTGGGCATCACCACCGCCTGCGAAACCGGCTACAAGGCGGCCGTCAATCCCCGCCTTCACATAGAGTTCGCCCTTATGCGCCTGAGCTACATCCTGGGCAAGCCCCAGGCTCAGCCCGCCGCCCCGGCTCCTGCCCCCAAGGTGGAAGCCCCAGCTCCCGCCCCTAAGGCAGAAGCTCCCGCTCCTGCCCGTCGCAGGGCTCCCAAGACCGGATCGGCCTTGTCTATGAGCGCCATTATGGAGGAGAAGAAGGAGGAGGAAGTGGCTCCCGAGGCCACTGCGCAGAGCCAGGCCCTGCCGGAAGACGAGACCGTTCGTATCAAATGGAAAGACCTGGCCGGGCAGTACAGCGCCAAGCCGCGTCTGGCCAATATGCTCTCCAGCGGCAACATCAACCTCAGCGAAAACGACGGCGTCAAAATTGTAGAGTTCTTTGTGACCAACGAGGCCCAGAAGCTGTGGGTGGAGGAAAAGATGCTCCGCGAGCTGGAAGGCAAACTCCGCGACCTCACGGGCTGCCAGAAGGTGAACGTGATTGTATCCGTCACCCCTATGGAAGAGATCGAAAAAGTCCCCTATATGCCCGAAGAAAAGGCCAAAGACCTGATGGAAAAGAACCCCGAAGTCCGCGCTTTCGTGGCCGACTTTGGACTAGATACTAAGTAATTATGAAGCTCCGCGCAGAAAAACTGGTTAAGAAATACGGCGTCCGCACGGTTGTGAAGGGCGTGTCTATGGAAGTGAAGCAGGGAGAGATTGTGGGCTTCCTGGGCCCCAACGGCGCCGGCAAGACCACCAGTTTCTATATGATCACCGGACAGATCAAGCCCAACGACGGCCGCATCTTCCTGGACGACGACGAGGGAAACACCACGGAAATCACCAACCTGCCTATGTACCAGCGGGCCCAGAAGGGCATCGGATACCTGCCGCAGGAAGCATCCGTATTCCGCAGAATGTCCGTAGAAGACAACATCCTCTCCGTGATGGAGCTTTCCAAGAGCACGGAGAATATGACCAAGGCCCAAAGGCTCGAGCGTATGGAGCGCCTCATTGACGAGTTCAACCTCTCCAAGGTTCGCAAGTCCCTGGGCATCCAGCTCTCCGGCGGCGAGCGCCGCCGCTGCGAAATTGCCCGCGCCCTGGCCGTAGATCCCAAGTTCATTCTCCTGGACGAACCCTTCGCCGGTGTGGACCCCATTGCCGTGGAAGACATCCAGTACATCATAGCCAAACTCAAATACCGCAACATTGGCGTCATCATCACGGACCACAATGTAGGTGAGACCCTGGCCATCACAGACCGCGCCTATTTGCTGTACGAAGGCGTGATTCTCCAGGCCGGTACCCCCGAGCAGCTGGCCGCCGACGAAGACGTTCGCACCAAGTACCTGGGCTCAGGTTTTGTGCTAAAGCGCTCTAAATCAGTGGAAAGAGCCCGTGCCGAGGTAGAACACGAACATATCGTTTAAAGTTTGGCACACCTCTTGCATTAACTAAGCCAGGTTAGTTTTAGTTGGTTTAGTTAATAATAGGTTAGAATTAAAGGCTGCAGGGATGCAGCCTTTTTCTATTGTTGCTCAGCAGGATTGGAGATGAGCTCCAGGGCTTTGTTGACGGTTTCGTCTACGGGAAGATAGTACTTGTAGAAAGCGTTGTCCCCCAGTTTGGAGTAGCGGGCGATGAGCGCCTTGAGCTGCGGGACCAGGTAGGACTCGGTGGCTTCCCACTCGGCGGGCGTGCAGGTGATGCCGTCCTTCTTCTTGGCGTAGGCCAGGAAATCGGCCTTCAGATTGAGACCGGCCAGGAAGGCATCCATCTGAGGGAAAGAATCGATCTTGGAGAGGGCGCCGGTATGGCGGTCGAAGATGTCCGAGGCGAAGCGCATCTGCGTGGCCTTGCGGTTGCAGGCAATGAAGAAGGCCGATGCCCGGGTGGTATCCATAGGCACAAAGACATCCGGCATAATGCCGCCGCCTCCGTATACCACACGGCCTCCGCGGGTGTAGTGCACGTCTTCCTTATTGAGTTTCACACTGTCGGCGCTGAAGACCTCTCCGTCGGCGTAGCGGCGGTAGATGTCGTAGCTGTAATCGGTTCGGGTGTCTCCGTAGGGTTTCTGGATGCATCGGCCCGAAGGCGTGTAATAACGCGCCACGGTG
>JAEEQI010000123.1 GCA_016285215.1 Bacteroidales bacterium | reverse complement strand
TGAAGAAGGACGAAATCATTCCCTTCATCGAGGAAGAGATTGCGGTTCGCTACTACTTCCAGCGTGCCGGCATCAAGATCCGCCTCCGCTACGACACCCAGCTCCACGAATCCCTCAAGCAACCGGCCATTAGCTGGTAGCCATACCTGACAACCCGCACTTTTGGCGTTTTTTGCTGGCCGCCACGTCACACGAAACGCCGCAGCAAGCGTTTTTGGGCAAAAGTGCAGGCTGCGGCGTAGGGGAAGGACCCAACGACGGGGTCTATAGGGTCAGGGGCCGGCCGCGGTAGAATTCTACCAGGGCGGTCTGGTACAGGCACTCGTAGGTGGCCTGCACGGAGTCGGACTGGGCCTTGACCAGGCGGGCCAGGGACTCGTTGAACTCGGTGATGGTGGCCTTACCGTTCTCGTATTTGGCCTTGGTGAGCGTGAAGGCGTCTTCGGCGGCGGCGGCGGCATCCAGGGAGGCGGCGTGCTTGGCCTGGGAGGCCACGGCGCTGTTCCAGGCCTGCTGAATCTCCTTATACAGCGTGTGCTGGGTACGGAGCAGGTTGAGCTCCTGCGTACGGTACTGAACCTTGGCGCTGCGCACCTGGTTGCGGGTATTGAACCGGGTGAAGATGGGGATGTTCATAGATACGCTCACGTACTTGTTGAAGTTGGACTGCAACTGATCCCAGAAGCCCTGCGTGGCAAAGCTGGTATAGTAGTTGGTACCCACGCCACCGCCCAGGGAAAGGGAGGGATAGTAGCCGGCCTTGGCAATCTGGATCTGCTTCTTGGCACCTTCCAGGCGGAGTTTTTCGGCCCGGATGGCGGGACGGATGCTCAGCGCCTCGGCGTAAATCTCGTCGGGATGAGGAATCACCAGAGAAGAGAAGGTGACTTTGGGCCGAACGACGGAGAAGCCTTCCCAATAGGGGAACTCCAGCAGCTGGGCCAGGTCCAGCAGGGAGCTGCGGATGTTGTTGGTGGCCTGGATGAGCGTAACGCGGCTCTGGGCCAGGGTGGCCTTCTGCTGGGACACCTCGGCGGCCGAAGCACGGCCGGTTTCAAAGAGGCCCTGGAGACGCTCCACCTGCAGGGAATCGATGGAAACCTGGCGGGCGGCCACATCGCGGATTTCATAGTTGTAAAGGATCTGGACATAGGCCTGGGCCACCTTGACGCTTACGTCGTCACGGGCTTTTTCCAGGTCGGCCGTGGCGGCTGCCAGGTTGAGCTTGGCCAGCTGCATACGGCGGGGCGTGGCCAGACCGTCGAACAGGTTCATACTGGCGCCCACGGAGAAGCTGGTAGAAGAGGTGTTACCTTTCTCGTAGGTATTGTTTCCGCCAATACCGCGGCCAAAGCTGAAGTTCTCTCCAATGGAGCCGCTCACGGCGGGCAGCCAGGCCATCTTGGCCGTATTGTTGTCTATGGTGCGGGACTCCACGGTGAGCTCGCTGCCGGCCACGGTAAGGTTGTTGTCCATGGCCCAGTCAATGCATTCCTGGAGGTTCCAGGGATGGGTCAGATCCGGCAGGGAGTCGGTGGGGGCGGTAAGAACCGCCAGGGCAATGAGCAATGTCTTCATAGCTTACTTAGCGTTAATGATCTGCGGACCGCGGACTTTGTCAGAAGTGGTGAGCCCTTCCTTGATTTCAATCTTTACGCCGTCGGAGAGACCGGTGACCACGGGGCGCTTTTCATAGCCTTCGGCCCCCATTACGTATACATAGGTGTCGTCTCCTTCAAACTGGATGGCGCTCTCCTCAATGGTGAGCACGTTCTCTGCGCGCTGGAGCACAATCTCGGCGTTGGCGCTGTAGCCGCTGCGGATGGTTACGTCGCCGGGAACCTTCACGGAAGCCTTGATCTCAAAGAGGTTGGTACCGCCGGAAACGGTGGCCTTGGGGGCGATGTATTCCAGAGCTGCGTCAAAGGAGAGGTCCCTCAGAGCGCCCACGGTAATACGCACGGGCAGGCCCAGATGCAGCATACCCACTTCCGTCTCGTCAATATTGCCGTCAAAGATGAGGTCGTCCATATTGGCCACGGTAGCAATGGTGGTACCGTCGTTGAAGGTGTTGGACATAGTCACGGAGTTACCCACTTTCACGGGCACGTCCAGGATCAGGCCGGAGATGGTGGAACGGATGAGGGTGGTACTTCCGCTCTTATTGGCCGAAGAAACACCGTCGCGGACAATCTCCAGGGTCTCCTTGGCAATGGAGTGCTCCTCCTGGGCCTGCTTGAGGGCCTGGGTCACCTTCTCGAAGGACTCGGCGCTCACCAGCTTCTGGTCATAGAGCTTCTTCTCTCGGTCGTAGTTGATCTGAGCCTGCTTGAGGTTGACTTCGCTCAGGCGCACGCGGCTCTGGGCCGAAGACAGCTGGTTCATATCCGGAATCACCTTGAGCTTGGCAATGATCTCGTCCTTCTGGACGGTCTGGCCGGCTTCTTTGTAAACTTCGGCCACGATGCCGTTGATCTGGGGCTTCACGTTGACCTCGTCGCGGGGCTGGATCTTGCCCGTGACCACGGTAGATTTGGAGATGGTGTCCATCGCGGGAACGAGCTCCTCGTACACCGTCTCTTTGGGCTGGGACCGCTTGAACAGGTAGGCGAAGGTGCCCACAAAGATGGCGGCCACCACAACAATCATCAGAATTCGGAAAAACTTTTTCATATAACTAACAACTATTTATTATTCATCTCTCATGGCGTCTACGGGCTTGATCTGCATGGCACGGGCGGCCGGCATCAGACCTGCCACAACGCCCAGGATGGCCAGCAGGGAGGCGGCCAGCACGGCCGTCCAGAAGGGCACCTGGAAGGGAGCCTTCAGGATACCGTCGTCTGTCATACCCAGCTCTACGCCGTATAATATAAGTACGCTGAACACTATGGCCGAAAGGCCCGCCACCAGCGTAAGGACAATACTTTCAGAAATAATCTGGCTCAGGATCTGTTGAGGGGTGGCACCAATGGCGCGACGGATACCAATCTCGGTGGTGCGTTCCTTCACGCTCACCATCATAATGTTGGATACGCCAATCACGCCGGCCAGCAAGGTCCCAATACCAATAAGCCAAATGAGGAAATTGATACCGTTGAACAGGTTGTCCACAATTCCAAAGATGAGCTGCGTGTTGAGCAGGAACAGGGCTTGTTCGTCGGTGGGATCGAACATATGCCTTCTGGCCATCACCTCCTGTACCCGGGGCGTAACGTCGCTCATAGTAATGCCCGGCTTGGCGGTGAAGCACAGCATATGGATGGTATTACCCAGGTTGTAGGCTCTTCTGGCCTGGTTGATGGGAATGGTTACCGCATCACTGGCCCGTCCGTTGATGCTGATGCCGTTACTGTCCCTCCAATCTACGCCCACAATGGTATAGTAACTGCCGTCTATGCTGATTCGCTCACCCAACGGAGAGCCTCCCTCCGGGAAAAGTTCTTCATAGACACGCTTACCAATCACGCAAACTTTGCGCTCGTTCAGGTTATCGGCGTCGTTGATCCATCGGCCATACCTCATCTGAGGGGTTTCGATATTGGCATAATCGGCCCGGGCACCTTTGACCACGGCCCTGGAAGAAGTGTACTCGCCGCGGGTTACGCTCTTGCCCCAGAGGCTCACCGAAGGGGTAACGGTTTCCAGCTCGGGAACCAGGGCCTTGAGCCGGTCCACGTCGCCGTAATCCATATTCCAGGTTCGGCCTTTTTCAAAACCTTTGTAAGGCTTGGAGGTATTGTTGGCAAAGGCAACGCAGGTGTTCTGGGCAAAGCCGGCGAAGTTATCTATCAGTATTTGCTTGAAGCCCCGCCCGCCGCCGGTGAGCAGCATAAGCATAAAGACGCCCCAGAAAACGCCGAATCCGGTAAGGAAGCTGCGGCTCTTGTTCCGCAGGAGACTGTCCAGGATTTCCCGGAATGTATCTGTATCAAACCACTTTTTCATTAGTCGGCCCTCAATGCTTCTATGGGTTTAACACGCGCCGCTTTCCAGGCAGGGATGACTCCGGCCAGGGTTCCGGCAATAATTAACAGCAGGGTGGCTTCCAGGGCTATGTCCAGACCCACATTGGGATTCACCAGCATACGGATTTCTTCTCCGCCAATGTTTACGGAATCCTGGGCCACGGTCTTGTCCATAATCTGACAGGCCACCATACCCATAAACATACCAATGTATCCAAACACCGCGGTGATGCTGATGCTTTCTCCAATGATGAGCTTGAGGATGGCTCCGGGCTTGGCTCCAATGGCCTTGCGGATACCGAACTCGTGGGTACGCTCCTTTACGGTGATGAGCATAATGTTGCTCACGCCAACTATACCGCTGATGAGGGTCAGGATACCCAGGATCCACAAGGCAATGCGGATGATCCGGGAGGCCTTGTTCATTTCCAGGTTGTCGGTGTAACCATTGTCAATCCAGAAACCGCGGTTGTCGTCCGGGGCCACGTGGTGGCGTACTTTGAGACCATCGGTATAGAGATCTTCAAAGGCACGGTGCTCTTCCAACGTTTTGGGCCCGTTTACGGTAAAGGTAATGGCGTCAATCTTGTCGTCGGGGTTGTAGATGCTTTTGTAAGTAGAATAGGGTATGGGGCAGAGACGCGTCATACTGGACTCGTCGGTGCTGTAGATGCCCACTACGCGAAAAGCTACGTTTCCAACATTGATCCATTTGCCAACCAGTGCGTCGGGGTTATGGGGAAGCAGCTCCTTGGCCTGGGCCGAGCTTATCACAATGACCTTTCGGCCTTCTCTGACGTCGTCGGGATTCAGGAAGCGGCCTGCGGACATTCTGATTTTTCTCTGATCCTGGTATTCGGGCATCACTCCCCTTACGGAACCTGCAACGGTTAGTCCGTTCAGGGAAAGAGTTACGCCGGTGTAAGCTGTGGCCAGGGTGACATTCTCTATCACGCCCTGCCAACGGGAGTCCTGGGTATAGTGAAGGTCTGCGTTATCCAGTTGGATAATGCGCCCTTCCTTATAGCCGGCATAGGGCTTGGAGGTCATCCAGCCTTCTACCGTAACGCCCTGGGAGATGTAGTCCTCCATATTACCCATAAAGGAATTCATAAGGCCGTTGCCGGCTCCCAGCAGCGCTATCAGCAGAAAGATGCCCCAGCTCACCGCAAAGCCGGTGAGGGCTGTGCGGAGCTTGTTGTTCCGGAGGGAACTGACAATTTCGTGATATAATTCTAGCATTACTTGATGATGCTGGCGCCCCAGGAGGTGTGGGCTGTGTTTTCTTCAATCTGGCCTATGATGCCGTCTTTGATATGGATGATCTTGTTGGTCTCGTTGGCCACGCCGCTTTCGTGCGTAACCACGATGATGGTGATTCCTTCCTCCTGGTTGAGGCGCTTGAGCAGCTGCATAACCTCAACGCTGGTCTTGGAGTCCAGGGCACCGGTGGGTTCATCGGCCAGGATAATCTGGGGATGGGTGATGAGGGCGCGGGCAATGGCCACACGCTGCTTCTGACCGCCGGACATCTCGTTGGGGAAGTGGGAAGCCCACGGGGTGAGGCCCAGTTTTTCCAGATATTCCATAGCCAGTTCGTGACGGCGGCGGCGGGAGACACCTTGATAATATAAAGGTAACTCCACGTTTTCTACGGCTGTCTTGAAACTGATGAGGTTGAAACTCTGGAAGACGAACCCGATCATACGGTTGCGGTAGTCTGCACTTTGCCGCTCGGTGAGGTCTTTGATGAGTTTTCCATCAAGGGTATAGGTTCCGGTATCGTAGTTATCGAGAATTCCGAGAATGTTAAGTAGTGTACTCTTACCGGAACCCGACGCACCCATAATGGACACGAATTCACCTCTTTCGATGCTGAGATTGATACCCTTGAGAACGTGCAACGGCTGCCCGTTGTTGTAAGTTTTGTTAAGTTCTTTTAATTCTATTAGCGCCATTATTTCGCTGTATTAGTATCCTATTACACTGCAAATATAGGACTGTTTTTTTAATTTGCAAAACTTTTTTCGTTTATTAGACGAAGAAAGTTGGGGATCGGTTGGGATTTTGTATCAAAAAACCGGCCATTTTGGATTTTTTTCATTACTTTAGCGCTCCAATTGGAAAATTCATTTATAAGTATATGTCTACTTCTACCGTAAAAACACTCCGTGACTCGGCCGCCATGCGCTGGACAGCCCTTCTGCTGCTGGCCATGGCCATGTTCTGCAGTTACATTTTCATGGACATCCTGTCCCCCATCAAGGACCTCATGCAGGAAACCCGCGGCTGGGATTCCACCGCCTTTGGTACCATGCAGGGCTCCGAGGTGTTCCTCAACGTATTTGTTTTCTTCCTCATCTTTGCCGGTATCATCCTGGACAAGATGGGGGTTCGGTTTACCGCCGTCCTGAGTGCATCCGTGATGCTGGTAGGCGCCTGCATCAAGTGGTATGCCGTCAGCGAATCCTTCATGGGAAGCAGCCTGGAGACTTGGTTCACCAACAACCTTAATTATATCCCGCTCTTTGACGAACTGGGGGTTTCTCCCTTCTATCGCGGCATGCCGGCATCGGCCAAACTGGCCGCCTGCGGCTTTATGATTTTCGGTTGCGGCTGCGAGATGGCCGGTATTACCGTGAGCCGTGGTATCGTGAAGTGGTTCAAGGGACGTGAAATGGCCCTGGCCATGGGTTCCGAGATGGCCCTGGCCCGTCTGGGTGTGGCCACCTGCATGATCTTCAGCCCCTTCTTTGCCAAGCTGGGCGGCAACGTCGACGTCTCCCGCAGCGTGGCTTTCGGCGTGGTGCTCATGTGCATCGCCGTCATGATGACCGTCGTCTACTTCTTCATGGACAAGAAGCTGGACGAGCAGACCGGAGAGGCCGAAGAAAAAGACGACCCCTTCAAAGTCAGCGACATTGGAAAGATTCTTTCCGACGGCGGGTTCTGGATTGTGGCCCTGCTGTGCGTGCTGTATTATTCGGCCATCTTCCCCTTCCAGAAGTACGCCGTGAACATGCTGCAGTGCAACCTTTCCCTGGAACTGCCGGATGCCGGTTCGTTCTGGGCCAGCTCCAAGGTAACCCTGATCCAGTATTTCATCATGCTCATTGTGGCCGCTGCCGGCTTTGCCAGCAACTTCCAGAAAAAGAAGACCATCCAGTATATCCTTCTGGGCATTTCCATCATTGCCCTTATCGTCTACTGCTAT
>JAEEQI010000122.1 GCA_016285215.1 Bacteroidales bacterium | reverse complement strand
ACCTCGGCGGTGGCGGTGACTTCTTCCTTCTTCTCGGGCTCCAGCATACCTTCGATACCTTCCTTCACTTCGTTGATACAGTCGTAGATCACGGAGTAGAGGCGGATTTCGATGCCTTCCTTCTCGGCGGCGCGGCGGGCTTCGGAGCTGGGACGCACCTGGAAGCCGATGATCACGGCGTCGGAGGCTTCGGCCAGCAGCACGTCGGACTCGCTGATGGCACCCACAGCCTTGTGGATCACATTCACGCGTACCTCCTCGGTGGAGAGCTTGATGAGGGAGTCGGAGAGGGCTTCCACGGAACCGTCCACGTCACCCTTGACAATGACGTTGAGTTCCTTGAAGTTGCCAATGGCGATACGGCGGCCAATCTCTTCCAGGGTCAGGTGCTTCTGAGTCTTGATGCCCTGGATGCGGATGAGCTGCTCGCGGCGCTGGGCTATGGACTTGGCCTCTTTTTCATCGGCCATAATGTTGAACTTTTCACCGGCGGCGGGGGCTCCGTTGAGACCCAGCAGCGAGACGGGCGTGGACGGACCGGCGCTTTCCACCTTCTGGCCACGTTCGTTGTACATAGCCTTGACGCGGCCGTAGTAGCTGCCGGAGATGATCACGTCACCTACGTTCACCGTACCGTCCTGCACCAGCACCGTGGCCAGATAGCCGCGGCCCTTGTCCAGGGAGCTTTCAATCACGGCGCCGCTTCCCAGCTTGTTGGGGTTGGCCTTGAGTTCCAGGAGGTCGGTCTCAAAGAGCACCTTCTCCAGGAGCTTGTCCACGTTGACGCCCTTCTTGGCCGAAATTTCCTGGCACTGGTACTTACCGCCCCAGTCTTCCACCAGGATGTTCATCTCGGAGAGCTGACGGCGGATAGTGTCGGGGTTGGCACCGGGCTTATCAATCTTGTTGATGGCAAAGACCATAGGAACGCCGGCAGCCTGTGCGTGGGCAATGGCTTCCTTGGTCTGGGGCATCACGGCGTCATCGGCCGCTACAATGATAATAGCGAGGTCGGTCATCTGGGCACCACGGGCACGCATAGCGGTGAAGGCCTCGTGACCAGGGGTATCCAGGAAGGTGATGTGACGGCCGCTGTCCAGCGTTACGCTGTAAGCACCAATGTGCTGGGTAATGCCACCGGCCTCACCGGCAATCACGTTGGAGTTGCGGATGTTATCCAGCAGGGAGGTCTTACCGTGGTCTACGTGACCCATCACGGTAATCACAGGAGGACGCTCCACCAGATCTTCTTCGCGGTCGGGCTCCTGCTGCTGAATTTCTTCGGTGAGTTCGGCGGTTACGAATTCCACCTTGTATCCGAATTCTTCGGCCACCAGGACCAGGGTCTCGGCGTCCAGACGCTGATTGATGGACACCATCATACCCAGGGACATACAGGCACCGATAACCTTGACCACCGGCGTGTTATTCATAAGGGTGGCGAGGTCGTTGACGGTCACAAACTCCGTTACCTTGAGCACCTTGTTTTCTGCTGCTGCGGCTTCCATTTCCTCCTGGGAACGGATGGCGGCAATCTCTCTCTTCTCCTTGCGGTGCTTGGCGCCAAAGTTGTTGCGGGTGCTCTCGTTCATCTTGGCGTAGGTTTCCTTCACCTGCTTCTGGATCTCCTTCTGCAGTTCTTCCTGCTCGGCCTCGGTCATAGCCGGCTTGAAGCGGTCGCCTTTCTTGCGCTTTCCGCCCTGCTGGGCAGCGGCAGCACCCTGCTGCTGCTTCTTGTTGTCGTTTTTCTTGGGGGCTTTTTCGGCCTGTACCTTAGTAACATCTACCTTCTGGGAGCCGGAAGCCTTGATTCTCTCGCGCTTCTTGGCCTTCTTGGGGTCAAACTGGGAGAGGTCAATCTTGCCCAGCACCTTGAAAGGAGCGGCTTCTTCGGCGGCAGGGGCAGCTTCCGCAGGGGTCGGTTCGGAAACTTCCTCTTCTTCGGGCTCCGGTTCAGGTTCCGGTTCGGGTTCTACAACAGGCTCCGGTTCGGGTTCGGGCTCGGGCTCGGCCACGGATTCCGGTTCCACAACCGGCTCCGGTTCGGGTTCGGGTTCCGGCTCTACTACCGGTTCGGGTTCTGCCACCGGTTCGGGTTCGGGCTCGGGCTCGGCCACGGGCTCGGGTTCCACGTTACGGGAGAGATTGTTGCTCTTGATCACCGTTACGCGCTCGGGTTCAAACTCGTCTTCTTCCTCGTCCTGTTTCTTGGAGGCTTTGTCCAGAATCTCGGTGAGCTTGACGTCCACCTTTTCGGCCTGTTCCTTCAGTTCCATATCCTTGCCAAACTTTTTGTGCAGTTCGGGAAGGAACTCCTCCGATACCTTCAGGTTGGGGTTGGCGTCTTCAATGCCGGCGCCTTTGGAATTGAGGAACTCCACCAGGGTGTCAAGCCCGATGTTGAATTGTTTAATAAGTTTCGATAATCTGATTTCTGCCATATAATAACCCCTTTTTTTTCTAATAATTAATCTTCAAACTCTTCGTGCAGAATGCGCAGTACCTCTTCCACGGTCTCGTCCTCGAGGTCGGCACGGGAAGCAATGTCTGCGGGAGCCAGAGCCATAACGCTGCGGGCGGTGTCGCAACCGATGGCCTGCAGGCGCTCGATCACCCAAGGATCGATGACATCGGTGAATTCGCTCAGCAGTACGTCGTCCTCCTCCTCTTCGTTCTGCGGGAGTTCACGCCATACTTCAATCTCACGGCCTACCAGCATACCGGCCAGCTTGATGTTCACGCCGCCCTTGCCGATACCCTTCTTGACTTCTTCGGCCTGCATATAGACCTTGATCTTGTCTTCGGGAGCGGTGCCCAGGTCAATGCGGGAGATGCGGGCCGGATTGAGGGCACGCTGGATCATAAGCTGAGGGTTGTTGCTCCACTGGATCACGTCGATGTTCTCGTTGCGGAGCTCACGGACGATACCCATAATACGGGAACCCTTGACACCGATGCAGGCGCCAATGGGATCGATGCGGTCGTCGTAGGATTCCACAGCCACCTTGGCGCGCTCGCCGGGGATGCGGACTACCTTCTTGACGGTGATGAGGCCGTCGTAAATCTCGGGTACTTCCATTTCGAAGAGTTTCTCCAGGAAGCTCTCGGAGGTGCGGGACAGCACAATGTAAGGCGTGGTGTTGTTCTTCATCTCCACGCTCTTGATGATGGCGCGCACGGAATCACTCTTCTTGAAACGCTCTCCGGGGATCTGCTCGTTCTTGGGCATACGGAGCTCGTTGCCGTCCTCGTCCAGGATGAGGACCTCGTTCTTCCAGGTCTGGTATACCTCGCCGGTGAAAATCTCACCCACACGCTCGGAGTATTTCTTGAAGACGTTGGCCTTTTCAATATCCATAATGCGGCCCTGGAGGTTCTGACGGATGTTCAGGATACCGCGGCGGCCGAAGGAAGCCAGGGAAAGCTTGCGGGCAAAGGTGTCACCAATCTCGTAGTCGTCGTCTCCGGTTTCTTCCTTGATCTCGTCTACGGTGATCTGGGTCACAGGGTCTTCCACCTCTTCCACAACCTCAAAGTTCTGGTAAATTTCGCAGTCTCCCTTGTCCACGTTGATAATGACGTCGAAGTTGTCGGCGCTGCCGTAGGTCTTGGCCAGCTGGGTGAGGAACACATCCTTCAGAACACCCAGCATCACGGGACGGTCGATGCTTTTCTCTTCCTTGAAATCCTTGAAAGCGTCAATCAAGGTGATTTCTTTCTCTTTTTCTTTTGCCATGGTTTATGTTAGTATTATTTAAAATCAATGTAGGGAGTGACGGAGTTGATCTCGCCAAGGGGGAAAGTCTCATTGTGCTCCACTTTCTCCTTCTTTTTCTTGCCTTCCACAGCCTCCAGGGCGGTATATTGCAGGCCGATGCTCTCTTCGGAGGCCGAAGTAAGGGTAGCGATGATGCGCTTGCCGCCCTTGAACTTCACGTCCACCTGGGAGCCCAGGGCCTTCTGATACTGGCGCAGCACCTTGAAGGGGCGGTCCAGACCGGCCGAAGATACCGTAAGGGCGTAGTCTTCCACGTCCTGGTCAAAGGCCTCGTGCACTACCTTGTCAATAGCGGCGCAGTCTTCCCAGTCTACGATGCCTTCTTCCTTCTCGATAACTACCTCGATGTCGTTCTCGGCACTTACGGTCACCTCCACCAGGAAGCAACCCCGTTCTTTTACGGCCGGCTCAATGGCCTGGATAATCTGTTCTTTTTGCATAGGCTTTAAAAAAGCGAGATAGGGGACCGGCGTCCTCTATCTCGTTCACGTCTGCAAATGTACGAACTATTTTTGTAAAATGCAAATCTACAGCAGCAGAAGCACGGCCAGCAGGCCCACGCAGAAGCCCTGGGCCGTGAGGCGGCGGCGCGTAACGTGGCGGGTAGAGATGGCCACGGGATCATCGGCCACATCATCCATAAACGTACTGGGGAAATGCCCGGCGCTCCATTTGTGCACCACTTCCCCGTGATAGAAATACGTTCCGCCTCCGCTGGAACGGTTGAGCGTAATAAGCGTCTTGTAATCAGAGAAGTAGGGTTCTATGTCTGCCGGAATGGGATAGGCTTTCAGTTCAGCCGGCGTGGCCGAAACCAGCAGCAGCGGACGGGCCTGGGAGGCCTGGGCCTGGCGGTATTGCTGCTCCAGGCGGGTCCAATCGGCCTTTTTGGCGTCATAGACGGAGAAGACCACCACGCGTCCGGTGGCAGCCAGCTCGTCGCAGTAGACACCGGCGGTATCCGAAAAACTGAGGATGGGGGCGCGGCGGAAATCGGCTTCTTCGGCGCTCTCGTCCAGCGAGGCAAAGAGCTGGGACCCCCAGTTGAAGCTGGTGAAATCCACCACCGGCAGATGGTTGTTGCTATAGACGGCGGCCAGCACGATGGCCAGGAAGGCCACGACGGCGGCTACGCGCTTATGTCCCTTGGGCCGGCCAAACTCCTTGAAAGGCGTAAAGGCAATGACCGAAAGGGCCAGCAGCACCACGTTCTTCCAGAAACTCTGGGCGTGAGTCAGGTGGATGGCCTGGCCAAAGCACCCGCAGTCCATAGCGGGATTCTTAATCCACAGAGCCAGCGTAAGGAGGGTAAAGAAACCCAGCATCGCATAGCAGAGGATGGCCGAAGTCTTTCTCATCACGCCGGTAATAAGGCCGATACCCACCGCACATTCCGTGGCCGAAACGATGACGCCTATGACCTTGGCGGCCGGGATGAGGAAGTTCAGGTGCAGGAACTTGAAATACTCCGTAACGATGAGCATAGTGCCCACGGGGTCACACAGTTTGAGAAGGCCCGAGACAAGCAGCACCACTCCCAGGATGGCGGCCGTATGGCGGCGGAAGTTCTGATAAGAAGCTTTCATTACGGCAGGAAGGGATCTACGGCGGCGCGCACCTTGTCAAAAATGGCATCCGGCGGGAGCATCTCTCCCTGAGCGCCGGAGCAGTCTATGCGGCGGAACTTGGGATCCAGGGCAGTCTGGGCCACATACATATCCCTAACGGCCTTCTGGAAGGCGATGGACGCCTCGTGGATGTCCTGAGCTCCGGACAGGTAGTTACGGTCATCCCCTTCGCGATGGGCCGAGAGGCTCTTCTCCACAAAGCCGATGGGCACATCCAGGAAAAGGTTCAGGTCCGGTTCCGGCAGGTTGAAATCTCCATACTCGGTGTTGAAAATCCAGTCGCGGAGCTTCTCCCGCTCCTTAGGATCCTTGAGCTTGGCGCACTGGTAGGCAATGTTGGAATACACATAGCGGTCCAGAAGCACGGTCTTTCCAGCCTCCAGCGCCTCCCGCATCACGGGTACGGCACCGTGGCGGTCTTCGGCAAAAAGGAGAGCCACCAACTGCGGATGCACGGCCTCGATGCTCCCGAACTCCCCTTTCAGGAAACGGGTGATGAGGTCTCCGTACACAGGGGCCTCATAGCGCGGAAAATGAATGTATTCCAGCGATCCGCAGCGCTGCAGTAAGTATTCCTTGAGCCGCTTGACCTGGGTAGATTTCCCCGCCCCGTCAAGCCCTTCCAAAACGATGAGCATGCTAGTTATTTAAATCGTACAAAGATACGAAAAAAGTTGTACCTTTGGGCGTTAATTTGGTAGTGATATGAAGGAAATCTATTTTGCAGCAGGGTGCTTCTGGGGAGCACAGCATTTCTTTGCCGGCGTGGACGGCGTGAAGGAAGCCGTGGCGGGTTATGCCAACGGAAACGGAGAGAATCCCTCCTATGAAGAGGTCTATACAGACACCACCGGCTTTGCCGAGACGGTGCGCGTAACCTACGACCCCAAGCGCATTGGCGTGAAGGAGCTCACGGAGCTCTACTTCACTATCATTAACCCGCTAAGCCTCAACAAGCAGGGCGGAGACATCGGTACGCGCTATCGCACGGGCGTATATTATAAGGAAGAGGCCGATAAGGCCCAAGCCCAGCCTGTCTTTGAAGCCGTCTCCAAGCGCCTGGGCGCTCCCCTGGTGGTGGAACTGGAGCCGCTGCGCAACTTCTATCTGGCCGAAGAACGCCACCAGGACTACCTGGACAAGAACCCTAACGGCTATTGCCACGTGCCGCTCAAGACCTTCCGCTACCTGCGCCTGTACCAGGACATCAAGCTGTTCCTGGGAGACGAGACCGACCCTGTGGCCCGTATGGCCAATCTGGTGGCCCTGGTTCACGAGCGTATGCATTTCTTCTGGACCGGATTCTACCGCGTACAGGGCGAGCAGCTGGTGCTGGGACCCTTCCAGGGCCCGGAAGCCTGCTTCCGCATAGGCTTTGGCAAAGGCGTCTGCGGCAGCGCCTGGAAAGAACAGCGCACGCTGGTGGTTCCCGACGTAGAAGCCTTCCCGGGGCACATTGCCTGCTCTTCCCTCTCCCGCAGCGAGATTGTGGTCCCCGTCTTTGACGGCGATACCGTGACCTCCGTCCTGGATATCGACAGCAAAGAGCTCGCCACCTTCGACGCCACCGACGCCCTCTGGCTGGAAAAGATTGTAGAAGTACTGTGATAGGTAACATTCATATAATGGGCATCCTCAACCTCAACGAGGATTCCTTTTTTGCCGCCAGCCGCACCAAGGCCAACGAGGTAGCGGCCCGCGCCGCCCGGCTCTTTGAAGAAGGGGCCGATGTCATAGACCTCGGTGCCTGCTCCACCCGTCCCGGCTCGCAGCAGCCGGACGTAGAAGAAGAATGGCGCCGCCTGGAGCCGGCCCTAAGGGAACTTCT
>JAEEQI010000121.1 GCA_016285215.1 Bacteroidales bacterium | reverse complement strand
TAAAACGTTTCCTGTGAATCCCTTCAGCCGCACCATCCTGGACTGGTACGCCCAAAACGGGAGAGACCTCCCCTGGCGCCGTACCAAGGATCCGTATGCGGTCTGGCTCAGCGAAATCATCCTCCAACAAACCAGGATAGTCCAGGGCAAAGCCTATTGGGAGCGCTTTATGGAGCGTTTTCCTACGGTGGAAGACCTGGCAAGTGCCTCCGAAGACGAGGTTCTGCGCCTCTGGGAAGGCCTGGGATATTATTCCCGCGCCCGCAACCTGCACGCCGCCGCCAAGCAGATCGTGGCCCTGGGCGGCTTTCCGGACACCCTGGAAGGCATCCGCAGCCTCAAGGGCGTGGGAGACTATACGGCAGCAGCCATCGGTTCCATTTGCTTCGGCCTGCCTGCCGCCGTGGTGGATGGCAACGTATACCGTGTCCTAGCGCGTCATTTTGGCATTTCTACCCCTGTGGGCACTACCCAGGCCAAGAAGGAATTCACAGCCCTGGCGCAGAAGCTGCTGCCCGAGGATGCTTCGGCCTTCAACCAAGGGATGATGGACTTTGGCGCCCTGCAATGCACCCCGCAAAACCCCGACTGCGCCGCCTGTCCCCTCCTCTCCTCCTGCAATGCCTATAAAACGGGCCGAGTTGACCTGCTGCCTGTCAAAAAGCCGGCAACGGCTGTACAAGAGCGAAGGTTCAACTATATTTACGTCCGCTGCAACGGGTATACCGCGATCCGCAAAAGAGGGAAAGGAGACATCTGGCAGGGGCTCTATGAACCCCTGGTAATGACCCAACCGAATTCGTTAGGCCCCCTACCGGTTGTAGGAAATTATTTTTCGCAAGGCTTTGCGAAAAACCAATTTCCTACAACCTCCACAAAGCCAGCCCACAAAGAAGGATCCCAACCGTCAGAGGAAAACCAATTTTCCTCTGACTCCACAAGCCCTATGCGCATAAAGGCCCAGGTGAAGCATCAGCTGACGCACAGGACGCTCATATGCGACTTCTTTCTTTGGGAGCCGATGGAAAGGCCGGAACTGCCGGAAGGATACTTCTGGATAAAAGAAACGGAGCTTGACAGCTATGCCAAGCCCCGCCTGTTCGAGCTCCTGTTAGAAGCTATTTCGTAGGAGGTACTTCCTTGATATACAGATCCTGCTGCGGGAAAGGAATCTCGATTCCGTTCTCGCCGAAGGCCTTATAGACGGCCTCGCGGGCCTTGGCCGGGAACGAGGCGTAAGATTCCACCGTGACCTTCACCAGCACGTTGAGAACCACCGAGCTGTCTGCAAAATCGTCCACACGGACCACGATCCCGAATTTCTTGTCCACCACATCCCGTCCGTATTTGTCCGTGACCATGAGGGGTGTCAGAGCGTCTGCCACAACCTTACGGGCTTTTTCAACGTCCGTCCCATATTTCACGCCCACCTTGAAGTTGACCAGCTGGTAAGAATTGTTGCGGGTAAGGTTCTTGAAGTTCTTGTTAAAGAGGGCCGAATTGGTAAAGAACATAATGGAACTGTCCATTGCCTCTATCTGGGTGGTCTGGTAGGAAAGCCCCACCACGGTACCCCGGATTCCGTCACATTCTACCACATCCCCCACACGCACACGGCCTCCCATGAGCTGGACCCCATAAAAGAAGTTATTCAGGATGTCCTTCATAGCGAAGCCCAGACCAGTGGCCAGGCCCGTTGAAACCAGCGCCAGGCCGGAGGCAGGAATCTTGAGCAGAAGGAAGATGATGATTACGTATAGGCCCCAAGAGAACAGGGAAATAATGTTGTTGGCCAGGTTAAAATTGATATCCGTCTCCTTGAACAGTACGTTATCTCCCAGTTTTCGGATGGCAACCGAAGTCTTGGCCACCCGGAAGAAAGCTTTGCCCGCATACACAACGTAGCGGAACACAAAAAACAGGCTGGCAATGAGGAGGATGAGGAACAGGGAAATAGTAATCCCCGACTCTTCCCCAGGGGCGGCGGCAACGAAAGGAGTAAAGAAGATATTCTTAGCTACCGTATTGAAATTAAATACATTACACGCCATGAAAACAGCGGCTGGGAAAGACCATATATATAATAAGGGGATCACCGTCATCCTCAGGAGATCATCCAGCCAGGTCACGGCGATGAAAGAACCTTTGACGCTATAGGAAAGGGGCATCAGAGGATTCTTGTGCTTGTATTCGCTCATCCGCTGGGAGACACGGCTGAAATAATAGCGCTTCAGCAGCTCCGAAATGGCAATGAGGGCCTCCAGCAATGCCAGCTGGAAGATCCACCAGATAAGGAGCAGCAGGGAGCCCATCACCACGCCGGCCCAGGAAATAAGGGTGGCAACGGCCATTACAACCGCACCCACCCACAAAAGGACGCGGTCTCCCTTGTCTTCATGGGCCGATTTCCTCACATTCACGACAATCTGCCATACGGTAAAGATGAGCAGCAACCCCGGGAACAACAGGTTGATAACGCTGTTGGGAATGAAAATGATGCGGAAGTAAACGATGATAAACGCCATCAGGAGCGTGGGCAGATAGGCTACCAGCGTCCCTTTGATCTGAGGCTTATCCAGGCGGATGAGCATGGACACAAAGATAGCCGCAATGAGCCAGGCAAAATCTCCCATCATCTTGGAAGAGCGCACAATAAAGGTATTGGGGCTGACCCTACTGTTGAAGAAGAGAAAAACACCAAAGAGGAAGACGCCCAGGATGGCTATCACCATACCCTTGTGCTCCTGGAACCATTCTGTCTTACCTATGCGGCTGCGGACCAGGCCCCGGTTCACGATCAGTGTGGAAAACAAGGTGGCCAGCCCCAGCACAAACAGGAGCATGAAGGAGTAGAAATAGACGATGGGGCCTCTCCACGAACTCTCCACGGCTTTTTCAGAACGGTTGACGTTAAGGCTGTAACGACTTCTCACATCGGCCACGGCACGGGCGAAGCGGGAAGGAAAACGCTTCAAAGTCTTGAAGTAATTCCCCTGCCCCTTCACAAAAAGCTTTTGCTGGACGGCGGCATAACGCTCCTGCGCATAGTCGTATGCGCCGCGGAGGCGTTCGTCGGTCTGCTCATAATACTCATTGTCCCTGTCTATCTGCTGCAGCTGCTCCCAGTAGTAGGCCACAATCTGCTCTGCCACAAACAGGCAGCTGTCCCGGACCGCTACTGTAGCACTGTCCATTTTCATGTCGTACTCGTTGCGGGCAAACTCCGGGGCAAAGAGGATGAGCGAATCCACCGACGCCAAGGCATTGCTGGCCGAATCCAGCGCAACGGTCACCTGGGCATTCTGCACAATCTCCTCCGCCGTGCGCTCCGGGGGCATCTTCCGCAGGGTAATCACCAGGCGGTTATACCTTTCCATTTCGGTGGTCAGGTTTTCTTTTACCGTGGCATACGGCGTATTGTTCCCCTTGAAGCTCTCATACTGTTTGGTGACCTCGTTCAGGGCGAAAGTCAGGTCAAAAGTGTTCTCAGAAGCCTGGGAATAGAGCATCACGGACAATTCGTTGCATTCGTCAATGAGCTCTACCAGACGCTGATGCTGCTCTTCGATGCGTTTTTCGGCGCTTCCGCTGAACCTGAGAAGCCCGGTGTAGGTTTCTTTCAGCTCCATCAGGAGCACGGAGAGCGTGTGGTTCAGATTATCCTCCTTGAACACAGCCCAAACCGGGCCGATAATCATAAGAAGCGACAGCAGAACGGCAGCTATGCGTTTTTTACTCATAATTTACCTTGTTCTCCCAGATGGGAATCCTTGAATCCTAAGAAATAGAGTACGCCATCGAGGCCCACGGTACTGATACTCTGCTGCGCCTCCTTCTTCACGCGGGGTTTGGCGTGGAAGGCAATGCCCAGGCCGGCTTCCAGCAGCATAGGGAGGTCGTTGGCACCGTCTCCCACGGCTATGGTCTGGGCCAGGTTCACGTGTTCGGTCTGGGCTATGAGCTTGAGGAGGTCTGCCTTGCGGCGGCCGTCCACGATGTCTCCCACATAACGGCCGGTAAGCTTGCCGTCCTCTCCCACTTCCAGTTCGTTGGCGTATACGTAGTCAATGCCATACTTGCGCTGCAGGTGCTCTCCAAAGAAGGTAAAGCCACCGCTGAGAATGGCAATCTTATAGCCGCAGGTTTTGAGGACGGACATCAGGCGGTCCGTTCCTTCCGTAATGGGAAGATTATCTGCAATGTCTTGCATTACAGATATATCCAATCCTTTAAGTAAAGCAACCCTCTCGGTGAAGCTTTCCTTGAAATCAATCTCTCCTCGCATAGCGCGCTCCGTGATGGCGGCCACCTTGTCGCCCACTCCGTGGCGGCGGGCCAGCTCGTCTATGCACTCCGTCTGGATAAGGGTGGAGTCCATATCAAAGCAGATGAGGCGGCGCATACGGCGGTACATATCGTCTTTCTGGAAAGAGAAGTCCATACCCGTCTGGGAGCTCAGATGCATTAGGGAACGCTGCATTTCGGCCCGGTTTTCCAGATTGCCTCGCACCGAGAATTCTACGCAGGCACGGACGTTGCGCTCCGGGTGCATCACGCTCATTCGGCCCGTCAGACGCTTGATGGCATCTATATTAAGGCCGTGATTGCTAATGACTTCCGAGGCTGCCTGAATCTGGCGAGCGCTAAGGCTTCGGCCTATTACCGTTAGGATGTAGCGGTTTTTTCCCTGGCGGCCGGCCCAGGCTTCGTAATCTTCGTCCGAGATGGGTTCAAAGCCAATGACAACGCCCAGTTCCGTTGCCTTGAACAGGAGTTCCTTCATAACCTGGCCCGATACATTCTCATCTATGCGGATGAGGATGCCCAGCGACAGGGTGCTGTGGATATCGGCCTGGCCTATATCCAGAATCTGGGCGTCGTAGCGCGCCAGGATGCTCATAATGGAGGCGGTCAGACCTATCTGGTCTTTTCCGGATATGCGAATAAGAATCTGTTCTTTGTCCATAATATGCAAATTTAAGATTTATTCTGTAAATTTGCGAATTGATTTTTGACTATGACACTACTCATCATATACTTGCTGCTGACTATGGGCATCTCTTTCCTCTGCTCCCTGCTGGAATCGGTGCTTATGTCCACCCCCATCTCCTATATCACTATGAAGGAGGACGAAGGAGACAAGTATGCATCCCTTATGATGAAGTTCAAGCAGGACCCGGACCGTCCGCTGAGTGCCATCCTCTCCCTCAATACCATTGCCAATACCCTGGGTGCCGCCGCTGTGGGCCATCAGGCCACGCTCCTGTCCGGAGACCACTGGTTTGGCATCATCAGCGCCATTATGACGCTGCTCATCCTCGTTTTCTCGGAAATCGTTCCCAAAACCATTGGCACCTCGCACTGGAAGAACCTCCTGTGGCTCTCTTCCATCATGAACTTCCTGGTGTACCTGCTCTACCCCATTGTCTGGATCATTGACAAACTGCACAACACCATATCGGACGAAGACCCGGACCTGGGCATCTCCCGCGAGGAAGTGAGCGCCATGGCCAATATGGGTGAAGAAGAAGGCGTGCTGGACAACAGCGAAAACAAGGTTATCCAGAACATCATCAAACTGGACGACATCAAGGCCTACGACATTATGACGCCCCGCATTGTGGCCGCCATAGCCCCGGAAAGTATGACGCTGCGCCAGTTCTACAAGCAGGACGACCTCTCCCACAACAGCCGCATCCCGGTGTACGCAGATTCCCCGGAATACATCACCGGCTACATCCTCCGCTACGATGCCTTGGAGAATCTGGCCGAAGACAAATTTGATATGCGCCTGAAGAGCATCAAGCGCAAGATTGCGGCCTTCCACGAAGAAACCTCCGTCTCGGATATCTGGGAAAGCCTACTCAAGACCAAGGACCAGATTGCCCTCATCATAGACGACTACGGCTGCTTCCAGGGCATCATTACGCTGGAAGACATTATGGAGACCATCCTGGGTATGGAAATCATAGACGAGAACGACACCATCACCGATATGCAGCAGTACGCCAAGGAGCGCTGGCTCAAACGAAAGAACCAGTACAAACAGATTGTGCTGCCGGAGGAGGAAGATGAGTAAGCTCTTCTTAAACCCTTTCACGGGTCTTTACTACATTCTCAGAAGAAAACCCCGCCGGGCGCCTGTAACGCCTGAGGTGGAGCGTATGCGGGCCAAGGCCAAGGCCGAACTTCCCCCGCGCCTTGCTGCCCTTGCAGCCCAGCACGGCTTCCAGTACAAACGCGTATTCATCAAGAACAACCGCACCAACTGGGGCAGCTGCAGCAGCCTGGGAAATATCAACCTGAACCTCCGCCTGGTAACCCTCCCCCAGGAACTGCAGGACTATGTGATGCTGCACGAACTCTGTCATCTTAAGTACCTGAACCACAGTCCCCAGTTCCACGCTTTGCTGGAATCCGTCTGCCCCGGTCACCGGGCTTTGGAGAAGCAGATCAAGCAGTACAAAATAAGCTAATTTTTCACTATCTTTGTCTACGATGCGCAGCGTGGCTATCATAGGTGCCGGGGCTGCCGGCTGTTTTTGTGCCGCTCAGTTAAGGAGCCTGGCACCGGAGCTGGCTGTAACCGTGTTTGAGGCCGGTCCCAAGCCCCTCGCCAAGGTAGCCATTACCGGCGGAGGCCGCTGCAATCTCACCAATTCCTTCGAAGGCATCCGTTCGCTGGCAGAGGCTTACCCCCGCGGCGAGCGCGTGATGAAGCGAGCCCTCAAAGCCTTCTCGCACGAAGACACCATCCAGTGGTTCGAGGGCCAGAGGGTCCCCTGCGTCCTGCAGGAAGACCACTGCTGGTTTCCGCAGAGCCAGAACGCCCAGGACATAGTCCATGCCCTCATAAGAGCCATGAAAGGGGCCGATGTACGCTTAAAAACACCGGTAGTATCTGTTGCCCAACCGGTTGTTTTTCCCACAACCTCCACGAAGCCTACACTCAATCCCTCACCCCAACCGTCAGAAGAAAATTATTTTTCGCAAGGCTTTGCGAAAAACCAATTTTCCTCTGACTCCACAAAGCCAACGCGCATTGAGGTGAATGGCGAGGTGTTTGATTTTGTGGTGGTAACCACAGGCGGAGCACCCAAGGGAATGCCGTTTTTGGAGGGGCTGGGACTGGAAATGGTGCCGCCAGTGCCGTCCCTCTTCACCTTTACCGTGCCGGACGCTGCTCTACGCAGTCTGATGGGACTGGTGGTGGAGGCTTCCATCGGCCTGCAGGG
>JAEEQI010000120.1 GCA_016285215.1 Bacteroidales bacterium | reverse complement strand
GCTCGGCCTCGGCGGCTACTACCTCGCGCTCGGAGGCGTGTTTGCACTGCAGGGCATAGTAGTCTGCATTGGCCGAATCTCCTCCGGCCAGGTACTTGGAAAGCAGGCGGTGTACCATCATATCCGGATACCGGCGGATGGGGGAGGTGAAGTGGGTATAGAAATTAAAGGCCAGGCCATAGTGGCCAATGTTGTCTACGGAATAGCAGGCTTTGGCCATAGAGCGCAGGGCCAGGATCTGGATGGCACCCATCTCGGGCTTGTCCTTGACCTCTCCCATAAGCTGGTTCAGGGCCATAGCCACGTCTTTGCCGTTTCCTATGGGGCCCATCTTGTGGCCCAGGTTGCCGGCAAAGTCTCTCAGGCCGCTCAGCTTTTCCATATTGGGTTCGTCGTGGACACGGTATACAAAAGTCTTGGCTTTGGCCTGGGCTTTTCCGTTCATCTTTCCGCCGGTGGCCACGAATTCGGCCACGCTGCGGTTGGCCAGCAGCATAAACTCCTCAATGAGCCAGTTGGCTTCCTTGGAGAACTTCTGGTGCACGCCAATGGGTTTTCCGTTCTCGTCAATGTCTACCTTCATCTCCGGGCGGTCAAAGTTGACGGCGCCGGCGGCAAAGCGCTTCTTGCGCAGCTTCAGGGCCAGGCCGTTGAGGGTGAGAATGGCCTCCTGGATGGGCTCCGGTACCTCTTCCGGCTTAGCGCCCTCGATGATGGACTGGGCCAGCTCATAGTCAAAGCGGTAGTCGGAAATGATATTGGTTCGGCCAAACCAGGGGTTGATGACCTTGGCCTGGGGCGTTATCTCAAACACGGCACTGTAAGTGAGTTTCTCCTCGTTGGGCCTTAACGAGCACAGCTTGTTGGAGAGCTTCTCCGGCAGCATAGGGACCGTGCGGTCTACCAGGTACACGGAGGTGCCGCGGGCCTGGGCCTCTTTGTCCACCGCCGTGTCCGGCTTTACGTACCAGGTTACGTCGGCAATGTGAACGCCTACCTCGTAGTTGCCGTTGTCCAGTTTCCGGAAACTCAGGGCATCGTCAAAGTCCTTGGCGTCCGTGGGGTCTATGGTAAAGGTGAGAACCTTTCTGAAGTCTTTTCTGTGGGCGCGGTCCTTGTCCGTGATTTCCTCGGAGATTTTGTCGGCTGCATTCTCCACCGACTTTTCAAAGCGGTAGGGAAGGCCGAATTCGGCCAGGATGGCGTGCATCTCGGTTTCGTTCTCTCCGGGCATACCCAGTACGTCCACCACGTGGCCGTAGGGGCCCGACGCGCCACGCTCCCAGCCGTCCACCACGGCGGCTACCTTCATACCCCGCTCTCCGCCTTCCGGAATGGGGACGGAAATGTCGTAGGGCATAGTCTTGGAGCTCATAAGTACCCAGGCCTGCTTGCCCACAATGTGCAGCATGCCCACAAAGGGACGGTCGCTTCGCTGGACTATGGCTATGATTTCTCCGCTGCGGCGCTTGTTGAGGCCGCTCTTTTCCTGCGTGACGGCCACACGGACTGTATCTCCGTGGAGGGCGCCGCGGGTTTTGGAGGCCTTGACAAAGACGTCTTCTTCCTGCCCCTCAATGCGCACAAAGGCAAATCCCTCGCGGGACATCAGTACTTTTCCCTCGAATTCGGGAACTACGCGCGCCTTCTTGTGATTCTTCCGGTTGGGGCTGTTTTTGCGTTTGGACATAAGGTATGTGGTGGTTAATTCACAAAGATACGCAAAATCCCTTACCGATACAACTCTCGAAGGACTTGCAGGGACTTAACCTGGATGTTGGTGTCGGTGTGATAGGAAAGGTAGCGGAGCAGCACGTCGCAAAGGTCGTTGCGGTTTTCTCCGCTCAGGGGGAGGAGCATACACTCCTCAAAGCGGCTTTCCAGAAAAGGTTTGAGGCGGGAGAGCTGCTCTCCGGCAAAGGGAGCTACGTCCTGCAAAGTGGGCCGAAAACCCAGGATGCCGGCAAAATCCAGCAGGAACCGCACGGAAAAATTGGAAAAGTCGCTTTCCAGGGCATTGAGGGTAAGGATTTCTCCTACGCACCACTCATAGAGCCCGTCTTCGTTGGCGCCGTCCTTAAGGGTGCGCAGCAGCACCTCCGACAGGAACAGCGTCATACTGTTTTTGTAAAGGTTTTCCCGAATTCCGGAGAGGCCATCTTTAAGGCCGATGTTGCGGATGCTCCAGAGTTCGGACTTGGGGTTTTCCACCACTTCGGCCTCCAGGATGTTGAGGGGGAGGAAGCGCGACATCCCGGCCTTTTTGCCGGAACGCACCAAAAAACCACGCCGGCCCCACTCCCTGGAAAGGGTATGGACAACCAGCGCGTTTTCTCCCACTTTGGTGGTAGATAGAACAATAAGCTCTATGCTTTCCCCGGTCATTACTGTTTGATGTACTCCGCCATAGCGCGAAGGGCCTTGCCGCGGTGGGAGATGGTGTTTTTCACCGCCTCACCCAGCTGGGCGTTGGTCTTTTCGTAGCCATCGGGGATAAAGATGGGGTCGTAGCCAAAGCCGCCCTTCCCGGCACGGGCATAGGCAATGCGGCCTTCCATCACGCCGTCAAAGAAATGGTGTTCTCCCTTTTCGTTGATAAAGGTGACGCAGGTGCGGAAGCGGGCATGGCGACTGGCCTTGGCGGTGGTTAAACCGTTGGTGCGGGCCATGGCGGCTTCCTTCTCCCGGCGGGCCATCTCCGAGAGGAGTTTGTCAATGTTGGCGTCGGCGTTGTGGTCGGGTCCGGCATAGCGGGCGGTTTCCACGCCCGGGGCGCCGCCCAGGATGTCTACTTCCAGGCCGGAATCGTCTGCAAAGCAGGGAAGTCCGGTTTTCTTGTAGATATAGTCGGCCTTCTGCATAGAGTTGGCCCTGAGGGTGTTACCGGTTTCGGGGATCTCTTCTGTGATACCCAGCGATGCGGGGGTAACGAGCTCAAATCCCTCGCCCAGAATTTCAGCAGCTTCCCGGATCTTACCGGGGTTGCCCGTTGCAAATACGATTTTCATAAATACACTAATATCTAACCGGGCGCAAAGGTAGTAATAATTTTTGTATCTTTGTGCATTGGCATCTTCTTTGAAGATGGTTGGCGCAAATAAAGCGATGAAGATGAAACGTTCCCTTATATTGCTGGCCCTCGCGGGCTTCTTTTTTGCCTCGGTGCCGGCGGCATCGGCCCAGTCCAAGAGTTTTAGCATGGCCAAGTGGGTGGAGGTGTACAACTCCATCCTCAAGGAGCTCAACCGCTCCTATGTAGATTCCCTGGAAGTGGGCCGCATCCAGCGTGCGGCCATCGATGCCATGCTTTCTTCCCTGGATCCGTACACGCTGTATGTTCCCCAGGAAGAGCAGGAAGACTTCCAGATGATGCTCACCAACACCTATGGCGGTATTGGTGCCGTCATCTACAAACCGGACGTGAACGGCAACGTGCTCATCAACGAACCCTATGAGGGTTCTCCCGCCGCCAAGGCCGGCATCCGCTGCGGAGACGAGGTCTTGGCCATTGACGGGGTTTCCACCCACGGTCTCACCAGCGCCGAGAGCAGCGACCGTATGCGCGGCAAGCCCGGCACCACGGTGGTTCTTACCATCAAGAAGCTGCGCGGAGAAACGGTGGACGTGCCTGTTGTTCGCGAGCGCATCTCCCTGCCTTCGGTGGAATATGTGGGTATGCTCAACGAGGCCGATGGCTACATCCTCCTGGAGAAATTCACGGACGGCGTGGGACAGAACATCCGCGACGCCTATCACGAGCTCAAGGCCCAGGGAATGAAGCGCCTGGTGCTGGACCTCCGCGGCAATGGCGGCGGCCTTATGAATGAGGCGGTTAACATTGTTTCGCTGTTTGTGCCCCGCGGCTCGGTGGTGGTTACAGCCAAGGGTCGCGCCGCCGGCTCGGAGCAGGTTTACAAGACCACCACGGATCCGGTGGATACGGAGATTCCCATTGTGGTGCTGGTAGATTCCGGAAGTGCTTCGGCCTCCGAGATTGTCTCCGGCGCCCTGCAGGACTACGACCGCGCCACCATCGTGGGCACCCGCACCTATGGCAAGGGCCTGGTGCAGAGCATCCGTCCGCTGCCTTACGACGGCCAGCTCAAGGTAACCACGGCCAAGTACTATACGCCTTCGGGCCGCTGCGTCCAGGCCATTGACTACTCCCGCCGCAACGAAGACGGAAGCGTGGGCTTCATCCCCGATTCCCTCACCCACGAGTTCACCACGGCCCACGGCCGCAAGGTGCGTGACGGCGGAGGCATCACCCCGGACTTCACGGTCAAGGGCCAGAAATACTCCCGCCTCACTTACTCCCTGGTACTGGGCGGCATTGTGGAGCAGTATGCCCTCAAATATGTCCAGGAGCACGAGAGCATCCCCGCCGTGGAGGACTTCCATTACAACGAATTCGAAGACTTCGTGGCCTATGCCCAGGATAAGGAATTCGATTACCGTTCTTCGGCCCGTGCCCTCTTTGACGAGATGAAAAAGACCCTGGCCGAAGATGGCCTCACCGAGGCCGTCTCCGCAGAGCTTTCGGCCCTGGAGAAGTCCCTGGATATGGACAAGGCCACCTTCCTGCGTCTGAAAAAGGACGAGATTATCCCCTTCATCGAAGAGGAGATTGCCGTACGCTACTACTTCCAGCGTGCCGGCATCAAGATCCGCCTCCGCTACGACACCCAGCTCCACGAATCCCTCAAGCAACCGGCCATCAGCTGGTAGCCATACCTGACAACCCGCACTTTTGGCGTTTTTTGCTGGCCGCCACGTCACACAAAACGCCGCAGACAAGCGAAAGAAGGATAAGCGTAACGGTGCGTTTCATCATTACCGTGAATAGGTATAACTCCTTCCGTCAGGGAGGGTGAACGTAATCTGGAGAATTTGGGCGCAGTCGTCCACAATGCCCCACTGGGCACTCTGAAGGAGTTCCTGATGATCGGCCGATTTTATATACTCACTGAAAGCCGGGGCGGCATCGATGGGAACGGGTAGTTCATACGTCGTCCACAGGGTTCTGGCATTGGCCACTATGAAGGGGAACACTTCTTTGTCGGCGTCGTAATCCCTAAACGAGATGACGGTTCTCTTGTTATTAATGATTGTGCCGATAAAGCGCTGCTCAAAGTCTTTCATCTGGGATTCTACGTAGGCTTTCTGCAGGGCGGGATCGGCCTTGCGGGCCTCGAAATCGGCCGTTTTTTCATACTCTCCCTTGGTGGCCGAGATGCGTTCTACCTCCTGCTTATAATTGTAGGAATAGGACACAAACTCCAGGTAGGTGATGTGGGTCATGACCGTTTTCTCGTCAACAAAAATCATGGGAAGAAGCGTTTCTCCGCGGCGATTGAATACGCCCCACTTGCCATTTTTCGAAGCCAGGAAGCCGCCGCCGGCAGCCAGCTCGGAATCCATTTCCACCATCTTGACCACATCGTACTCCGGCTTCAGGACTGTTCCGTATTCCGTTTCCAGGCCGTATTTGTTGCCCTCCTTGACAATTTGCATCTTCAAGATGGCCGGGCTATCCTCCGGAATACCCTTCAGGACAAGGCGCAAGGTAGGAGGCCACATGCTGGAAACAGGGGCGCGACTCATCAGCTCCAGCAGTTTGGAGGGGTCTTTCTTGTAAGCTCTGGCTCCTAAGACTGGAATGCCACCCACGTAGCGGGGATGCTCTATTACCAGCTTGCCATCCTGTTCATAAGATGCGCTCTCCACCATTTCGGCAAGGCCGCCCAGCATGTCGTAAGCCCCGTTGGCATTGGGCTTCTTCAAGCCCACCGCGTGTACGGTACCGCCGTCTATCCAGGCATACTCCTCAACGTTTTCGGGGATGGGACCGCAGGCCAGCAGCCATTCTCCCAGTGAAGGCAGTGCCCAATCCAGTCCCGTTTTCTGCTTCAGCTTTTTGATGAACGGAACAGCGTGGGTGTCATAGTTATTATCTATGCCATCATCTGTGGAGTATGACATCGTTATAGGCATCGTCGCCTTCTTCCCCTTTTGCTCCAGGCCCCACTGTGCCCGGGTAACTGGATATTTCATGATGTAATAGGCTTCGGAGATGATCTGGGTGCTTTCGGGAAGCGTAAGGGATTCCGACACAACCTGGTAGAGCCCGGTCATGGGGTCCTTATAAGAATACACCCATTTTCCGGTCTGGGGATCCTTTCCCAACGTATAAGCCGTTCTCTCCGGCAAGGTCACCGTACCCGGTTCGATCCGAACCAACTCGATGTCCATGCCATCGACGGTGACTTTGATTTCCTTGGGCTGCGCCAGGGCATTGAGGCTGAATAAGATAGCAGCAAAGATGAAGGTGATCGTGTGTTTCATGGGTCATAGTATGTACCGTTCAAATATAATGATTTTTTGTGACATGACCAATGTTTTCGTTCCTTCCAATGATCTTACCGTTTCCCAATTATTCTTTATCTGTGTCATATCCAAAACCATTTATAATCAAACGATTATGTTATCCTTCGTTTGCGACTACTCGGAGGGCGCCCATCCGCGCATCCTGGAACGGCTGGCCGAAACCAACCTCGTTCCGCAGCCCGGCTATGGATCCGACGAATATACCCGATCGGCCCGCGAAAAAATCGCCCGCGCCTGCGGTTGCCCCCATGCCGACATATTCTTCCTCACAGGCGGAACCCAAACCAACCAGACCGTCATCAGTAGCCTCCTGCACAGCTGGGAAGGCGTTGTCGCCGCCGAAACCGGCCATATCGCCGTCCATGAAGCCGGAGCCATTGAATACGCGGGCCATAAGGTCCTGACCGTTCCCGGCCACGACGGGAAAGTGCTTGCCAGCGAAGTTGAAGCCCTGCTGGAAGCCTTCTTCAACGATGCCAACCACGAACACATGGTCTTCCCGGGCATGGTGTACCTTTCCTTCCCCACCGAATACGGGACCCTCTATACCCGAAAGGAACTCGAAGCGATTCACGAGGTGTGCCGCCGCTACGAAATTCCGCTCTATCTTGACGGAGCACGGCTCGCTTATGGTCTGGCGGGGGACGGATGCGACTTGACCCTCCCCGACATCGCCGCCCTAACCGACGTATTCTATATTGGCGGGACCAAGGTGGGCGCCCTATGCGGTGAAGCGATCGTCTTTCCTCGCGGCAACGCGCCTAAGCATTTCCTTACCCAGATCAAACAGCGCGGTGCCCTGTTGGCCAAAGGCCGGTTGAACGGGATCCAGTTCGACACCCTCTTTTCCGACGGGTTGTATTTCGACCTGGGCCGCCATGCCGTAGAGATGGCCCGCCGCCTGCGGACGGTCCTGCACGAAGCCGGCTGCACCTTTT
>JAEEQI010000119.1 GCA_016285215.1 Bacteroidales bacterium | reverse complement strand
AGGGAATCTTGTACTGGCTCACAAAGGAGTAGAAGCCGTCTTCTACCACGCAGCCCTCCACCTTGTTGCCGCCCAGGGGGTTGGGGCGGTCCAGCACCACCACCTCAATGCCGGCGGCGGCGCAGGCGCGCATCACCAGACCCAGGGTAGAGATGAAGGTGTAGCAGCGCGTACCCACGTCCTGGATATCGTAGACCATTACGTCAATGCCTTTGAGCATCTGGGGCGTAGGTTCCCGCGTGGCGCCGTAAAGGGAATGGACGGGTAGGCCGGTGCGGGCATCCTTGGAGCTGTCCACGTGGTCTCCGGCATAAACATCTCCGCGTACTCCGTGTTCGGGGCCGAAGAGGGCCACCAGGTTCACCTCGGGTGCCTGGAAGAGGATGTCTATGGTGCTGCGGAAGTTCCGGTCTACGCCGCTGGGGTTGGTAACCAGGCCCACGCGCTTGCCCAGCAGGGGCTTGAAGCCACTCTCTACCAGCACTTCCAGGCCGGTGGTCACTTGGGCACGGAGACTCAGGGCCACAACCAGGGCCACTAGCGTAACGAGGAATCTTTTCATTGAACCAGTTGATAGATGCGCTGGAGGGACTCCGGATCTCCGGAGTGGTATAGGTCTATGGAGAAGGAGCCATTCCCGGTGGGGATGCCCTTTTCCTGCAAAATGTGCAGGGTCTGGCGGGCCACGGCGGGTGCCGGGTCAATGACCTTCACCGAAGGACCGGCCAGGCGCTCGATGACGGGCTGCAGGAAGGGGTAGTGGGTGCAGCCCAGAACTATGATGTCCGCTCCTTTGTCCAGCAGCGGCTGGAGCGAGGCGCGGACGGTGTCTTCTGCCTGCTTGCCATCTAATTTTCCTGCTTCTACCAGCTCCACGAAGCCTTCTCCCACGTGCTCGACAATGCTAACGTTGTCTTCAAAGCGGCCGCGGGTGTGGAGGTATTTGGAGCCCTTGAGGGTGCCTGCGGTGGCCAGGACGCCTATGACGCCGCTTTTGGTTCCCAGCGCGGCGGGCTTTACTGCCGGTTCCATACCTATGAACGGGACTTCGGGGTATTCGGCCCTTAATGTGGCGATGGCGGCGGCGGTGGCGGTGTTGCAGGCTACTACTATGATATCGGCCCCTTTTTCCAGCAGAAAGTCTGTGATGGTGCGGGCACGGTCTTGAATATATTCAGCGGTTTTTTCTCCGTAGGGGCAGTGGGCGTTGTCTGAGAAATAGAGATATCTCTCCTGCGGGAGCAGCTTTTTGAGCTCCCTGTACACGGACAGTCCTCCGCTTCCGGAATCGAAGATACCAATACTTGCCATAAGTATACAAATGTACAAAAAAAAAGTCGTACCTTTACGAAAGTATGGCAACAGATATAGACAAATTCGTACACGACCAATTGTCGGTGTGGCCGGCGGTGGCCGCCAAATACCGGAACCTCAAAAGCACGCGTACACGCACCCTGCCGCTGAGCGGGATGCTCATCACGCTGCAGTCCAATCCGGGCCGGGTTCCCATCTTTGACCACGGCTGTCCCCTGTGCGAAGAAAACTATATGGAACACCAGCACACCCTCCCCTTCGAGGGCCGAAAAGGTCGCAAGTACAACATCCTGGTCAACCGCGCGCCCATCTTCCCCAACCACCTGGTCATCACGCGGGACATCCACGCCCCGCAGACCATCTGGCACCGGTTCCCGGATATGCTGGACCTGGCCGCCAGCCTGGATAATTACATTGTCTTTTACAACAGCCCCAACAGCGGTACCACCGTGCCCCAGCACGCGCATTTCCAAGCCTGTCCCAAGGGTTATATGCCGCTGGAAAGAGCCGCCGAAAGGCTGCTGCGCGGCGCCAAGGCCGGCCAGCCCACGGAAGAGATGGAGTTCATTGCCTCTGTGCGGGATGCAGAGTTGTACCATTACAAGCGCTTCAACCGGGGTATCTTCCTGCTCCGGGCCCAGACGGCCAAATCTATGGCCAAGCTCTTTTACCGGCTGCTGGACTGTATGAACCTGGTGGCCGAAGAAACCGAACCCCGCTTCAACGCCTACACGTACTGCAGCGAGGGTGAGTTCCGGGCCATCGTGGCCCTGCGCGGCGCTTCCCGCCCCCAGTGCTTCTATGCAGAAGGAGACGCCCACTTTGCCATCACCCCCGGCGCAGCCGATATGGCCGGTTTTGTGGTGGTACCCCAGGAAGAAGACTTTGACCGCCTCAACGCAGCGGTGGTGCACAATATCTTTGAAGACGTTACGCTGCCTGCAGACCAGGAAGAGCGCCTCCTGTGGCGTCTGGTACGCACCCAGCCCCGCATAGAAGTAGAGATTGAATCCGGAGAGGAGATTGCCTTCGAGATTGTCTCGGACGGCGCCGGTCCTCAGAAGGTCCGCTTCCAGGACGGCCGCATAGATTATAACGGCGTGCTGTACGATGAGCTGGTCTTTGAGGCCGTTACCATCTCCACCCTGTTTGCAGAGCCTTCCTTTATTATTTATTCGGACCAGGAGCGCCGCTATGCCGGCACGCTCAAATTCCTGGTCAAGGACGGCAAGGTGCAGGCCGTGAATATCCTGGGGGCCGAAGACTATCTCCTTAGCGTAGTGTCCCTGTTCCCGCACGAGGAGCAAAAAGAAAAGGCCCTCGCTTTGCGGAAGGCCCTCCTAAAAGGCGAAAAGATCCAGGATCCTTACATTGGCCTCAGTGAAAAGGCCGATTCGGCAGCCCGCGCGGTCATAGACGAGACCTGGGGCCAAACCCTATAACATAGCCAGCAGCTTATCCTTGATGCGCATAAACTCACTCTCAAAGTTGGGGGTGAGGATGTTCTTGCCCATAGCATCCTCCAGCTCGGGGATGCTCCACCATCGGCCCTCCGCCACCTCGGCGGCATTGGGATGGAGGGTGGGATGGCCCACCATAGCGTGCACAAACACAAACTCGCGGTCCCGCTGGGTCTTGTACTCGTAGGCTTCCAGGAACACGGGATTGAAGGCCGAAAGGCCCAGTTCCTCGGAGGTTTCGCGGAAGAGGGCTTCGGGGACCGTCTCTCCATAGGAGATATGGCCGCCCACGGCGGTATCCCAGTAACCGGGAAGGAGGTCCTTGTTCAAGGCGCGCTTCTGCAGGTACAGCTTTCCGTAGCGGTCAAAGATGTGTAGATGCACCACCGGATGCAGCACCAGCACACCGCTGTGCACCCAGGCCCGGCCGGCCTGGCCATACACGAGGCCGTTGGGCTCTATGAGCGGCAGCATCTCATCGGCCGGCATCACGGGTTTGCCGGGATGGTCGATGGACGGACGCGGATAGATGGGCGCCGGAGAAGCGGGATAAACCAGGTCCAACATAGGCTAACCCAAAGCAAAGACAATGAGCAGCTGGGCTACCAGCACGCGCATAAACATAGAGAGCGGATATACCGTGGCGTAGTTCACGGAGGCGTAGTCGCTTCCGTACATACCCTGGGCAAAGGCCAGCACCGGAGGATTGGTGCAGGAGCCGCTGATGAGGCCGCAGATCTGGTAGAAGTTGAGCTTGCAAACAGCCCGGGCCACAATGAAGGTGATGCAGAGCGGCACCATAGTAATGAGGGCGCCGTAAAGGATCCACCAGTAACCGCCGTTCACGATGGAGCTCCAGAACTCTCCGCCGGCACCGATACCCACGGACGCCAGGAAGAGGGAGATACCAATCTCACGGATCATCAGGTTGGCGCTGGGGGTGGTGTAGGTGGTTATCTTGTACTTGGGACCCCAGTGGCCCAGCAGAATGGCAATGATGAGCGGTCCGCCGGCCAGACCCAGCTTAATGGCCTGGGGAATGCCGGGGAAGCGGAAAGGAATGGAGCCAAAGATGACACCCACTACAATGCCCAGGAAGATGGGCACCAGATAGGGCTTGTTAAGGGCAGCATTAGAGTTTCCTACAAAACCGGACACCTGGTCAATGTTCTCCTGCGTACCCACGCAGATGAGGCCGTCTCCCAGCTGGAGATAGAGGGTGGGACGGGCCACCAGTTCCACGCCGGCACGGATGACGCGGGTCACGCTCACGCCGTAGGCGCTGCGCAGACGCAGGTCCTTGATGGTTTTGCCGGTGAGCTTGGAATTGGTCACGGTAACACGGCGGGTAACCAGCGTGTGGTCTTTTTCCTGCCAGTCCTGCACGTGCAGGGGCACTTCCTGGCCAAAGAGGATGCGCAGGCGGTCCACCTCACCCGGGGAGGTTACCAGCAGCAGTTTGTCTCCCTCCTTGAGGACCATATCGGCCGAAGGGAAGAGAACCTCGTCTCCCTTCATCACGCGGGAGACCACATAGTCTCCTTCGAACTCGTGGAGGACGTCGTAGAGCTTCTTGTCAAAGATGGCGGGGTTCTCCACGGCCACGTGCATACGGCGGGCATGTTCGGCCCCTTTGTCGGCGTCTTCCAGCTGCTGCAGTTCCTTCTTGTGGTCAATCTTGAAGATGGCCTTGAAGAGCAGGAGGACGATGATGACGCCCACCACACCCATAGGATAGGCCACGGCATAGGCCGAAGCCAGCCCCTCGGAGGCCTGCCCCGCTGCCAGGACGCTGGTACCCTCGGCCACTGACAGATCCGAGAAGGTCTGCTGGGCGGCACCCAGGCCGGGCGTATTGGTTACGGCACCGGACATAACACCCACCATAGTGGTGAGTTTTTCTCCGGTCAGGGCGGAAATGGCATAGGTAATGGCCACGGCCAGCAGGATGTTCATCACGGCCAGGAGGTTCATCTTGACTCCGCCGCTGCGGAACGAATGGAAGAAACCGGGGCCCACCTGCAGGCCGATGGAGAAGACAAAGAGGATGAGGCCGAACTCCTTCACGAAGTGGAGGATGGTGAGGTCTCCGCTAAATCCCAGATGGCCCATAAGGATACCCATAAACAGGATCCAGGTAGAGCCCAGGGAGATGCCTTTTACTTTGAAGCGGCCCAGGTACAAGCCAACGCCGATGACAAAGGCCAGCAGCATAATGGTGTGGGCAACTCCGTATCCAAAAAATAAGTCTCGCATAGTCTAGTATTCCAGTTTGACCACAAAGCAGGGCTTGCCTTCCACCCGGCCTTCCACGTACCAGGCGTTGCCCTCCTGGAGACGGTAGAGCTCTACCTTTTCTCCGTGGGTGGTCTCTTTGTTAAAGTTAATGTAAAGGTCCCGGACGGGTTTTTCGGCCTCTTCCAGAGGGAGGCAGTCCATAGCCCAGACCACGTAACGCACGTTGTTGGTATGGCCCACCAGGTCCAGGTCCGAGAAGGCTACCGTGTGCTCCCCTACCTTTTCAGGCTGGGCCTCGCGGGGCAGCTGGATCTTGGGGGCGGGGGTGGCAATGGCGTGGTCCACTTCCTCGGTGTCCAGGAGGTTCTGGAGGTCTTCCGGGCGCACGATGCGGCGGGTACGCTCGTCAATCACTACCCAGGAGCTGGTGCCCTGGATGATGGACTGGCCTTCCTTGTCGCGGAGGTCGTAGTCTCTTACGTAGAAGAGGCCTTCGGCCCCTTTGTGCCAGGTGTAGAGCGATACGTCTTCCCTCCACTTGGGGAAATGCTCAAAGTGCAGGTGTATACGGCTTAGCACCCATGCGGTGTGGTGCACGTGCAGCGTATCGTAACCGAATCCCAGTTCGCTGGCCGCCCAGTACGCAATCTCCTGGGCCATATCCATAAAGGCGGCCGGTTTCAGGAGGGTCTGACGGTTGGTTTGGTAACAGGGAACCCTAAGGTCTTGGCAAAACTTGTATCCTTCTCTTCTGACAGGAGTCATATAATCCCTTAATTATGAATGATCTGATACTCCTCGGGGGTATACAGGTATGAATCCAGCCACTCGGGGGCAAAGTAGCCCACGGCCACCAGCGCAATGGCCAGCGTAAGGGCAATGATAACCACAATCAGGATAAACACCCAGAATCCCTTCCAGCTTCTCTTCTTCTGGTAGTTGTATACGTGCTCCTCCTCGGGTTCTTTTTCGGGCTCTTTCTCCGGTTCGGGTTCCGGCTCCGGCTCTTTGACGGGCTCGGGTTCGGGTTCCTTGACGGGCTCCGGTTCCGGTTCTTTCACCGGCTCGGGCTCGGGCTCCTGGACGGGTTCCGGCTCGGGGGTGGGTTCGGGGGTGGGTTCCGGTTCTTTGACAGGTTCCGGTTCCTTTACAGGCTCCGGCTCGTTCTGCTTCTCCAGCAGGCCGGCCAGGTTGGCTACGGCCTGGGCCACCTCTTCCTTGGTCTCCTCGTGGGTCTTGAGGGAAATGGGCTGCAGGCCGAATCCGGAGGGATAGATGTCCAGGTCTTCATCGGCCACAAAGAAGAAATGATTCTCCATAGTGGCTCTCAGGCGGCCCAGTCCGGGGAAAACGATGGTCTTCTTGACCTTGAGCACTTCCTTCATCTCTGCCAGGAAGTCTGTGAGAATGCGGGTGGCATCGGCCTCCGAAATGCCGTTGGACTGGGCATAGAGGGTGGCCAGAAGGGTATCCTCGCCTTGCTTGGGGGAGAAATAGAGTCTCCTGTAGGGTGGCATAATGGTATAACCGCGGTCTGCGAAATTGGCCGGAACCAATTCTGCAACAAAGCTGCCCACTCCGGGCAGGGTGACTACGTCGTGGTCCATTACCACTTCTTTCACCATTTTGGCAAGGAGGTCAATATCCATACTAGTAAGGCGCTTACGGATTATCGTACAAAGATACTAAAAATAATGATAAGTTTTCTTATGAAAATTTTTATCAAAAACCTTTGGAGAATTCAAAAAAGGTTGTACCTTTGCAATCCCGTTCCACGAGAATGGTAAACATTCCTCCTTAGCTCAGTTGGTTAGAGCATCTGACTGTTAATCAGAGGGTCGTTGGTTCAAGTCCAACAGGGGGAGCAAAAAAAGACATCTGCTTTCGCGGATGTCTTTTTTTGTATTGATTCTGAAGGGCTTATCTTCTGCGGCCGCCCTGTTGCTGCTGAGGCATCTCGGGGGCTTTGAGAACCTGGGCATTCATCCACTCGAAGATGTTGGCGTGACCCTGAGGGGCTACGGTGCCGCCACCGTTGTTGGTGGGCTTCACGTCGCCTTCGCTCTGCTCCTGGGACAGGGTTACCACATCGTTGAAGAGGTAGCACCAGGAGAAGTGGCCAAAGAGTTTCTGGCCAGGGTTGTCAATACCCTGTACGCTCTCAAACATAGACATCCATACGTTCTTGGCACCGGCCTTGATGAGGCGCTGGAAGGTGGGGATGCAGTGGGTCTTGGGATCCACGGTGGTGTCGTCGATGGATTGGACGATCCAGATGTTTTCTTCGGCCATCTGCTTAATCTGAACATCAGAGATATACTGGTCCATATAGGCCTCGCAGGTGGGATAAGCAGCTGCGAAGAAGCGGGGATGACGGAGCAGCATAAGCATAGTCATATAGCCGCCGTTGGAGCAGCCGCCCACATAGATGCGGTTGCGGTCCACGTCGGGGTGCTCGCTCACGAAGTTG
>JAEEQI010000118.1 GCA_016285215.1 Bacteroidales bacterium | reverse complement strand
GCATCCTCCCGGTACGGTGGCGTGGCTCTTACCGGTGTGGTCAACATCATTACCAAGGAAGGCTCGGACATAGACGGCTTCCAGCTCAAGGGAAGCCTTGGAAACTACGGACAGCTTAGAGGAGACCTCCTCTTTGGCAAGCGTTATATGGCTGTGGACATCTTAACCTGGGCCAGCGTCTACCAGGCCCAGGGTCAGAAAGTGCATTACGGAAACAACTGGGACGAACAGCCCTATTCGGTTATGCCCATTGAGGGTAATATGATCATAGGAGGCTACAACAAAACGCCCTCCTACGACCTGGGTCTTTCGCTCAAGTGGGACAAATTCCACCTCCTTTACAACCGCCGTTTTGCCAAGACGGTGGCTCCCCTGTCCCTCAGTTATTTCTTTACCCCGTACAGCTACGACAGCTACCGCTACCTCAACAACTGCTCTCCCGGTTACGCCATTACCTCCCAGCACGCAGAAATAGGTTACGCCGACAACTACGGCAAATTTGCCTGGCAGGCCAACGTGTTCTTTGACTCACAGAACCAGCAGCGCTACCAGGTGGGCGGAGACGAGATTCCGGAAGTGGGCGCCAACGATGTGCACCCCACCGGTGCAGAGGACATTACCCTCAAACTCTATAACGGAGTCTTCCAAAGCGCCAACTGGAACGAATTCACCTATGGCGTTTCGGCCCAAGGCAGTTACAATTACAGCTTTGCCCAGAACCATTCGGGTATCATTATGATTGGCGGTCAGTTCAACGATTTCTATCTGAACGACGCCAGCTATCTGGAAGGAAGGGATTATAGGGATATCCTGAAGGTTTTCAACGATGGCAAGGTATTATACACGGGCCGTGAGACCAGTGCCGACGCCTATCTCCAGGTAAAGCACACTTGGAAGGGCCTGGTTCTGAATGCGGGCCTGCGCTACGACTATAAGAAGCGTAGTCACGGCAAGAAGATGAACGTGCTCTCTCCCCGTATCGCTTTAATTTATTCCTGGCCCAAACTGAGTGCCAAGATCAGTTATTCCAAGTCCTTCGTGGACTCCCCGTATTTCTATAGAAACAACACGTTTGATATCAACTCCGGAGATGCTGAGCTCTCTCCCGAATACCTGAATTCTTGGCAGATGTCTCTCTACAGCGACGGCAGGATTGTTCCTCGCCTGAAGCTGGAGCTCAACGGCTTTGTCAACAAGGCCGATGATTTCATCATCCAGAGTGAGGTGGGTAACACCAACGCCGGTAGCCTCACCAACGCCGGTGTGGAACTGGCCGCCAGCTACTCCTTCTCCCATTTTATGGTAGATGCAAACGTCACCTGGCAGCGGGTTCTGACTTCCCAGAACTTCAGCATCATCAACCACAGCGTTTACAATATTCCGGACTGGCAGGCCAATCTTACCGCCTCCTACGAGGTATTGAAGGGCCTCAAGATCAACGCTCACGCCAATTTCATCTCCAAACAGTACAGCCAGTACTCCTTGCCCGGAACCGAACCTCTGGACATTAACATTCCGGCCCGCGTACTGTTTGACATGGGCGCCAGCTATCATATCTGGAAAGTGGAATTGGGCATCAATGTTTACAACATAGCCAATACCACCTACAAGCAGGGCGGCTCCAGTGTAGCCCCTATGCAACAGGCCGGACGCTGGCTGCTGGGCCACGTGTCCTTCAAGTTCTAAGTATTCTATAGTTAGCAGTGTATGGATTTGTATTTTGAAAAGCTCACAGAACGGTTAAGAGAGGTTTTTGACAAGCATAAGGACAAGCCGGCATACATCCTTGGCCAAAAGGAGATTACCTATGGCCAGATGGATGAAATGGCCAACCATATTGCGTCGGGTCTGGCCGCCAGGATGGATATTAACGCCTCGGATCCCGAAGTCCCCGTGCGCATTGGAATCTACCTGGGCCGAAACCAGCATTATCTGCCCTGTATGCTGGCCTCCATCAAGCTGGGTTGCTCCTATGTCCCCATTGACGTAGAGAACCCCCTGGAGCGCAGAGACTTTATCTGCAAGGATGCCGGAGTGAGCTACCTCATAACAGCAGACAATATCAACGACCTGCTGGCCAGTCCCCTCACGGAGCTTCCCAATCTGAGGAGAGGTTTCTCCGAGGTCTATATGATCTACACTTCCGGCACTACGGGACAGCCCAAAGGGGTCTCGGTTCCTTACAAGGCGCTTTACAGCTACTGCCAAACGGTATGCCACCAGGACAATTTCCAGATCAGCGACCATTCTGTCATCCTCCAGTTTGCCAGCATCAGCTTTGATGCCTCCGTCCTGGAGATCTATTCCTCGCTGTTCTATGGCGGCACCCTGGTCATTGCCCAGAACGAGGAGAGACACAATGCGATGCTCCTCCACAATCTGATTCAGGAGAAAGGGATTACCTTCACCTTTATGCCCCCTTCCCTGCTGGCCATCTTCCCGGATTACGATTTCCCCGCTATGGAAACCCTGTCGGCCGGTGGTGAAGCCATTCCCCACAGCCTTACCAGCAAGATAGCCGGAAAGTATCCCTACCGCTTTGTAAACGGATATGGCCCCACCGAAACCTGCGTGGTCATCACCACCCACGAGTTCAAGAGCGCCGACGAATGGAAGTGCATTGGCAAAATGGCCCCCGGCGTGGTTGGCTACGTGGTCAACGAAGAAGGCAAGCGGGTAGCCCCGGGAGAAACCGGAGAGCTGCTGGTGGGCGGTAATCAGGTTACCAACGGTTACTGGAACCGTCCGGAACTCACGGCCATGGCCTTCTCTGAGAATCCCTTCGAAAAGGAGCACGACGGCATTGACGTATCCAGACTGTACCACACCGGAGACCTCGTCACCCTCAACCCGGACGGCAGTTTTGATTATATGGGCCGAAAAGACTCCCAGGTCAAGCTGCACAGCTTCCGCATTGAGTTGGGAGAGATCCGTGTCGCCATCGAAAGACAGGACGGCGTAATAAGGGCTTTCGTCCGCCTGGAGCAGGTGGGCACCGAGAAGTATATCGTAGCCTATGTAATGCTGGACCAGGGAGTGACCGGCTTCGATACCATCAAGAAGAATCTGGCCAAGGAACTTCCCCCTTATATGGTTCCCACCTACTGGAACCAGGTCAAGGAGTTCAAGCTCACTCTCAATGGCAAGATTGACCAGACGGCCCTTGTCAACGAGGCCGTTAACCCGGTCACTACCAATGATACGCCCGTAACCCCTGGTGAGGAACTGCTCATCCAGGCGGCCGCCGGCCTTATCGGCCTGCCCGGTATCAATGTGGATGCTGATCTCCTCAACGACGTGGGTATCACTTCCCTGCATATTATGCAGCTCATCGTTCTGATGGGGATGTCCGGTTTCCATCTTACGGCCAACGACTTCTATTCACTGAGGACCATTCGCCGGATTATGGCTGCAGAAAAGCACCCCAATGCTTTCTGGTATGGCAACGGAGAAAACGAACCGGAAAAGCCGGTCATCATAGTCATCAGCGGATACACCAGCTTTGACTTCCTCTTTGGAGAATGGGCCCAGAACGTTTCCCACAAGTTTGCCGTTTATGCCATCGAGTCGTACCATACCATTATGGAAGACAAGCTCACGGATATCAACGGCCTGGTAGACATTTATGAGTCCTATGTACAGGACGTAGTAAAAGAGCGCCACGTGGTGGCCATCACCGGCTTCTGCGCCGGCGGTGAACAGGCCCTGGCCCTGGCCGCCCGTATCTACAACAAGCGGGACTACAAGCCCCGTGTGGTGGTCCTGGACGGAGAACTGGACCGCGACATCCATATCCAGAATATGCTCAAGCCCGCCTACTTCTTCCCCCACCTGAACGAAGAGCGCAACAACAAAAGGGCCGACCTCGATATCAACCTGATGGCCACTATGCCGGAGGAAACCTACAACGGACCGGTCACATCCATCGTTTCCACCATCTATACGGAAACCAGCGCCGTGAGTGCGGGCTTCGTCAAATCGCCGGAATTGAAAAAACTGGAAAAGGCGGAGTTCCTCACCAACGAACAGCGTTGGAAGAGGCGGTATCCCAATTGTGAGATTGTCCACTCCCACACCGACCACAACCAATTCCTGATTACCCAGGAGAGTAAGGACATGGTGGTAGATTATTTCCTCAATAATATCTGAGATTTTTTGTAGTTTCGGGAAAACCTACTATCTTTGCATTCCCGTTCTGGTACTATGGCCGAGTGGTTAGGCACAGGTCTGCAAAACCTGCTACAGCGGTTCGATTCCGCTTGGTACCTCCAAAAATGCCTCTGACATATGCCAGAGGCTTTTGTTTTTAAGAGAATGAAGGACTACGGAAAAACCAAAATAGCGTGTTACCTGGGTTTTGTAACCCAGGCCATCGTGGCCAATTTTACGCCGCTCCTGTTCATGGCTTTTCACCGGGAGTACCAAATCCCTATAGCCAGCCTGGCCCTCATTCCGGCCGTTTTCTATGTGGTTCAGCTGATCACGGACTTCCTTTGCGCCAAGTTCAAGAACATAGACTACCGCAAGAGCATCATCGTATCGGAGGTAACATCGGCCCTGGGACTGGCCGGCCTGGCCTTCGTGCCCGGCCTTTTCCACAATCCGCTGGTGGGCATCCTTCTCTGCGTCACGGTCTATGCCGTGGGCAGCGGCCTCATTGAAGTGCTCTGCAGCCCCATCATCGAGGCCTGCCCTTTCCCCAATAAGGAGGGAATGATGAGCCTGCTCCATTCCTTCTACTGCTGGGGCGCCGTAGGTGTAATCCTGGGCTCCACGCTGTTCTTTACGGTGTTCGGACTGGACAACTGGCGCATCCTGGCCTGCCTGTGGGCCTTGATTCCGCTCTATAACATCCTCAATTTCGCCACCTGCCCCATCGAGCCCATCGTGGCCGATTCCGAGGGAATGACTATGGGACAGTTGCTCCGCAATAAGACTTTCTGGCTCTTCCTGCTGCTGATGATTGCAGCCGGTGCGTCCGAAAGCACCATGGCGCAGTGGACATCGGCCTTTGCCGAGGCTTCCCTGGGCGTGGACAAGGCCATCGGAGACCTGGCGGGTCCCTGCGGCTTTGCTTTCTGTATGGGTCTGGGACGGCTCTGGTATGGAAAGAAAGGCCAGAACCTGGATTTATCGGCCTATATGACGGGCGCTGGTATCCTCACTTTTGCCGCCTATCTGACGGCTTCCCTGGCCCGGATTCCTATGGTCAGCCTGGCAGGCTGTATGGTCAGCGGTTTGGCCGTGGGCATTATGTGGCCCGGTTCCATCAGCCTTACATCGGCCCGTATGCCCGGTGGCGGAACGGCTCTGTTCGCCCTGCTGGCCCTGGCCGGTGATGCCGGCGGCACCTTTGGCCCCTCCCTGGTGGGACTGGTCACCCGGTCCGGTGGAGACGACATCCAGAGCGGTATCCTGGCCGCCTCCTTCTTCCCCGCCCTCCTGGTCCTGTGCCTGCTGGCTATCCGCCGCATCGCGGAACTGCACGACCGCGCAGAAAAATTCATCCGCAGGAGCGCGCCGGAGTTTCAGTCCGATGTTTCAAAACGCAAATAAATCGACTCTGCGTAAATATTTCTGGTGTTTTAATGACTCTGCGTCAATAAATATTTTCCTTCATTGTTTTTCGGCCCGGATTGACATAAATTTGATCAATTTTATTACCTGAAAACAAATTATAACACCAAAAAAACAGAATGTCATGATGAGTGAAATGGATCTTTATGAGGCCCCTACGGCATCTGTCGTCGTGCTCCAAAGCCAAAACAGTATCCTTTTGGGGAGTTCTGATATTGAAAGCACCGGCGCACAGGACTACATTGAACAGCCCGGGCTGTCCTGGTAATAACTCCGCTAAACTAATCGCAAGATGACAAAGACTATGAAATATCTGTGCATGGCCTCCATCGTATTAGCTGGAGCTATGATTATGGGCTGTTCACAAGAGAGCCTGCCCGATCTTAAGCCAGAGACCCACTCCGGAAACGTAGTGATCCGGACCACCACCATCAGTATGGAAGGAGAAGAACCTACCCGTGCCCTGACTGAGCATGGCGTAAAGACATTCGAAGCTGGAGACAAGATTGCCGTGATCTACCAGAATAATGAAGGTTTTTTTACGAAGGCTGAGGCAACCCTTGCAACGGGAGACATCACGGACGGAGGCAAATCAGCCAAAATCACGGTGACGCTGACCAATCCAAAGGCCGACGGCTCCGTGAGGTATTACTATCCTTCCTCAATGGTCTGGGATAATGGTAACGAGAAGTACGATCCGCTCTATAGCGAGCAGGATGGTACGCTCGATAAAATTGCCAGCAACTTCGACTATGCGAAGTTTGAAGGTACTTTGGCTGGTACGGAACTCCCTTCCGGTACGCTGGCTAACCTGCTGGCCATCTGCAAGTTCACCATCAAGGACGGCGAGAGCACCGACATCACCAGCCAGCTCACCAGACTGACCATCAAGAACGGCTCCGACGTGTATTTCATAAATCCCTCGTCGCTCGACAATATCTGGGTAGCCCTGAGACCCATCTCCTCCGGCAATATCGACATCTATGCCGCCAAGACGTGTGCGCTCTACAAGAAGACCGTCACCGGCAATCCCACCCTTGCAGCCAATACGCTTACACCCATCACCGTGACCGCTCCGCAGGTGCCGGGTGCCCTTTCCGGACTCTTCAGCATCAACGACAGCCACGACCTGGTATATTTCTCAAAGGGCAATCTGCAGGCACAGTGGGACGGCACCAACTCCTACTGGAAATGGATGTTCGCTGAATATCAGCACGAGTACATTCAGAATTTCCAAGCCAACGTCAGGCCAAATAGTCCTGAGAATGGTGAAAAAATAGACCTCTTCGGTTGGAGTGCACTTTATTGCTCTTTCGGCATCAGTGATAGCGATGATGACGATGATTACTCAGGTCCCTTCTTCGACTGGGGATGGTCGAATATTATAAATGGCGGTGGTAACAAACAATGGCGCACGCCAAGTAAGAGTGAGTTTGATTACATTCTCAACGTCCGTCTTTCCGGAAATCAAATTGCCGGCGAAGACGATGCCCGCTACATCAGAGTGCAGTTAGGAAAAGCCGAAGACAGTATAAAAGGCATCGTCCTTTTCCCCGACCATTTCATCCTTCCCACTCTTGAGCATACTACCATCACCTGGAATGATATTAACGAGGAAAACTCACCCGGAGTCATACTCCACTGGGGTGACTGGGGCAAAATGGAAGCTGCCGGAGCCGTATTCCTCCCCGCTGCAGGCTACCGCGAAGGAAAAGAAGTCACTCTTGTCGGGTTAAATTATCCTGAGGGTAATTATTGGACATCCTCGCAAGGAAGCGCTGAAAAATTTGCTTATTGTATGGATTTTGGAAAATACAAGGATGACTACGAGAACTATTACTATAGAATATATTTTCCTGATTATTCCAGAAGTTCCGGCTTCTCCGTCCGCCTGGTCGGCCCCTGG
>JAEEQI010000117.1 GCA_016285215.1 Bacteroidales bacterium | reverse complement strand
CGTGGCCAAGCTCCTGCTGGACCGCCACGCCACCGTGACCATCGCTCACTCCCGCACCGCAGACCTGGGCGCCGTCTGCCGCACGGCCGACGTGCTGGTGGTAGCTGTGGGAAAGGCCGGCCTGGTGACCGGAGAGATGATCAAGCCCGGTGCCGTGGTCATTGACGTGGGTATGAACCGCAATGCGGAAGGCAAGCTCTGCGGAGACGTAGATTATGAATCAGCCTTGCCGGTGGCCGGTTGGATCACACCCGTCCCCGGCGGCGTGGGCCCCATGACCATTGCGATGCTCATGAAAAACACCATCGCCTGCTTCCTCTCCCGTGAAGCTTAAACGAAGACCTCCCCTGGGATGATCCAGAGGAGGTCTTTTTGAACTTATTTTTTAACCAATTCTTAGTTACGGATTAATCTTTGGGCCACTCAGATTAAGGGTTTCCACATTTCCCTCGGCGGTTTGGGTGATGACTTGGTTCAACTGAGTGCAAACTTCAGCCGGGTCTGTATTACTGATAATGATAGGACTGGCACTAATGAAAAGATCCGGTTTGTTCAGAGAGTTCTGAATGAGCTGGTCAACGCCTTCGTTGAAACGATCTATTCTGCCGGAGAAGTATTCTTTTTCGCTAGGATGGACCGATGAGCCAAGTGTTTCGTTGCTTATATCAAAGCTGTTGCGGAAGGGTATGTAGAAAACGTCTATAGGAAGAAGACCAACAAGCGTATTTTCGCTGATAATGATGCCTGCCTGATTCACAGTTTCAAAGGTATCAGCAGCCTTTAATGCCTGTTCGGGAGTCAGGAGCACACCCTTCTTGTCCAGGGCCTTGGCGGCTTTTTCGTCTCCTTCCAGGGCGGCGGTCATCTGCTGGTATTCGAGCCACAGGTCGCGGACCAGCATCAGCTCTTCGGAAGCTTCGGCCTTCTTGATATACTTGTCGGTGGTATCGATGAAGCGGTTGGCCAGGTAGTTCTGCTTCTGGAGGGTGGTGTAGGACAGGCTGGCGTTGATGGTGCTCTGGGTTACATCGGGGCAGGGCATTCCACCAATAACCGTATTGAGGTTGTTGCCGGCTTCTACCAGGGCGTTGGCTACATTGGTGAAGATGGGAGCCTGCTCGTTCATATCGTCAAGAACCTTCTTGAACTCAGGGATGTCTCCGGCTACTTGGTTGGACATGTCCACCAGGTTGCCAAACTGAATGGCGCGGGCCTGCATGACGGAATAGGCCAGGAGGATGCTGTTCTTGTAGTCTTCATCGGCCCGGAGGAGTTCCTCCATATTATCTATACGCTCGGTAGCGGTTTTACGGGAAAAGCGGGAAGACTTGCCAATATTACCGCTGGTGCTGTCGCTGTTGACGGGCCAGCTGAACAGGTAGGAGGCAAGAAGGCCGATGGCGCAGACGGCGACCACAGTGGCCAGGATGATAATGCTTTTCTTTTTCATATCTTTTTGTGGTTAATGATTCTCTGTTGCAAAGATACCGGCTATTCTATAATATCTGTCAAAACTCCACAAATCTTTGTAAAAACGGGTAAAAAAGAAGGGCGCACCGGAAGGTGCACCCCTCGGTGTAATTGAATTGGTTATTAATTAGTAGCTGTCTCTGGTCATAAGAGTGATCTTGGAGTAGAGAACCGGAATGTTGTTGATGCTCTGGCTGGTCTGAACAGGCGAATTGGAGAGGAGGCTGTTCACAATCAGGCCGGTGTTGTATGCCATATCCTTGAGGTTCTTGTCAATGGTCATAGTCTGCTTCCTGTTCTTGATATTGGCCTTTGCCATTTTGGTGTTGTCCTGACCGGTGATGACAGGCATCTTGGCAAAACCGGCTTCCGTGAGGGCGTCAATGGCACCCTGGGCCAGGTTGTCGTTGGCGGCGAGTACCATATCGGGGCGCTCACCCTCTGCATAGTAGCTCAGGCGGTCTTCCATAGCGTCCTTTCCGTCTTCAATTTCCCAGCTTTCGGCCTTTACCTCGTTGTAGGTCTTCTTGCCGCTCTTGACAATGAGCTGTCCTCCGTCAATGTATTTCTTGAGGAGCTCCATAGCGCCCTCAAAGTAATCCTTGGCATTTATGTCGGTCTCGGGACCTTCCAGGATCTCCAGGGTCATAGTAGAGGCACCGGTAGCGTGGAAATGATTGAGAAGGAACTGGGCCTGCATCTTTCCGATTTCCTTGGTATCGGTAGAAGACACGAAAGCAATGTTGGGATTGTCCAGGATAAAGCGGTCGTGGCATACTACCTTTACATAGGGATGCTGATCCAGGAGCTTGGACTCGTTGATCTTTGTATAGTCAATAGCCGTGACTACGATATACTTATATCCTTTCTGGATGGCATTCTTAAGCTGCTCCACCTGCTTTTGGGCACCGTTTTCATTCTCGGGGGCAATAAAGAAAGTGGCCTCAAAGCCGTACTCGTTCATAACGGTCTCCAGGTTCTGCTTGTCTTCGGCCCAGCGGTCCACGATGGAATCGTCCGGCAGCAGAATGGCTACTTTCTTGTCGCAAAACCAGTCTTTGGTGCAGGAAACGGCCATCAGGGCCACAGCGGTAAGGAATACTAAAGTCTTTTTCATAGGGTTCTTGTTTGTTAATCTTCTTTTTTTCAGGAAAAGGGCCTCTTCGGATTGATCGAAGAGGCTCTTTCTCCAGACCTATTTTTAACCATTTAACAAATTATGGTTGGCAAGGTACGGTTATCCTTGCTTTCAAGCAATAGCCCAAAGCAATAATTTACCCAGAGTCAAGAAAAAGACCTGAAATATTTACGCAAAGTGGAATCCCGCTTCCCGCTGTTTCAAAAAAAGTGCGTGAAACAAAGATATGAAACCTTCTAGGCCGACAGACTCTGTGCCCACTCACGGGGAGAAACTCCCATAATTTCCGTGAAGGTACGGGAGAAAACGGTGGGGGAGGAATAGCCGCAATGGGCCGAAAGGTCGGCTATCTTCATCTCCGGATTTTCCTGCTTGAGCCGCATAGCTTCCTTGATGCGGAAGCGGTTGACAAACTGGTAGAAGGTGCAGTCGTATTCTGCGTGAATGAACTGGGACAGATAGGTACGGTTCATAGGCAGCACGGCCTGCAGGTCAATGAGTTTGAAGCCCGGGTTGAGGTAGGGCTTTTCTTCCTCCATCCAGGCCTCCAGCTTCTCGCGGTTGGCGGTGTTGGAATCAGGTGCCGGCTGGGCATCTTCGGCCTTGATCTTCTCTGCCTGTTTGATAACGGCCCAAGGGTCCGGTCTGAAGAGGATCTGCTCCGTGGCGTAGGAGAGCATAAAGATCACCAGCCACTGTTGGGTAAAGCCGCGGGCGTGGCTGTGGGTTGTGCACATATACACGTACACAATACCCACCAATACCATCATAACCACATAGCGCATAATCCACTCTACGTCAATGTTGTCCAGGGTGGAGTAGTTTTCTTCACACCAGTTCTGGTAGGCGTGCATATGGTTGATGATGAGGGCCAGGAGGGCAAACGGATAGAGGGCTATGATGGAGGCCAGTTTGATGTTGGGGAGGGCATAGTCCAGGGCCACCAGGGCAAACATAGGCAGAAGCTGCCACAGGGCGCGCTTCCAGTTAAGCCATCCGGGCCGAAGCGCCTCTGCCGGATAAAGCAGCATCACCCAGCTGAGCATATTGCCAAAGAGCAGCTCATAGGTGGTGAGCTCGTAAGCACCCATATTCATTACGGGCGAGGAGGACAACATCCAGGAGAGAATGTATGCGCCATCCATTACGCCCCAGGTTACCAGAGCAATGCCCCACATTTTGCGGATGCGCAGACCTTCTGAATGTTTGAAGATAATGCAGGCACCGGTTATTTCGATGGTGGTGACGGCTACCGTGAGAATGGGAGTGATGACGTCGTCAAAAAAATCGTCCGGAATATAATGGGACAACCACATGCTTAGCAGCACGCACACAGTAAGTATCACGGCGAAGAAAACGCCGGATTTGTGTTTGATGATCCATCCCATAGCGTAGCGAAGTTAGGTAAAAAAAACGAATTTCCAAAAATTCATTCTTTTTACTTGACTTTTAGCGCAGCCTGCACCAGGCCGTTGAACAGCGGGTGCGGGTTTTCCGGCGTGCTCTTGTACTCGGGGTGGAACTGCGAGCCAATGAAGAAGGGATGGGAGGGGAGCTCCACTACCTCTACCAGGCCGGTGTCGGGATTGTGGCCGGTGGCCTTGAGGCCGGCGGCTTCAAACTGGGCCAGGTACTCGGAGTTGAACTCGTAGCGGTGGCGGTGACGCTCGCGGATGTCCGTTTTTCCGTAGAGCTTGGCGGCCAGGGAGCCGGGCTCCAGATGGCAGTCGTAGGCGCCCAGACGCATGGTGCCGCCCTTCATGGTGGTCTTCTTCTGCTCTTCCATCATGCAGATGACAGGGTGGGCGCTGTTGGGATTGACCTCGGCCGAAATGGCATCGGTCCAGCCCAGGACGTGGCGGGCAAATTCCACCACGCACATCTGCATACCCAGGCAGATGCCCAGGAACGGGATGTTGTGCTCACGGGCATACTGCACGGCGCAAATCTTGCCTTCCAGGCCGCGCTCGCCAAAGCCGGGGGCTACCAGGATACCCTGGGCGCCCTTGAGAAGATCGGCCACGTTGTCGGCGTTTACGTGTTCGCTCTGGAGGGTGCGAACGTTCACCTTGCAGTGGTTGGCGGCGCCGGCGTGCACAAAGGCTTCCTGGATGGATTTGTAAGCATCCTGCAGCTCTACGTATTTACCTACCAGCGTGATATTTACCTCGTGCTTGGGATTCTTGAGACGGGTGAGGAATTCCTTCCATCGGCCCAGGTCGGGCTGGTCAAAGTTCTCTATCTGGAGTTTGCGCACAGCTAGCTCGTCCAGGTGCTCCTCGTGCATATTCAGCGGCACCTGGTAGATGCTCCAGGCGTCAATGCTCTGGATTACGTGGCCGGGCTTGACGTTGCAGAAGAGGGCAATCTTGCGGCGGAGCTCCGGGGTGAGCGGGTGCTCGGTGCGGCATACAATCACGTCCGGCTTTACACCGCTCTGCTGCAGCATCTGTACGGAATGCTGTGTGGGCTTGGTCTTGAGCTCCTTGGCGGCGCTGAGGTAGGGGATGAGCGTGAGGTGGATGGTCATACAGTCCTCGTCGGGGAGTTCCCACTGGAGCTGGCGGACGGCCTCAATGAACGGCTGGGATTCCATGTCGCCCACGGTGCCGCCAATCTCGGTGAGGATTACGTCGTAGTCGCCGGTCTGGCCCAGCAGGAGCATACGGCGCTTGATCTCGTCCGTGATGTGGGGAACAATCTGCACGGTCTTGCCCAGGTAGGCGCCTTCGCGCTCCTTGGTAATGACGGTGTGGTAAATCTTGCCCGTGGTCACGTTGTTGGCCTTGGAAGTGTACACGCCCAGGAAGCGCTCGTAGTGTCCCAAATCCAGGTCCGTCTCTGCGCCGTCTTCCGTGACGTAGCACTCTCCGTGCTCGTACGGGTTCAGCGTACCGGGGTCTATATTAATATAGGGGTCAAATTTTTGGATGGTGACGCGCAAGCCTCTGGCCTGCAGCAGTTTGGCTAGTGAAGAGGCTATGATGCCCTTGCCCAGTGAGGAAGCCACTCCTCCCGAAATGAAGATGTACTTTGTGTTCATAACGGGACACAAAAATACATCTTTTTCAGCAATCTGAAAAAAAAATTTAAAAAAATTCAGCTGCCCGGGGAAGGCAGCTGAAACAACCAATAAAAAATAGTCTTGTTGAAAAGTTTCGCTTTAGATGCTGGCCTTGCGATACTCCTTACCGAGCTTCTCGAGAGCGAGGGTAGCTTTACGTACGCGAGCCTTGGCGGCCTTGTTGTCAATCTTGTCGATGTCCTTTTCGATAGCAGCAATCTGCTCTTTGATCTTAGCAATAATAGCTTCCATTGTTTTGTTAGTTTTTAAATGATTATTGTAATGTGTTATGTTTCTTGCGCTAAGGTAAGAATAAAACGGGAAAAAACAAATTATTTTTCATCCTTAATGAGATGTACATCGCACTGAGGGAACGGTATGGAGATACCTGCGTTATTCAATGCTTCGTAAATCACTTCCTTGGCGCGGTCGATGTATCCAATCCTTTCCGCAACCAGAACGTATTGCTTTACAGCGATATCTACCGAGCTGTCGGACATTTCGGCCAGTACTATATTGATACCATACTTGGGTTCAACGATTTCCCGGCCGTAGGAGTCTTTGGTGCAGACCTTCTGCATGGCCTCCGTAAGCACCTCCCTCACTTTCTTGACATCGGTGCCATAGGCTACGCTGGCCATGATCTTTGTAAACTCGTAGGAGTTGTTGCGGGTAAGGTTGTTGAAGTTCTTGCCAAAGAGGGCCGAATTGAGGAAGGACATCTCCGTTCCGTCCAGGGTCTCCACCACCACGCACTGGTAGTTGATGGCCACCACGCGGCCACGAACGCCCTCGCATTCGATCCAGTCTCCAACCCGCAGGCGGCCTCCCATAAGCTGAATACCATAGATAAAGTTGTTGAGGATATCCTTTAAGGCCAAACCGATACCGGCCGACAGACCTCCCGCTATCAGGCTCAGCGAACCTGTGGGAATCTTGAGGACGGAAACCACCACCACGGCGTAGCTCATCCACACCAGCACGGAGATGATGCTGTTGCCCAGGGAGAGGTTGATCTCATTGTCCCGGATGGCGGTGCGGTTGTGCTTGCGCATAAAGGCTGCGTAGCGAACATATTGGTAGATGGCATGAAGGGCCCGGTTGAGATAACGCAGGGAAATGAAAAGGATCAGCAGGCCGATGATACTCTTTCCGGAGATACGGAGCGTTACAAATCCGTCTTTGTCCAGGAGTTGGACAAAAGGAACGTGGAAGATGCGCTCGTAGAGGTCGTCGAAGTCGAAGATGCCCAGGGACATATGGACGCAGAGCGGGATCGAGAGCAGCAGGAGTACGGGTATGGCCACGTGGCGCATAAAGTCGTAGAACCAGGTGGCGCCAAACAGAAGCGACTCGCGGTCTTCTCCGGAAACGTACGTGATGCGGCTCCTCATGGCGTCTACGCGCTTGTTCAGCCACTTCTCTTTGTAGCGGGTGAGCAGGTCTGCCATGCAGATGATGGTCAGAAGCACGGCCAGCTGGAAGTACCACCACACCAGCACGAGCAGGGCCACAAAGGTGTAGCCCGCAAACGCAAAGCCAAAGGCGATGAGGTAGATGGCCAGCGATGCCCAGCCCAGGATGCTGTCAATGGGGGCCGCCTTCCCTTGTTCCCGTATGCAGAAGAAGAGTTGTCTTAAGAAAACGATGGCCAGGATGGGCGGGAACATGAAGTTCATGACCCGGTCCGGCACAAAGCTGATGCGGCAGACAATGATGATGAGCGTTATGATGAAGGCGGGGATGTAAAGCCGCAGGCTGGGCTTGATCTGTTCCGGCTTTACGCGCAGGAGCAGCGATCCCGAAAGCACGATGA
>JAEEQI010000116.1 GCA_016285215.1 Bacteroidales bacterium | reverse complement strand
CCGGAAGGCATCCTCCCACTGCATGCGGTAATCCAGCCGGCGCAGCCCGTCCTGAGAGTTGGGAACATAGACACATACCAGGAAGAACTTTTCGTACTCCAGGGTAATCACTCTCCCCTCCTGGTCGTGTTCTTCCAGGCCCAGGCCATACTTCACGCTCAGCGGAGTATGTTTGGTATAGACGGCCGTGCCGGAGTAGCCTTTCTTCTCGGCGTAGTTCCAGTAAGACTCATAGCCCAGGAACTCCAGATCCAGCTGACCGGCCTGCAGCTTGGTTTCCTGCAGGCAGACAAAATCGGCGTCCAGGTCTGCAAAGACATCGGCAAAACCCTTGCCGGCCACAGCCCTCAGGCCGTTCACGTTCCAGGAGATAAACTTCATATTATTCCAATGTCCAGGTGGCACCATCCTTGGTATCCTTGACCGTGATGCCGTAAGAGGCCAGGAGGTCGCGGATGTGGTCGCTCTCGGCCCAGTTTTTTTCTTCGCGGGCCTTCTTGCGGTTTTCCAGCACCAGCTGCATCACGCCTTCCAGGGCCTTCTGGGCCTTGTTAGAGGCACCGGCTTCCTCGTCCTTGAGACCCAGGACACCGCCCACCACCTCGTCAAAGAGCTGGCGCAGGGCGGCGGCATCGGCCTGGGACAGACCGCCGGCATTGATGAGCTTCACCGCATCGAAGAGATGGGCGATGGCGATAGGGGTATTGAGGTCATCGCAGAGGGCGTCCAGGACGGCTTCGATGATTTCTTTGACGGCAGGAGATACACTCGCGTCGCTCGGTATGACAGAGGCCTCCGGCAGGGCACGCCAGGCCTGCATCAATCGGCCCAAACCCTTCTCTGCGGCCTGCAGGGCTTCGTTGGAGAAGTCCAGCGTGCTGCGATAGTGGGCCTGCAGGATGAAGAAACGGATGGTCATAGGGGTGTAGGCCTTCTCCAGCTTGGGATGGTCTCCGGCGAAGAGCTGGGGCAGCGTAATGAAGTTACCCAGGCTCTTGCCCATCTTCTGTCCGTTGATGGTGATCATATTGTTGTGCACCCAGTAGTGCACGCCCTGCGTACCGCGGGAAGCCACGTTCTGGGCAATCTCGCACTCGTGGTGCGGGAACATCAGGTCCATACCGCCGCCGTGGATGTCAAACTCCTCACCCAGGTACTTCTCCCCCATCACGCTGCACTCCAGGTGCCAGCCGGGGAAACCGTCTCCCCAGGGACTGGGCCAGCGCATAATGTGCTCAGGTTCGGCCTTCTTCCAAAGGGCAAAGTCAAACGGGGCGCGCTTGTCGCTCTGGCCGTCCAGGCTGCGGGTGCCTTCCAGGGTGTCGTCCAAATTTCGGCCCGAAAGAACACCATAATGGTGGTCCTGGTTGTACTTCTGGACGTCAAAATAGATGGAGCCGTTGCTCTCGTAGGCGTAACCGGCCGCCAGGATCTTCTTGATGGCCTCAATCTGCTCTATGATATGGGCCGAAGCACGGGGCTCGATGGAAGGCGACTGCACGTTGAGAAGGCGCATAGCCTCGTGGTAACGCTCCGTGTAGTACTGGACCACCTCCATAGGCTCCAGCTGCTCCAGACGGGCTTTCTTGGCAATCTTGTCCTCTCCTTCGTCGGCGTCGTGCTCCAGGTGTCCCACGTCCGTGATGTTGCGGACATAACGCACCTTGTATCCCAGGTATTTGAGCAGACGGAACAAAACGTCATAGGTCACGCCGGGACGGGCGTGACCTAGATGGGCATCGCCATACACGGTGGGGCCGCACACGTACATTCCTACGTGGCCCTCGTGAATGGGCTTGAAAAGTTCCTTGTTGCGGGAAAGGGTATTTGTAAGGTATAAGGGTCTCATGCTATGTATCTTTACTATCTTGCAAAGATACACATTTTCCCTTAATACTCCACGGTAACTTTTACAGGAAAATGGTCAGACAGTTCCGCCGTTCCTTCCGTAAGCACAACGCTTTCCAGGACTTTCACCGGAGCGGCCACCTTGAGGGCAAAGACATAGTCGATGCAGTGCCGGGGCCGGGTGGTGGAATGGGTGTAATCCACTCCGGAGAGCTGTGTCCAGCATCTTTCGGCCAGCTCTATGACATCGCTGTCCGGCGTTACGTTGAAGTCTCCGCAAAGGAAAACCGGCTTGGAATACCCTGCGTACTTGGTGGTGAACCACTCATTGACCTGCGCCATCTGATCCAGCGCGGCGGTCTGTCCCTTGTGGTCCAGATGGACGGAGGCAAAGACACAGGCCGAAGTTTCCACAACGGCCACGCTGCGCTGCTCGGAGCCATCGCCCTTGGGAAGGAGGATGCCGTATCCGTCATCGATGTGCCTGGAAGTCACCACGCCGTTCCCATAACCGCCTCCGGCATAAGGGAAGGCCGAAGCAAACTGGTAGGACCAGTCCCCCAGCGCGGCGGCCAGGTCGGCCAGCTGGTAATTGCCGTGACGGCGGTTGCAGCTGTCCAGCTCGTTCAGGGCCACAAAAGTGGCGTCGTTGTCCAGAATGAGTTTAGCCACCTCCGAAGTACTGTTATCCATATACTTGGAGAAGGCACCTACGTTATACGTAATCAGGGTCATCGTATGCCGGCTGGGCTCGCAGGAGAGCAAGCCCAGCAGCAGCACTATGGGAATCAGTCTTTTCATCTTTACCGGTCAACAAACAAAGATACTCGTTTTTGCAGATAATCTCTGACATCGGCCCATTTATAATACGCGCCGTCAAAGGGCCGAAGGGAACCCAAACGCACCTCTTCACCATTGTGAAGCACCTTCACCAGCGTATCGCCGGCACGGCCCTTGACAGGCGTATAAAATACCATCTGAAGGTTGGTAGCCATAGCCGAACGGTAGGTCTGGAACACCTGCACCAGGTCGTCGGCATTGGACGGGTACTTGTTGAAGTCGTCAATGTCCATGATCATCATGAGGGCCATCATAATGTGGTCGTGGCCAAAACGGAGGTCGGCTCCTCTCTCGCGGGAAGAGAGGCGGGCATCGGCCTTGGCCACCATATCATCCACGATGGACGAGCAGGAAGTACGGTAAGGCAGGTACTCGCGGAAACGCTCGTAGTTGTCGGTCTCCCAGAGAATGGCATACTCTTCGGGGGTGAAGAAATCCTTCACGTCCAGGCGAAGATCCTGCGGCAGGCTGTTCATACCGGCCACAAACATATAGAGGTTAAAGAATACGTCGTGAGCGTTACGGCCGGTCAGGGCCACATCCGTGTCCTTGAACAGACGGCCCAGCACCTCGGGGTACTGAGGGAAATGGCGAAGGAAGAACTCCTCCGAAGTCTCGGAATAAGGGAACACCGTCACGGGGCCCTTGTATACAAACGGGTTCTTGGCTTCGTTGGGACGGGTGGCCTGAATATCCAGCTTGCCCTGGTGGGCATACACGTCGGCCACGGGGGCCTCACGGGAGATGCTGGAAACGCAGGAAGTCATAGAGATGATGGAGCGCACGGAGGCCGAAGAACAGGCGTCCACGCGGCTTCCCTTGACAAAGGCCTTGGGGAAGCTCTGAACCATAGTCTTGGCAATCTGCTGATGCTGCTGCCAGCCCAGTTCCGTCAAATCGCCCACGCGGTATTCCACTGCTTTCCAGAAGGGCTCCAGCTGGTCCAGCATAGTTTGGCCGTAAGGGGTAAGGTTGTCCTTCTGAGCCCCCTCGCGAAGCATATCCAGCAGCACGGTATAGGCTTTGGCCGTATAGGCAAAGCGGGAACCGTGGCGGCCGTAATGGCTGATGTAAGTGGCCTCATAACCCTTGGGGGTGGGGCTGCCCGGCTTGGGGCCCCAGTCCAGCACGCAGTCCAGACCGGACGACTTGTTCCAGTCGGCCTTTACCTTTTCCCTCACATCGGTCACGGGCTCCTTGGGCGTCTCCACAATGGCGAAGAACGACACCAGCTTGCGCTCTACTCCCTGTTCGGCAGCCTTGTTGCTGAAGGGGTGGTTCACCACGTGGGTCTCGGGGTCACCCAGACCGCGGACGCACATAGTGGTGGAACCGCCGCCGTCCATATTCAGGGCATAGCGGGGATGGAAGTTTTTCTCAATGAAACGAGTCAGCTCACGGGCCGACATTCCCTCGCTCACGCCCGGACGGCGGCCGTCCACAGCCACCATGATAAAGTGATTGTCTCCGGTGAGGGCCACGGCCGTACGGGGATGGCGCACACCCTGGTGACGGATGGGATCCTCGTAGTTATACTCGGCCAGCTGGGCGGCCGTGAGGGTACTGTCTACGAAGAAGGCGCCCACAGGATTGTAGTCGTCAATGAGCATCGGGGCACTGGTGTAGATGTTGTCCCAGGTGGAGTTTGCATAAAACTCACGCTGCTCGGCGATGGTCTTATCCTTTCCGTCAAAACCGATACGAATCTTCTGCCCGGTGGCGTCGGTGTACACGGCCGCCTCGCTCTTCCAGTTGGGAACGGGGGTTTTCATCACCACGTCTTTGGGCATGCAGGAATGATAAGTCCCTCCCATTTTGAGGACTATCGATTCCGGTTCATAGGCGGCATTGAGGGCCACCACGGCATTCTCCCGACGGAAGATTTCTGAGGTGGCGCACCTTTCTCCGGACCAGACGAAACGCAATGCATAGTCTTTGTTGGACATGTCCCAGTCGGTTACATGAATCCGCTGGGGGGATCCGGAGACCGGCTCTACGCCGGTAAATGAATAGTAAGTAATGCCGTCGTTAACGGTGACGCACTGCCATCCCTCACCGGACGGGGCCTGGGCCCGGGCCACTTGACCCAGGAACAGAACACTCAGCGCCAGGAGGCAGAAGAATCGGTTTAAATTTTTAGTAAACATATATTACTCAATTGTCTGTTGTTTCCGTTTCCAGTTGAAGATAGGAAGCACGAAGGATATGACGGCCGATGCCAGCCAGAACCAGCCGGCATAGGTAAAGTCGTGCACGCCATCCACAATGTTGTTATCCAGGAGGGCACCCGTGATCACGTTCTGCAAACCGGCCGCCGCATAGGAGGCCAGGCCCATAATACCCAGGGCTGCACCGGTAGCCTCACGGGGCACCAGATCAACGGCCATAAGACCGCCCACGAAACAAATCAGGACGCCAATGGCAATACCAAACAGGATCATAGCCAGGATGTTGACCCACTTGGCCGGTCCGCCAAACAGGAACAGGGCCAGGGCAACGGCTTCCAGCACACCGGCCACCAGGGCAGGATAGCGACGGTCGCCACGGAACAGGACATCACTCAGCCAGCCGGATACCACCGTGCCTATGATACCGAAGATGGGGTTGATGCCAATGATGGCAGCGGCTCCCGCCAGGTCATAGCCCTTGGCCTCCTGGAGGAAGATGGTACCCCATTCGTTAATGGCATAGCGGCTCATATACATGAAGGCGCTGGCGCCGGCCAGAATCCACACGCCGGGATTCTTGATCACGGCAGCCTGCATACGCTTGGTCTGGGCCCGCTTCTGCTCGGGGGTAAGGTCCTGCTTTTCTTCGGCCTCTCCGGAGAGAATCTCAATGGGCGGAAGGCCCTTGGACTCGGGAGAATTGTGCATAAAGATGAGGATGATGGCTATACCCACCACACCGGCCAGGGCGGCGCCAAAGAAGCCCCACTTCCAGCCCAGAGCGGCCACCAGCATACCCACAAACACGAAGGAAAGGCCTTCGCCAATGTTGTGCGAGCTGCTGAAGAAGCCGTAGTACGTACCGCGTATGCGAAGCGGATACCATCTGGACAGCGAAATGATGGCCGGCGGAGCACCCATAGACTGGGCACCGCCGTTGATGGCCCAGCAAATGGCAAACGCAATAAAGAGGCCCGAATTGGCAATTCCGCCATTGAGTGCACTCACGCCCAGGATGCCCATAACAAAGTTCATAAGCACGGACACCACCAGGCCCAGGGCCATAAAGCGTTTGATGTTGGAGCTGTCGGCCAGGAAGCCGCTGAAGAGCTTGCAGATGGCATAGGCCCAGTACAGGCAGGCGCCAATGATACCCAGCTGCGTGGCATTCAGCAGGCCGGCATCAATGAGCGGCTGCTTCATCACGCCCATAGACAGGCGGCACACATAGTACAGGGCATAGCCAAAGGTGGCTGCCAGGAACGTCTGCATCCGCAGGCGCTTGTAGGTCTTGTCTACCTTCTCTGCCGGTACCGGAGCCGCCTTGGCCCCAGCTTCCATTTTAAAGAAATCTATGACGCTCATAAAGATTTAAAAGTTATTTCAAAGTGGGGAGATCCGTGGAGAAATCCCATATAGTATCGTCCCAACCAAGGGCAATAGCTATAGATTTGACAGTGGCTTCATTAGCAGCCACTTTACCATAGTAAGGACATTGATTCGGGGCCATAGTTCCTACAGTTGTACCCTGGGTCCAGTTTTTTCCATCACAATTGGGCTGGTCAACCATAGTCGTAATAAATTCGGTAGTGTTATTTGAATTGCTATAATCCATGTTATAAACACGATAACAATCCGAAAGAATATTCTTGCAAGAGGTAAAACCAACCACAGCACCGGATGATCCATAATCACCTTTTGCAGTGGCTTTAACAGCCGAATTAAAGGCAATACAACCGGAAATCGTATTGTTCGATGCCTTCGTCGTATCCCAGGTACCACCGCAAGCGCGACCAACAATACCGCCACATACGCGTGCTGCTGAAACGGCAGCGGTAGAATAACAATTAACTACGGACCCGCCTTCTCCTAACTCTCCAGCAATACCCCCGACACGCTGAGTTCCGGCTCCTCCACTCACTGTCCCGGTCGTGTAGCAATTGCGGATTATAATAACAACATTTGCTGTCGATCCAACTAATCCTCCTGAAATATTGCCACTTGCTGAAACTGAACCGGAGAAGTAGCTCTTTTCTACATTACACGCCATCGCAATATACCCGAAAAGGCCGCCTACATATTGGGCGCCACTGATTTCCGTATCAAACACCTTACAGCCCACAATGTTCCCGTCAATATTAGCTACCCTTGCGGCAATGCCTCCTACGTAATTTGCAGTACTTGATATGTTGGAGTGTTTCACGGTGATGTTGCTTAAACTACCTTTAAGAGTAGACGTTCCCGTTCCAATATAACCAGCAACCACGCCTGAATTCGTTTGGTCTGAGCTAATGTTGGCCGAATCAAAAATAACATTATAAATAGAGCCATATAACACGCCCGCGAAACTAGCATACTTACCAGAAGAAGACAGTTTTTTGATGGTTTTTCCGTTACCATTAAAAACAATCCCCTTATCATAGGGACTACTCGTATTTAGTGGAGTCCAGGCCTCGCTGTTCAAATCTACATCATCGACCAGTTTAACATAGGTGGTGCCTGTTTTCATAGCCGTATGGAGGTAATCCATCTGGAATTTATCGCCAATCAGATAGGGATTGGTGGACTCACCGATGTTGGTACTGCTGGCATTGGCATAGGACTCAATCTTGGTGCAATCAATACCCAGATAC
>JAEEQI010000004.1 GCA_016285215.1 Bacteroidales bacterium | reverse complement strand
ACGGCCAGCTGCCTTCCAATGTGAAGGCCGGTTATGTGATCCGCCGCATCCTGCGCCGCGCCGTGCGCTACGGCTACACCTTCCTGGGCTTTGCCGAGCCCTTCCTGTGCCGCCTCATCCCCCAGCTGGTGGCCGATATGGGAGAAGCCTATCCCGAGCTCAAGGCCCAGCAGAAGCTCATCACCAACGTAATCAAGGAAGAGGAGAACGCTTTCCTGCGCACCCTGGACCGCGGTATCCGTATGCTGGAAGACAATATGGCCAAGAACGCCGCCACCAAGACGGTGGCCGGCGCCGACGCCTTTGAACTGTACGATACCTACGGATTCCCCATTGACCTCACCCAGCTCATTGCTTCCGAAAAGGGCTACACCGTGGACCTGGAAGGCTTTAACGTGGAGCTCCAGAAACAGAAGGAGCGCGCCCGCAACGCCACCGCCAACGAGTTCGGAGACTGGATGGTCTTTGGAGAGGCCGATGTAGTCTTCGTGGGCTACGACACCCTGCGCGTAGAAGGAGCCCGCCTCCTGAAGCAGCGCACCGTGAAGCAGAAGAACAAGGAACTGTTCCAGCTGGTCTTCGACCGCACGCCTTTCTATGCCGAAATGGGCGGCCAGGTAGGTGATACCGGCTTCATCGAGGGTGAAAACGGCGAGCGCATCCAGATCCTCAACACCGTCAAGGAGAACAACCTGACCATCCATCTGGCCGAGCGTCTGCCTTCCACCAGTACCCAGGCCTATACCCTGATGGTGGACAACAGCCGCCGCCGTCACATCCAGAACAACCACACCTGCACCCACCTGCTGCACCAGGCCCTGCGCCTGGCCCTGGGTACGCACGTGGAGCAGAAGGGCTCCTTCGTGGGACCGGACTATTTCCGCTTCGACTTCTCGCACTTCCAGAAGATGACCGACGAAGAGCTGCGTTTCGTGGAAACCCGCGTAAACGAACTCATCCGCTCCAACTTCCCGCTCTGCGAAAAGCGAGATGCCACTATGGAAGAGGCCCGCGCCATGGGTGCCATGGCCCTGTTTGGAGAAAAGTACGGAGACGTGGTTCGCGTGGTCCGCTTCGGAGATTCCATTGAACTCTGCGGCGGCACGCACACCCCTTATACCGGCACCATCGGCCTGTTCAAGATTGTTTCCGAAAGTGCCGTGGCCGCCGGCGTACGCCGCATTGAGGCCGTCACCGGTGCCCGCGCTATGGAGAACATCCACAACATGGAAGACCTCCTGAAGGGTATCAAGAGCCTGTTCAACAATGTTCCGGACCTCACCGGTGCCATTGAAAAGATGATTGCCGAAAACTCCGACGCCCGCAAGCAGCTGGAGGTGGTTGCAGCCGAGAAGGCCGCAGCCCTGGCCGAGAAGCTGGAAGCCAAGGCCCAGGATGTGAACGGCATCAAGGTGGTCCGCCTCGATTCTTCCGTAGATCCGGCCCTGGCCCGCAACGTGGCCCTGCTTTTGCAGAAAAAGGTCCAGAACTTTGTGCTGGCCGGCGCCTTCTCCTACGACGACAAGCCCAACCTGCTGCTGATGTACTCCAACGACCTCGTGGCCAAGGGCAAGAACGCCGGTAAGGACATCCGCGAAGCCGCCAAGTTCATCCAGGGCGGCGGCGGCGGACAGCCCGGCCTGGCAACCGCCGGCGGCCGTCTGGTAGAAGGCCTCACCGATGCCCTTAACAAGCTTGTAGAAGTAGCTACTGCATAAGATACCCGGTCAAGCCGGGTATAACGCCCAATGAAAAGGCTGGATAAATTCATCATCAAATCTTTTGGCGTGCCGTTTTTGGCCACGCTGGGGATTGTGGTGTTTATTCTGGCCATGCAGTTTCTCTGGGTGTACATAGATGAGCTGGTGGGCAAGGGCCTGGAATTCAAGGTGATCCTTGAGTTTATGATGTGGGGCAGCTGCCAAGTGCTCCCCCTGGCCATACCGCTGGCCACCCTGCTCAGCTCTATGATGGCGCTGGGCGATATGGGTGAAAAGTTTGAGCTCACGGCCATCAAGGCTTCGGGCATCTCGCTTACCCGCGTGCTCGCCCCTATGACCGCCATCAGCCTGCTCATCTGCGTGGGCGCCTTCTTTGTGGGAGACCGCCTGGTCCCCTACTCCATCAACCAGATCTACACTATGCGCGACGATATCCGCCGCACCAAAAGTGAGATCAAGATTCCCACGGGCATCTTCTACGACGGTATCGAGGGCTACATCCTGCGCGTGGAAAGGCGTGACAAGGAGACCGGGATGATGTACAACATCCAGGTCTACGACCACAGCGCCTCCAAGGGCAATACCCGCATCACGGTGGCCGACAGCGGCATCATCAAGATGTCCAAGGTCAAGGATTACCTGACCTTCACTATGTACGACGGCATAAGCTATCAGGAAGAGAACACGCGCAAATACAAGGATACCACCTTGACTCTGCAGCGTGTGGCCTTCTCCCGCCAGGAGATGGTGATTTCGCTGGAGAACTACGCCTACCACCAGTCCGACAGTGCCCGCTACGGAGAGCAGGTCCGCTCTATGAACCTCAAGTCTCTCCACAACGGACGCGACTCCCTCCAGACCCTGGTGGACGACGGTACGCGCCGCCACGTGGAAGAGTTCCTCCGCAACGGCGTCATTGACAACCGCAAGCAGCTGGATACCAGCTGGCGTTCCGTCTCCTCCACGGTGATGGACGTGCATACCAACGGTCCCTGGAAAAGCCTCAACGACAAGAAAAGGGCCTACGACAGCGCAATCTCTGGCGCCAAGCAATATTCCACCACCGCCAACAACCAGGTGATGGAGTCGTCCAACTATACCCACCTGATCCACCGTACCAACGTGGAAATCTGGAAGAAGTATGCCCAGGCCCTGGCCTGCCTGCTGCTCTTCTTCATTGGTGCGCCGGTGGGTGCCATTCTCAAGAAGGGTGGTCTGGGCGCTCCGGCCATCATATCTATGTTGTTCTTCGTGCTCTACTGGGTCATTGACATCATTGGAGAGCGCCTGGGCAACAACGGTGTCACTTCGGCCTTTATTGGAAAGTTCATTTCGGCCTTTGTATTGGCGCCGATAGGCGGCATCCTCACCGTCAAGGCCGTGCAGGATTCCAGCCTGTTCAATATGGACCTGCTCAAGGCCGGCTTCCGCAAAATCAAGAGTCAATTCATTCGTATGTTCAGAAAGACACGTATAGTATATATGGGCACGCCGGAGTTCTCGGTGGGTCCGCTGGAGGCCCTGCAGAAGGCCGGTTACAAAGTGGTGGGCGTGGTTACCGTACCCGACAAGCCCTCCGGCCGCGGCCTCAAGATGAACGAAAGCGCCGTCAAGAAATACGCCGTGGCGCACGAGCTGCCGCTGCTGCAGCCGGAGAAGCTCAAGGACGAGGAGTTCCTCAAGGCCCTCGCAGCCTGGAAGGCCGATCTGTTTGTGGTGGTGGGTTTCCGTATGCTGCCGGAGGTGGTGTGGAGTATGCCCAAGCTGGGCACCTTTAACCTGCACGCCGCTCTGCTGCCGCAGTACCGCGGCGCCGCCCCCATCAACTGGGCCGTGATCAACGGAGAAAACATCTCCGGTGTCACCACCTTTATGATTGACCACAAGATTGACACCGGCGGCATCATCCTCCGCTCCGAGTGCCACGTGGAGCCCACCGACACCGCCGGAGACCTCCACGACAAGCTTATGGAGCTGGGCTCCACGCTGGTGGTGGAAACGGTGGAGGGCCTTATCCAGAAGAATGTGGAACTGCGTGTTCAGCGCAGCTTCATCCAGGGTTCCGAGCTCCTCAAGCCCGCTCCCAAGCTCACCCGTGAGCTCCAGCATATTGACTGGAACGACACGTCCAAACACGTCTACAACCTCATCCGCGGTCTCTCCCCCTTCCCCTGCGCCTTCACCGAACTGGTACCGGAAGGCGGCGGAGAACCCGTCCAGCTCAAGATTTACTTTGGAGAAATCCGGGAAGACCTCCACGCCGCACCCGGCACCGTGCTGTCCGACGGCAAGACGTACCTGGCCATTGCTACCCAGGACGGCGCCATTGCCATCACGGACCTCCAGCTGGCCGGCAAGAAGCGGATGGACGTGAAGTCCTTCCTGCTGGGCTTCCGCAATCCCACTGCCTACACCACTACCCAAGGCACCTCCAAGGCCGAGGTAGAAAAGGCCCAGCCCAAGGAAGATGAATAGCATTATCATCCTTTGCGACGGGGCCTTCCCTACGGAGCCGTATCCGCTGTATCTGCTGGATTCGGCCGAGGGCGTTGTCTGCTGCGACGGTGCGCTGAAAAAGTGGGTGGAGCATAATCCTTCGGCCCAGCCCCTGGTGGTGGTGGGAGATATGGATTCCGTCCCCCAGGACCTGAAAGAGCGCTATAAGGCCTGCCTTTACCCCGAGAGCGAGCAGGATTACAACGACCTCACCAAGGCTATGCGCTGGGTGCTCCGGGAGCATCCCGAGGTGCAGGAGATTACCATCCTGGGCGCCACCGGCCTCCGCGAAGACCACACCATTGGCAACCTGGGTCTCCTTATGGAGTACACCCGGATGTTTGACCTGGGAGAGCGCCGCGTGTCTATGGTTTCGGACTACGGCACGGCCTTCGCCATTACAGACAGCTGCGACCTCCACCTGGGTGAAGGCCGCCGCATATCGCTATTCAGCGCTGATAATTCTTTAAAGATTTCCTCCGAAGGGCTTCAGTGGCCCACAGATGAGGTGGTGTTTGATGCCTGGTGGAAGGCTACCCTCAACCGGACATCGGCCCCTATCGTGTCCCTACATTTCAACCACCCTTCGGCCGTACTGATCCTTATCGACTGAAGTTCCGGCTGGCAAAGGGGAAAGAGAGTCTCAGGGCCGTGTGCCAGTATTCCCAGGTGTGACCGCCGTTGCGTACGCGAAGCTCGTTCTTGATGCCGGCCTCGTTCATCTTGAGGTGCAGCTGCACGGAAAGGAGCATCAGGGAATCGTCGTCTCCGCAGTCCAGGAACCACTTGACCGTCTTGAGCTGGGCAATGGTCTCCGGCGTAGCGTTGTCAATGAAATCCAGGGCCGAATGCTCCCGCACGGACTCGTCCGTAATGGAGAGCTTGCTGCCGGGCTTGTTGGAGCCTCGCACCTCGCGGTGCTTGTTGTCCAGCCAGGCGCTCATACCATAGGCGCTGGAGAACATATCCGGATGACGCTGGGCATACACGATGGAACCGCCGCCGCCCATAGAAAGACCCATAATGGCCCGTTTTTCCTTGCTGCCGCCGCAGTTATACTTCTGCTCGGCGGCGGGCAGGAACTCGCCAAAGAAGAAGTCCTCATAAGGCCAGTTCTCTACATTGAAGTAACCGTTCTGGTAATTGTGAACGTCATTGTCTCCCGCGTTGGGCATTATGATCACGCAAGGAACCAGCTCTCCGCAGGCGATGAGCTCATCGGCCACGTCTTTCATACGGCCGGTGCCGGCCCAGTTGCTATAGTCTCCATAGAGGCCGTGAAGCAGATAAATGACGGGATAGCTTTCCGTGGCCTTGTAGCCGCTGGGAAGGTAAACGTTGTACTTTTGTTCGCAGCCCAGCTTGGCGCTCTGGATGCTGTCCGTTACAATTTTGCTCTGCGCCCAGGCAGCCGTTCCGGCCACCATCAGGCAAAGGATGATTACAATGCGTTTCATTAACTTGTAGGATTACGCGCCCTTCAGGCGGGCTTTGAGGCGTCTGATCAGGCCCAGCATGATCTGGCTCGGAGTGGGTGTAGACGGAGCCATGATTCTCCATCCGGAAGAGAACATATTGGAGGGCTTGAACACTCTCTCAATGCGTTTGATATCCTTTCTCATAGCATTTCTGCTACGATTCAGGCTGTTGACAAGCTCCAGGTGAGCCATGTCCAACTCCCGGAGATTGCGGATTTTTCTGAGTTCTTTGCGGGTCATAGCTCTTCCTCCATTTCTTGAAAGAATACCTTGGCAAAGAGTCTGACGAAGCCGTTTACAAAGAGCTTGTCCTTAAGCAGGAACAGAATCAGGGTGAGGAGGGCATAGAATCCGGCCACAATGAAAGAGGCCAGGGCATAACTGCCCAGCCAGTCACCCAGCAGGATAATGCAACCCGCACCGATGGCCAGTAATACAACGGAGAGGGATACCAGGGCCAGCACCAGGGCAATGACCTGTCCCAGCGAGAGGGACAGGCCCCTGGTGATGCGGAGTTTGAGATCGTCTACCTGCAGGTCCACGTAGGTCTTGGCTTCGGAAACCAAGTCCTGCAGGGGTTTGTCGTAGCCGGCCATATTATGCCTCCTGAGGCTGCTCGTCTACTTCTTCCTCCCCCTCTTCGTGGGCGAAATACTTCTCCAGCTGATCCAGTTTTTCCATGAGGGTCTTGCGGGCCTCTTCCTTGAGTTCGGCGCCCTGCTCCATCAAGGTCTTCTTGAGGGCGTTCATTTCCCTGCGGGCATAGCGGTAGCGGACCTCTGCCTTGTGGCTCAGTTCTTCGGCCCCTTCTTTGGCCTGATCGTAGCCTTCAGCAGCGGCTTCCATTATTTTCTTGCGAGTCTCTTCCCCGGCTGCGGGGGCAAAGAGGATACCGGCCAGGGCACCTACTGCGGCGCCGGCCAAAAAGCCTAAAAAGGATTCAGTTTTCATATCTCTGTGTTATTAATGTTGGTTATTTACGGGTGTACAAGGGTTCCCACCTTTTCTCCGGCCAGGAGTTTGGTGAGGTTGCCGGTGGCATTCATATCAAAGACAATGATGGGCATCTTGCCGTCGCTGCAGAGGGCATAGGCGGTCTGGTCCATCACCTTCAGGTGCTTGGAGATGGCTTCGTCAAAGGAAAGCTCCTCATATTTCTGGGCCGAAGGATCTTTCTCCGGGTCGGCGGTGTATACGCCGTCTACGCGGGTGCCTTTGAGGAGGGCATCGGCCCCAATCTCCAGGGCCCGGAGGGCGGCTCCGCTGTCCGTGGTGAAGAAGGGGTTGCCGGTACCGCCGGCGATGAGGGCCACGCCGCCGCGTTCCATCACTTTGACGGCGTCGTCTCTCATATAGTACTTGGCGTGCGGCTCCATAGGCGTGGAGGTGAAGACCACGGCGTCTACGCCTTCGGCCTTGATGAACATACTCAGGGCCAGGGAGTTGATGACCGTAGCCAGCATACCCATTTTGTCTCCGTCCACCCGGTCGAAGCCTTTGCCCACACCCTGCAGGCCGCGGAAGATGTTTCCGCCGCCGTTTACTATGGCAATCTGAAGACCGGCCTTGGCCGCAGCCGCAATTTCTTTAGCATACTTTTCCAGCCAGACCGTATCCAGGCCCTTACCTGCGGGCCCTCCGAGGCTTTCGCCACTGAGCTTGAGTAAAACGCGTTTGTACATTGGGTTTCCTTTTTAATTGTAACAAAAGTATCGAAAAATTGGGATACTTCCAAGAAAGATTCCTATATTTGCATACTTAAGAAATCAACTAAACTAGAATAATGGCTAACTTTTTAACCTCTTCTATCGGCAAGAAGTTCATTCAGAGCGTCACTGGCGCCTTCCTTATTATCTTCTTGCTCCTTCACGGCACCATCAATTTCTTCTCCGTACTGGACTCCTTCCACGGCAAGTTCGGTAAGGTGGCAGCAGACAATATGCCCTACACCCACGGAGACGGCTGGTTCCAGCTGGGCTGCGATTTCATGTCCTCCCCGGTCATCAAACTTATGGTTCCCATCCTGGCCCTGGGCTTCGTGCTCCATATTGTTTATGGTATCTGGCTCAGCTATGAGAACGTGAAGAAGCGTGGTGGTTTCAAGCGTTATGAGGTTGCCTCCAAGGCCAAGAACGACAGCTGGAGCGCCAAGAACATGGCCGTCCTGGGCATCATCATCCTGGGCCTGCTCGGTTTCCACCTCACCCACTTCTGGGCCAAGATGCAGCTGCAGGAATTTATGGGTGCAGAGGCAGAGAATCCTTACTATCTCCTCATTGCCACCTTCCGCAACCCTTGGGTTCTGGCCGGTTATATCGTATGGTTCATCGCCCTCTTCCTGCACCTGGAGCACGGCTTCTGGAGCATGTTCCAGACCATTGGCTGGAATAACAAGAAGTGGCTCAAGCGCCTCAAAGTCATTGGCATCCTCGTAGCCGCCTTCATCGTTCTGCTCTTTGTTGCCACGGCCTGCAACGCTTACATCGAGAGCCTCGGCGGTACCGCTTCGGCAGAGTACACCCAGGCACTTCTGGCCAATTTTTAAAAATTTTTGAAATTTTTCTTGCATTTGTAATTTCTATTGTTCATCTTTGCAACAGCATGAGAAAGAACAACAATAACTGGTGGCGCACTTACAGCTTAACCCTGTAAGTCGCTTCGCCGTAGTTATAAGTATAGAAAGGCCTGCTGACTTACAGCAGGCCTTTTTTGTGTAGTAAATAATCAACAAAACAATTAAAAACATAAAACACTTAGCATTATGAAACAGAAAAAGTACATCCTCCCGGACAGTGAGATTCCTACTCATTACTTTAACATTCAGGCCATCATGCCCAACAAGCCGCTGCCTTTCCTGCACCCGGCCACCAAGCAGCCTCTGAAGCCCGAAGATCTGTATCCCATTTTCTGTAAGGCCTGCGCCGACCAGGAACTCAACCAGACCGATGAATGGATCCCCATCCCCGAAGAAGTACGCCAGCAGTACGCCGCCTACCGCTGCACCCCGCTGGTGAGAGCCTATGAGCTGGAAAAAGCCCTGGGAACCCCCGCTCACATCTACTTCAAGAACGAGTCCGTGAGCCCCGCCGGCAGTCACAAGCTCAATTCGGCCATTGCCCAGGCCTACTACGCCAAGGAGCAGGGCGTAACCAACCTCACCACCGAGACCGGTGCCGGCCAGTGGGGCGGTGCCCTCAGCTATGCCACCAAGAAGTTTGGCATTGACTGCGCCGTTTATATGGTAAAGGTAAGCTATGAGCAGAAGCCTTTCCGCCGCTCCATTATGCAGGCCTTTGGCGCCACGGTCACTCCTTCCCCTTCTATGAGTACCCGTGCCGGTAAGGACATCATCACCCGCAACCCCAACGACCAGGGCTCCCTGGGCTGCGCCATCTCCGAGGCCATCGAACTGGCTGTTAGCACCCCCAACTGTAAGTATGCCCTGGGTTCCGTGCTCAACCACGTGTGCCTGCACCAGACGGTCATCGGCCTGGAAGCCGAGAAGCAGATGGCTATGACCGGTGAGTATCCCGACATTGTGATTGCCTGCTTTGGCGGCGGTTCCAACTTCTGCGGCATTGCCCTTCCGTTTATGCGTCACAACATCCTGGAAGGCAAGAAGACCCGCTTCATTGCAGCAGAGCCTTACTCCTGCCCCAAGCTCACCAAGGGTAAGTTCGAGTACGACTTTGGCGACGAGTCCGGTATGACCCCGCTCCTCCCCATGTTTACCCTGGGTCACACCTTCAAGCCCGCTGCCATCCACGCCGGCGGTCTGCGCTACCACGGTGCCGGTGTTATCCTGAGCCAGCTCATGAAGGACGGCTATATGGAGGCCGTTGACATTGAGCAGCTGGATTCCTTCAAGGCCGGTGTTCTCTTTGCCCGCACCGAGGGTATCATCCCCGCTCCGGAAAGCTGCCACGCCATTGCCGCCACCATCCAGGAGGCCCTCAAGTGCAAGGAAACCGGCGAGCAGAAGACCATCCTCTTCAACCTCTCCGGCCACGGCTTTGTGGATATGAGCGCCTACGACCAGTACTTCTCCGGTGAGATGCAGAACTACCACGTCTCCGACGAAGACCTGAGCAAGTTCATCAAGAGCGCCGATGCCCTGAATCAGTAAAGCGTTTTAGTCAAACTGAGAGCCCTCCCCTAGATCGGGAGGGTTTTTTCTCTTAACCAGGCGGCCACCTCGGCGGGGAGGCGGGGCGAGAGGGTGCGGTACACGCGCTCGTTGTAGGCGTTGAGCCAGTCTGCCTCGGCCTTGGTGAGGAGGGAGAGCTCCAGGCAGGACGTGTCGAAGTGGCAGAGGGTGAGGGGTTCAAAGCCCAGCCAGGAGCCAAACTCGTTGTCCCCTACCGAACGGACCAGGACCACGTTCTCGTGACGGATGCCGTGCATACCTTCGCGGTAGAGGCCGGGCTCGTCGGAGACAATCATACCGGGCTCCAGGGGTATAGGGTTGAAGTTTTGCCGGATATCCTGCGGGCCTTCGTGGTCGTTCAGGTAGAAACCCACGCCGTGACCGGTGCCGTGGCCAAAGTTGCGCTTGGCCTGCCACAAGGGTTCGCGAGCCAGGGCGTCAATCTGGCAGCCGGCGGTGCCGCGGGGGAAGATGGCCATAGAAAGGTCTATGTGTCCGCGGAGCACCAGGGTATAGTCTTCCCGCTCCAGGGCCGTACAGGGGCCCATAGGAACGGTACGGGTGATATCGGTGGTGCCAAAGAGGTACTGGCCGCCGGAATCGCAAAGATAAAGCCCGTGCGGCTCAATAAGGGCCGAACCCATCTTGGGCGTCACATAATGCGGCAGAGCCCCCGAAGGGCCATAGGCCGATATGGTCTCAAAACTCTCTCCGCGGAAACCGGATACCTGTTCGCGGAGGGAATGGAGGTACTCGGAAGCCTCCCACTCATTGACCTGACCGGCCCGGGAGGAGAGCCAGTAAAGGAACTGCTCCATCACCAGACCGTCTTCCAGATGGGCTTCCCGCATACCGGCAATCTCGGTCTCGTTCTTGACCGCCTTTTTGGCCTGGACCGGGCTGGGAAGTTCCAACGTAAGAGGAATCCGCTCTCCGGCGTCTACGGCCTCCCGCAGCGAAACATTGAGCGTGGCGGGATCCAGGCAGATAAAGTCTACACCGGACTCTTTGAGAGATTCCAGGGCAAAGCTGATGTCTGAGTAATCGCGGATCTGGATGCCATCGGCCTGCAACTCCTGGAAGGTGTCCTGGGTGTCGGGATCCGGTGCGGTGAAGGCATCCTTGCGCACAAACCACTGGGCGTCTTCCAACGTGACCAGCAGGTAGGAAATGACCACGGGATTGTACTCCACGTCCGAGCCGCGGACATTCAGCATCCAGGCAATGTCGTCCAGGGCCGAAAGGAGGATGGCATCGGCCTCCTGGATCACCAGCCACTTGCGCAGCCAGCTAAGCTTGGCCTCGCGGGACATCCCCACCAGGTCTTCTCCCAGCGTGATGATGGGAGAGGACGGAACGCCGGGGCGGTTCTCCCACAGGCTGTCCAGCAGATCGGGAACGGGGAAAAGGACGGCGCCCGGTACGGATTCCCGCAGCTCGCGGACGGCGTCCATCGTATAACACAGGCCGTCTATGGCTATGCAGGGCTCATCCATTCCCAAGGAGGCAATCCACTCCGGAATAGGAACCTGCTCGGGGACACGCATCTTGTGAAGGACAATACCGGTACCCTCCAACTGCTTGTTGGCCTGGATGAAATAGCGGGTATCGGTCCAGAGGCCGGCGTGGTCCTGCGTTATCACAAGATCCCCGGCTTCCCCGGTAAAACCGGACAGCCACTCCACCTGTTTCCACCGATTGGCAGGGTACTCGCTGGCGTGCGGATCGCTGCCGGTAAGGATAACTATATCCCAATGATTCTCCCTCATCAGGGCGCGGAGAGCCTCTACTCGCTGGTAAAAGATGTTGTCCATAGCACGTTATTTGCACAAATATAACTATATTTGTACGAATCTACTAATTAAAAAAAGATACTAGCTATGACTGAAGATCCCCTCGAGAGAATAGAGCGCGAAGAGCGCGAACGTCGTGAAAAGAAAGGACCCCGTACCCTGATGACCGTCCTGGCCATCGTGGCCGCCGTCCTGGCCCTGGTACTTGGATACCTTCTGTATCAGCGCAGTACGCTGGTAAGCCAGCTGGAAGTAGAAAAGGCCGACCTCGCCAGACAGATGGTCGAGCTGCAGTCCGATTTCTCGGCCCTGAGCTCGGATTACGAAGCCATCAACCACCAGTTGGATACCTCCCGCGAGCAGGTGGCACAGCTCATTGAGAAGCTGGCCAAGACCGAAGCCACCAACCGCAGCAAGATTCGCCAGTACGAGAAAGAACTGGGCACCCTCCGTACCATTATGAAGGGTTACATTGTCCAGATTGACTCCCTGAACAACCTCAACAAGCGCCTGACGGCCGATGCCGCCGCCGCCCGCCGCGAGGCTGCCGAGAGCCGCCGTGCCAACGAGGAACTCACCCAGCAGGTAGAGTCCCTGTCTTCGCAGGTGAACGCCGGCAAGGTCCTCAAGGCCCGCGCCATCTCCCTCAACGGTTACTACAGCAACGACAAGGTGGGTGACCGCCACAGCCGCGTACGCTATATGGTGGCCAACCTCACGCTGGTAGAAAACTCCCTGGCAGACCACGGCCCGGTGCGCGTGTATGTACGCGTAAAGGATCCGGACGGCGTGCTGCTCCTGAACAACGAATCCATTGAATTCACCGTTGACGGTGCAACCCTGCAGGCTACCGCCTCCCGTGAAGTTGACTATGAAGGAAATGAAGTAGATCTGTCTGTATACATCAACGACACCGGAGAATTCCAGAAGGGCGTCTATACCCTGGAAGTCTTCACGGAGAAGAGCCTCCTGGGCCGCGCCGAATGTATGCTCAGATAATATGATTTACATCCACGTCCCTTTCTGCAAGAGCTTCTGCATTTACTGTGACTTTTATTCAGAGATTGTCGCAGAAGGAATGACCGAGGCCTATACCCGGGAAATCTGTGACGAGATTAAGCGCCGCAGCCGCGAAATGGACGACAACCCCAAAACCCTCTACTTTGGCGGTGGCACCCCTTCGGTGCTGCCGCTAAGCTGTTTAACCCGCATCCTCCTGGCTCTGGAGGAGGTGGGACACGGCGGGCCCTACCAGGAGTTTACTATGGAAGTAAACCCGGAGGACCTTGTAGAGAAGGGACTCCCCTACGTGGAGAGCCTCAAGACACTGGGCGTCAACCGCATCAGCATCGGCATCCAGTCCCTGGACGACGACCTTCTCAAGTGGATGAACCGCCGCCACAACGCCGAGAATGCCAAAAAGGCCTTCCGGATGGTGCGCGAAGCCGGCATCAAGAACATCAGCGTGGACCTGATCTTCGGCCTTAGCAATCTCTCCAACGACGTCTGGCAGAAGACCATTGACGAGGTGCTGGAACTGGGTCCCGAGCACATTTCCTGCTACCAGCTTACCGTGGAAGGGGACAACGTGCTGGCCCACCGGCTGGAAAACGGAGAGTACGAGGAAGCTTCGGACGAAGTCTGCCGCGCCCAGTACGACATCCTCTGCGCCAAGCTGGCTGCCGCCGGTTACCTCCATTACGAGATTTCCAACTTTGCCAAGCCCGGCTATGAGGCCGTGCACAACGGCGGCTACTGGGCCCGCCGGCCTTATGTGGGCCTGGGTCCTTCGGCCCATTCCTTCAGCGGAAGAGGCCGATGCTGGAACAGCCCCGAGCTCACCGGCTACACCCTCACGAAGGAATCCCTGAGCGTAGAAGATGAGAAGGTGGAGACCCTGATGCTGGCCCTGCGGACCTCCCACGGCGTGGATGCCGAGTTCCTGGAAGCCAACTGCCTGCGGGACAACATTAAACGCCTCTGTGCAGCCGGCGCCCTGGCCAAGGAAGGCCGGCGCTACCGCATCCCGGAAGACCACTTCTTTGTATCCGACGAAATTATACGAGAACTGATATGATTATCAAGCACCTCAGACGCGCGCTGAAATACTTCATCCAGATTACGCTCATCTTTGGCGTAATCATTGGCATTATGATGCTCAGCGGTATGGCTTCCACCGATATCAACACCGCCTTCAGAAGCGGCTGGAAATCGGTTCAGCTCATTCTGGCGGCCTTTGCCCTTATGAGCCTTATCTACCCCTTCTTTGGTTACGGTAAACGCACCATCCACGCCACCGGAGACCCGGCCGGGCACTGGAAAACCATTGATGAAGCCCTGGATACCCGGGGATACGTTTTTGCCGGTGAAACCCCGGAAGGCGGCCGCAGGTACCACCTCAAGTCTGCTACCAACCGTGTAGCCCGCCTTTGGGAAGACACCATTACCATCAACCCTGTTCTGGAGGGATTCCAGGCGGAGGGTCTCACCCGGGACCTCGTCCGCGTGGCTATGCTCCTGGACCGTAAACTCAACCAATATGACGACTGACACCCAAGGATTCAAAACGGTTGCCACCTTCGTAGACAGGAACCAGGCCGATATCTGCGCCGCCTATCTGGGAGACAACGGCATCCCGGCCGGCGTATTTACAGCCGACTCTTCTTTCCCTTCCCTGGGCTATGCCAAGCCCATCGAGGTCAAAGTGAACGAAAGTGATTACGATGCTGCTATCAACATCTTGGCAGCGGCAGACAACGTGGAGTAAAACTCCTCTCCAAAAGCATCTGTAAGCGGCCCGCGGAGGAATTCGTAAACCCGGATTCCTTCGCGGCGCCCTTTTTCATAGGCCTCTTTGCAGATGTCCCAGCGGTGGAGGTTGAGTCCGCATCGGCCTCCTCCCAGATCTACCACGCGGATGGGATAGAGGGAGCAGGAAATGGGTTTCTTGAAGGTGGACTTACCCTGGCAGAAGCGGCGCTCGATGGAGCAGAAGCAACTGCCGTCTTCAAAATGGCAGAAGGCGCATTCTTCGCTACCGGGCACCAGCGGAGTTACCAGATCTCCGTCCCGGTCTATCTCGAAAAAGCCCTTGGCGTCTACGGCGGCGCGGCCCTCGGGGCGCATCAGGTCCTTGAAGGCCTCGTAATTGGCCTCTATGGGCTCCAGTTCCTCTTCCTTGAGAGGAGCGCCACTGTCCCCCACTATGCAGCATTTGCCCTTGCAAACGGCATAGTCGCAGGCAAAGTATTCCAGGATTACGTCTTCGGAGACCAGAACGTCCCCTATCTCGATGATGGTTCCAAAGTCTTTGGGCTTCATTCCGACACAAATTCTATACGGCCGCCGCTCACCAGGGCGCGCAGGTATTCCTGCACTTTGGCCGCATTGATGGCCGCAATGCTCTCTTCATAGCGGCTGGCGATATCCTTGTTGTTGGCATAGCGGTCCAGCAGGGTGGCCACAAACCCCGAGGGGCTGGAGAGTTCCAGCTTGACATCGGCCAGCAGGCGGGCTTTCCAGGCCTTGAGGTCCACGGGGTCAATCTTGGCGTTCACGCTGGACTGAAGGGCCAGGCGGAGCACCGGCAGCACCGTTTCCGGATCCTGCGAAAGCGTCTGCTCCGGAAGGCCGGACTGGGCAGCCGGGAGGCAGGTAAGTTCTATCTGGAAGCGCTCCTGCGGCTGGGCAAAGAAGTTGGTTCCTGTCTTTACCGTGTAACCGTAAGGGGCCAGGTATTTGACCAGGGTCTGCTCCAGGGCGCGAACCGCCACCAGGGAGGTGTAGTAATGGTCCGAGGTAAGGGCGTACTCGCCGTCCATAAGCACGTAAAGGCCGCGGGGCCGTCCCTGGATGGGAGAGGTAACCGTACCGGTGAGCGGCTTCATGGCTACGGCCTTGCGGGCAGCGGTCTCCTTATCGGTGCGGAACCCGCCCAGGTAACGCAGCAGAAGGGGTTTCACCACTTCTTCCTTGAGGTCTCCGGAAAGGATGAGCACGCCGTCCTGCATATGGGCAAAACGCTCGTTGTAGTACTTGTGGGCCTTGGCAGGCGTATCGGCGGTGAGCTTGCCGGGGAGCTTATTGGACGTATACACAAAGCCGGGAACCAGACGCTGGTACAGCAAATCCGTTACGGACGGCTGAGCCAGGGCCTCGTTCTGGCTGTAATGGTTGAACTCGTTTACATTGAGTTTGCGGTTGCCGGCCATTCCCAGCAAAGCCTTGAGCAGGAATTCCAGCTGGCCCGACGGAGCTTCGCCCTTGAGGGCAAAACTGTGAACCGAGAGTTCGGTTTCCATCCTTACGCCACCGGCGCTTAGCAGATCCCGGAACGCGGGGGCCGGGATGCCGGCCACATCGTACAGGGAAAGCAGGTCTCCAATGTAACCGCCCTCCCCTTCCTTGAGGTCTGCAATCTGACTGAGGCCGCCGTTGAGCTGCAGGGCATAATGGAACACGCCGCTGCCGGCAACCCGCTTGAACACCACGCGCATACCGTTGGAGAAAGTCCAGAGGGTGCCGCCGGTGACGGGCTCGGTCTTTTCGGCCTTTATCTTGACCTTGGGGGCCGAAACGGTGAGCCGGGAGCTGTCTGCGCTATGCCAGTCGTAGGTCTTTTCGCTGGGGACTACCGAACCGTAGAGGTAGGCCAGGTTGTAGTTGAACAGGGCCTGGTCCTTGTCCAGGGAGTCGGGGGCGCCGGTGAATTCCAGCGTGAGGTTCTCCAGCTGGCCCAGGAGGGCATCTGTGAACAGGTTGAAGAAGCGGGTTTCGGTGGTATCGGCCAGATTCTTTCTGGCAAACAGGCGCATAGTCTCCGAGTAGGGGGCCAGGTGGGCGCCATAGAGGAAGTTGGCCACGCAGCGGCGGACGTCGTCTTCCTGCGAAGGCGTGGTGGCTGCGCGGCTTCTGATCTGGGCGGTGAGCACCTTCTTGGCGTCCGAGAATTCACGGGCCGAAACGCCAAAAGAGTCTATTTCTGCGAGGGTGGAAGACAGGACGCGCATAGCTTCATCTACGTGCTCCTTGGCCACGCTTACAGTGACGGTGTAACGCTCGTCTCCACCGTAGTCCTTGCTGCGGAGGGAACGGAAGCCAATGTTGCCGTAAGGGATGCCGGCATCCCGGAGGTTGCGCGACAGACGGTGCCGCACGATGGCCTGAGCCTCCTCTCCAAAGAGGTCCGACACAATGGCCTGGGCCGTGTTCATATAGTCAAAGGGAACGCGGGCTCCGGCATAGGTAACCGAAATCTCGGCCACCGGAGAGTGCGAAGGATAGGCGTCTACCCACGGAGCGGGAGAAGGCTCCCAGACATAATCCGGCCTGTGATTCTCTTTCACCAGCATCTTGGGTACCAGCATAGAGAAGATGTCCATCTTCTTCTTGAGCTCTACCGGATCTATGTCTCCGCTTACCACTACGGCTTGTTCGGCCTTGGAGAGGGCCACCCGGGCAAAGGAGTAAAGGAGCATAGAGTCCAGCACTTCGGGCTTGTAGAAGGGAACGTCCCGGAAGTGATACACCGTGGAGCCGTCTACGTCGCTTACATAGCCATCTTCACCGGGGGCAACGCCCATACGGGACAGGAAAGCAGGGTCCAGCTGCTGCCGCGAAGCGTCCGAAAGGGGCGTATCCCGCTGGATGATGGCAATATGGGCATAGCCTTTGGCCGAAGGGTTGGTAACCATATAATACCGGACGCCGCAGGCAAGGCTGCCTTTTTGGATGCGGCTGTCCTTGGGCAGGCTGGGAAGGGTCTGCGCTGGCACAATTGTTGAGAAAAACAACAGCGCCAAAAGTAGCAAGAACCTACTGTATTGCCTGCAAAGATTCATTTTTAAGAATTTTGTGCACAAAATTACAACTATTTTTGCTACTTTTGCAACTCGTGTGCTAAACGAATGTTTAATTTAGTGTAATATCTTACTAAAATGAAAAGACTATTTGTAGCTATCGCAACGCTGAGCCTTGCAGCCGCAGTGGCCAGTGCACAGGATTTCAATGCAGCCGTTGATGCCTTCAACGCTGGTGCCCAGGCTATGGAGACCAACAAGACCGAGGCCCTGGCTAAGTTCCGTTCCGCACTCGAACAGGCAAAGGCCTGCACGGAAGATGAGGCCGCTGAGTTCATTTCCAAGTGCAAGACCGCCATCACCGGCGCCCTCCTTTCCATTGCCAAGGAGCAGATCAACGAAGCTTCCTACGATGAGGCCCTCGCCACCCTGGCCGAGGCCAAGTCCGTAGCCGCAGAATACGAAGAGGCCGATGCTGCCGCCGAGGTAGCCACCCTCATCCCTAACGTTTATATGCGTAAGGGTTCCACCCAGATGAGCGCCAAGGATTTCGCCGGTGCCGCCGCTACCTTCAAGGAGCTGGTTGCCCAGAATCCCGAAGACGGCAAGGCCAACCTCCTGCTGGGCCAGGCCCTGATGCAGGGTGGTGACAGCGCCGCCGCCATCGAGGCCCTCACCAAGGCCAACGAGCTCGGTGAAGCCAATGCCGCCAAGCTCCTCTCCACCGCTTACCTCCGCGAAGGCCAGGCCCTCCTGAAGGCCGGCAAGAACCTCGACGCCGTAGCCGCCCTGGAGAAGTCCAACAGCTTTGCCGAGAGCGCCAACGCCTACAAGCTCATCGCCAGCGCCTACACCAAGGCCGGCAAGAGCAAGGAGTCCATCAACGCTTACAAGAAGTACCTGGAAGTGAGCCCCAACGCCAAGGACGCCGCTGACATCATGTTCACCATTGCCGCTACCGCCCAGAAGGCTGGCGACAAGGCAACCGCCACCGAGTACTACAAGAAGCTCGCCGGCACCAAGTATGCCGCCCAGGCCGAGGCCCAGCTCAAGGCTCTGAAATAAGTCGTGAAAGCGCTGGAACTACTGGCTCCAGCCAGAACCATAAACATCGGCTTCGCAGCCATTGACTGCGGGGCCGATGCCGTTTATATTGCCGGTCCGGCTTTCGGGGCCCGGCAGGCGGCCGGCAATTCCATTGAGGACATTGCCAAACTGTGTGAGTATGCCCACCGCTTTGGCGCGCGTATCTACGCCACCGTCAATACGCTTCTGAATCCGGAAGAAATCCCCCAGGCTCAGGAGCTTGTGAAAGCCCTGGAAAAGGCCGGAGTGGATGCCCTGATTGTGCAGGATCCAGCCGTGCTGTCCATGAGCAACCAACTCATCATGCATGCTTCTACCCAGTGTGCCCTGCGAACGCCGGAAAAAGCCCGCGGGCTGCAAAGTCTGGGATTTGGCCGGCTGGTTCTGGAAAGAGAACTGTCTCTGGAACAGATCAAGGCCATCCACAAAGCGGTGGACACGGAGATTGAGTTCTTCGTACACGGAGCCCTCTGCGTTTGCTACAGCGGGCAGTGCTACCTTTCAGAATACCTCACGGGCCGAAGCGCCAACCGCGGGGCCTGCGCCCAGCCCTGCCGGAGCCTGTACGACCTGGAAGACGCTTCTGGCAAGACGCTGGTCAGAAACAAAGCCCTTCTCTCCCTGAAGGATTACAACCTGCTGCACCGGCTGGAAGAACTGGCCGATGCCGGGGTGGATTCCTTCAAAATTGAAGGACGGCTCAAGGGAGAGTCCTATGTGCGGAATGTGGTCAGAGCCTACTCTGAGGCCCTGGACGCCTTGGTGGGCCGCTATCCGGACCGCTACCGCCGCTCTTCTTTTGGCCATGTCCGGGGCAGTTTTGTTCCGGACCTCGACAAAACCTTCAACCGTGGCTATACGGAACTGTTTTTGGATGGGAAACGCGGCCCGTGGGCCGCTGAAGGAGGCGGAGAATATATTGGCACCGTCCAGCGCCTCACCCCGGACGGCTTTGTCCTGAAGCCGGCCTCTTCCGGCATCGTCCTGTCCAACGGAGACGGCTTCACCTTCGAGGGAGGCGGCTTCCGGGCCGATGTCTGTGAAGGGTATACGGTCCACTGCAAGCAGCCCGCCGGGCTGAAGGAAGGTGTGCGCCTGTACCGGAACATCAGCGCCGCCTTTGAGCGGCAGATTGAGGCAGCCAGGCCCGTACGGGAAATAGACATCCGACTGGAAATGACGCTGAAGGACGGACAGCTTTTGGCCTTCGCCACTAGTGAAGATGGCCGAAAAGTCCAGGCCCAACTTCCCACCCCCGCCGATACCGCCCGCGACCCGGAGCGAATGCTGCAAACCATTAGGGAACAGCTGGGAAAACGCAGCGAACATTATGCTTTCCAGGCCCCTTCCCTGCAAGTGGAGGGTCCTGTACCTTTCTTTCCCACATCGGCCCTGAATGGCCTGCGAAGGGATTTGGCAGCAAAGCTGGACCTTTTTCCTGTCCAAGCTCTTCCCATCAAACGGGGTAAAAAGGATGAGAACAGTTCTTTCCGGCTGGAATATGCTTCCAACGGGGAGCTTATGCGCAGCAAATACTGCATCCGGCACGAACTGGGCCTGTGCCCGAAGCAGGGGAAGGCGAAAAAAGCAGAACCGCTCTTCCTCCGGAACGGGAAAGAGCGGCTCCAACTGTCTTTCGACTGCGCCGTCTGCGAAATGACGGTGAGTTAAATCAGCTCCAGGACCAGCTGGACATCGCCCAGGGAGATGGTGTGGCCGTTGTTCTTTTCTACGAAAGTGCGGGTGAGGTTGCCGCGCCAGACTATATCGTCACGGGTGCGGAGGGGCAGGTCCATTTCAAACCCATAGGCCTTGGACTCGTACTTGACGGTGGCCGAGCATTTCCAGGAGGTCTGGGTTCCGCCATCGTCCTCGATAATCATCAGGGCGCACGATTCCAACATTTTATTCCAACTGGACACCAGCACAGCATTGAAGGGAACGAACTCGTTGATTTGCCCGCGGCGCACCACCACGATGAAATCCGTAATGGTGGGTTCGTAGAGCCGGAGCTCGCCCTCGGTGGACGCCTTGAAATCCTCAATAGAGCCCAGTTTGACCCAGAATTCGCTGGCTCCGGCAAACCAGCTGTCAAACTGGCGGCGGGCCTTGAAGGAACGGAGAACGAGGGAGTAGGAGTCGGGGTCCGTAGACTTGGTAACCAGGATGTCTCCCCCGCCCTGGCCCCAGGAAGGGTCTTCGCGGCGGAGCATCTCCAGGGTCTTGTAGTCTGCGTCTGAGTTGCGGTTTACTACCCACACCGGCTGCTCCCGGGCCATCTCTTCGGTGACCAGGACCTTGGTTACCTTTCCGTCCGGGCCCACGGCGTAACCCTCGTTCTGGGGGGCGTCCCCGCCGGGGTCAAAAGTAATCACGGGGAACGCGTCCCCATTCCACTTTTCCGAGAAAGGCCAATAGATTTGGATATCCGAGGCCGAAAGGGCCTCCAGCCAGGCATCCGGGTCCTCGAGTCCGTCGGAAGCCTTGGTGGCCAGGGCCGCCTCGCGGATGAGCTCCCGGAGGGGCTTTCGGTATCCATCGGCCTTGGTGGATTCTCCTCCTCCTACGCCGCTGCCGGGGTCTGAGAAGAGCTCCTGCATTCTGTATTCTTCGTCGTACCCGTTGACGGACGATGCGTGGGTGGCGTCATAGACCTCGTCCAGCTGCTCGCCTTCCAATGGGATGCGGGCCAGGATGCGGGCCACGTCTTCCAACAGCACGGCGGGCTCCTTGGCGGGGACTTCGGGTTCTTCTACGGGTGTTAATGAGGCCTCGTTACATCCCAAGGCCAGCGCTGCGCAAAGGGCAGCCAAAAGCGCATAGTTTTTCATATCGTGACTGCCGGTTTTTAACTCCGGTTCCTTTGTGCAAAGAACCGAAAAGTTAAGGGTGTAAAAAAGGTTTCACACCCTTAAGTTCATAAACGGCATTTCACGGGGATAGAAAGCCTACTTCTTGTAGAAAACGAAGCGGTTTTTGTCAAAAAAATCGTTCAATAGCTCCACTTCCTGGAATCCGGCCGCCCTGAAAACCTCCAGCGTGTCGGTTCCCAGCTCCTCATTGATCTCCGAAATGCCCACGCCTTCGGCCTCAAAGAAGCGGGCGCTCCAGGCTGCAACGGCGCGGTAAAAGAGGAGGGGATCTTCGTCAGGCACAAACAGGGCCGAAGCCGGCTCGTAGTCCAGCACATTGCGCCGCATAGAGGCCTTCTCCTTCTCCTGGATGTACGGAGGGTTGGAAAGGATAAGGTCAAAAGGGCCGAAGGGGAACTCCTGCCCGGTGTCCAGGACATCGGCCTTTACAAAGGTGGGAGCCACGGCGCCGGTGGCTTTTAGCTCGGCGGTGAAATTCTGCCCTTTGGCTACTTCCAGAGCCCCTTCTGAAAGGTCCACACCTACCACCTGCACCCCGGGTACGCCCAGGGCCACCGACCAGGCAATGTTGCCGGAACCGGTGCACAGATCCAGTACGCGCACGGGCTCAGCGCTCTTGCCATAAGGGCTGCGGAGACGGTGCAGGCGGTCGGCCACCTTGATGGCTTCCCGGACCAGCATCTCGGTCTCCGGACGGGGGATGAGCGTATCGGGCGTCACGTGGAAACGGCGGCCGCAGAACTCGCTGAAGCCCACCACGTATTGGATGGGTTCTCCCGCTTTCAGACGCTCCAGACTGGCTTCCAGGGAAGGTTCGTCCTTTTTGGCAATGGTGTACTGGGGGTCAATGATATGGGTATAGCTCCGGGTGCCTATGAGCTCCTGGCACAGCATCGAAACCAGGTTCCTGGCCTCGGCTGTAGGGTACAACGACTCCAGAGACTGCGTCCCTTCTTTCAGAAAGTCTACCAGCAGCATAGACTAGGAGTTCTCTATGATGGTGGTGAAGAAGTCGGGCAGGGAGATGCCTGCGGTACGGATCATCTTGGGCACCAGCGAAGCGTTGGTCATACCCGGAATGATGTTTACTTCCAGGAAATAGAGACCGTCCTGGGCCGACAGGTAGTCCATTCTCACCAGGCCCTTGCAGCCCAGATACTCGTAGATGCGCTTGCTGGTTTCCTGGACCTGGTGGGTCAGTTCTTCGGAAACCTGGGCGGGGCATACCTCCTGGCTGTAACCGTTGTATTTGGCATCGTAGTCAAACCAGCCGGTATCGGGGATGATCTCAATGATGGGCAGGGCCTTTATCTCCTTACCGTCCCTGTAGACGGCGCAGGTGAGCTCGTGCTGGGCGGCGACGGCCTTCTCTACAATGGCCACCTCCCCTTCCGTGAAGGAAAAGCGGATGGCAGCCGGCAGGTCTTCGGCCTTTTCTACCTTGGTAATGCCAAAGCTGGAACCGCCTCTGGTGGGCTTCACAAAGAGGGGCAGACCCAGGCGGGCCACCGTCTTGGCGCTGAAGATGTCTATGTCGTCTCCTATGCGCACAATGGCGTCGGGAGCCATTTTCACGAAGTCCTGGTCCCGGAGATAACTCTTGCAGGAGTACTTGTCAAAGGCTACGGTGGTCACGAAAGCGCTGCAGGTGGAGTGGGGAATGCCCAGCATCTCAAAATAACCCTGCAGAAGGCCGGTCTCACCGGGAGCACCGTGCTGCATAATGTAGGCGAAATCAAACTTGATCTTCTCTCCCAGAACCAGTACGGAGAAGTCGGACTTGTCCACCACGGGCTGGGCGCCTTCGGGGAAAGCCTGGCGCATACTGTTGGCCTTGCGCATAGCTACGAGCTTCCACTCACCGAAGCGGGCAAAAATCTCGTAGACGTCGTACTTGAATTCATCTATGCGGGAAGCGGTGAACTCTCCGCTGCGGCAAGAGACCTCCCACTCGGAGGAGTCGCTACCGTATATTACAGCAATCGCTTGATACTTGGACATTATTCGAAATAGTAGTTTTCCAGTTCAGATTTCTCGGGCGTGGGATTCTCTTCTTCCTGCTTTACGCCGTTGCAGTACGATCCCTTGAGGGCCTCCGGGAACACATCGGTCTCCGAGATGCCCAGGGTGCCGTCCTTGATAACTTTCTGCATCCACAGTCCCCAGATGGGAAGGGCCATATTGGCTCCCTGACCCAGGTTGGTGTTGGTAAAGTGGACGTAGCGGTCTTCGGCCCCTACCCATACGCCGGCGGTGATGGTGGGCGTGTAACCTATGAACCAGCCGTCGGAGTTGTCGTTGGTGGTTCCCGTCTTGCCGGCAATCTCTCCCTTGAGGCCATAGCGGAAGCGCAAGCGGGCACCGGTACCTCCGGATTCCACCACGGCGCGCATCATCTGAATCATAGCGCCGGTGGCCCGCAGCGACAGGGCTTCACGCTTGCGGTCGCTGAACTGACCCAGCACGTTGCCGTCGCTGTCCTCAATGCGGGTGACAAAGATGGGATAGGTATAGGTACCTCCGGAAGGGAAGGTGTTGTAGGCGGTAACCATATCGTAGACGGAAAGGTCTGCCGAGCCCACGCAAAGGGATGCCACCGGATCAATGAAGCCGGAGATGCCCATCTTGCGCATCATAGAGACCATAGACGCCGCGCCCAGTTCCTTCATAAGATAGGCCGAAACGGAGTTGGAGCTATGGGCCAGACCCCAGGTGAGGTCTACCATAGTGCCGTCTGCGTGGGTATCCTGGGGAGACCAGGTGTCTCCGTCGTTGACCACAATGACTACGGGCGAATTGAGCACGGGATCGCAGGGCGTCATACCGGACTCCATAGCCTCCGTATACAGGAAGGGCTTGATGGTGGAGCCCACCTGGCGCTTGCCCTGGCGAACGTTGTCGTACTTGAAATAGCGGTAGTCGGGTCCTCCCACATACGCTTTCACGTGGCCCGTACCGGGCTCAATGGCCATAAAGGCGGCGCGGAAGAAGGACTTGTAGTAGCGGATGGAATCGTCCGGGGTCATCAGGGTGTCGCGGTAGCCGGGCTTGTCCCAGGTGAAGACGCGCATCTTGACGGGCTCCTTGAAGGAGGCTTCAATCTCTGCATCGGTGTGGCCGGAGGCCTTCATCATACGGGTGCGGTCGCTCCAGCGGCGGGCCTGCTTGAGGGTGGTCTCAATGACGGACTTGTCCGTATCGGCCGTGAAAGGAGGATTCTTGCGGTACTTGAGCTCTTTCCAGAAGGCGTTCTGGAGGTCTTTGCCCAGGTGCTCCACAATGGCTTCCTCTGCATAGCGCTGCATCTTGTAATTTATGGTAGTATAGATGCGGAGACCGTCGCGGTCCAGGTCGTACTGGGTGCCGTCGCTCTTGGAGTTCTTGTTGAGCCAGCCGTAGAGGGGGTCGTCGGCCCAGAGGAGGGAATCGGCCTGGTAGTCCTCATAGAACTGGTATGACGAACGCTTGGGCTGGGTGGCGCTCATGGTGCGGCGGAGCATATCGCGGAAGTACGGGCCCACGCCGGTGGTACGGTCTCCCTGGCGGGTGTGCAGCACGATGGGCAGGGCCTGCAGGGAGTCACACTCGGCCTTGGTGATGTACTTCATAGAGCACATACGGTCCAGCACCAGGTTGCGGCGCTTGAGGGCATTGTCCGGATTGATGATGGGGTTGTAGCGCGTGGGCTTGTTCACCATACCCACCAGCACGGCGCTCTCTTCTACCAGAAGGTCCGAGGGCTGCTTTCCAAAGAAGAGGTTGGCAGCGCTGGAGATACCATAAGAATTGGAGCCGAAGAAGATGGCATTGAGGTACATATCCACAATCTCTTCCTTGGTGTAGTTGCGCTCCAGCTTGATGGCGGTGATCCACTCCTTGAGTTTGATCCAGACCATCTTTACTTTACCTACGTGCTCTCCACGGGGATAGAGGGTCTTGGCCAGCTGCTGGGTAATGGTGGAGCCGCCGCCCTGGGAGGAATCCCGGGAGAGGAGGGTCTTGAACAGCACGCGGGCCAGGGACTGGATGTCCACGCCGGAGTGTTTGTAGAAGCGCTTGTCTTCCGTGGCCACGGTGGCCTGCACCAGCGAGGGAGCCAGTTCCTCGTAGCTCACGAAGGTACGGTTCTCTATATGGTAGGTAGTAAGGATCTCCCCGTCTTCCGCTATGACCTGGGTGGCCAGTTTGGAATCGGGGTTCTCCAGTTCTTCGATGGAGGGGATGTCGGCAAAGGCCCAAACTATGCACAGCAAAAGGAATAGAGCCACAAAGGGTGCTACCAGAATAATCCAGTACCACTTGACAATCTTTTTCTTCTTGTCGTCTGTCATCTTGCCAAAAAAATCTTACGCGTACAAGACCTTAGGTCTTGCCAAAAGTTCAACTTACAAAAGTAGTGAGAAAATTTGGAAAATTGCCCTAAATGTAGCTTACTTTGCACCATGAATGTGAAAAATTTAGTGATTGTTGAGTCTCCTGGAAAGGTTAAAACCATCCAGCAGTATTTGGGAAAAGAGTATTTGGTTAAGGCCTCCATCGGCCACATCCGGGATCTGGAAGAGCACAAGCTAAGTGTGGACGTGCAGAACGGTTTCCAGCCGGAATACGTTGTTCCATCCAATAAGAAAAAGGTAGTGGCCGAGCTGGGTAAGCTCGCCGGCGAAGCCCAGACCGTCTGGCTGGCTTCCGATGAAGACCGCGAGGGAGAGGCCATCTCCTGGCACCTTCGCGAAACGCTCCAGCTGCCGGCCCAGAAGACCCGCCGCATCGTTTTCCACGAAATCACCAAGAACGCCATCCTGGAGGCCATCGAGAACCCCCGGGACATTGATATGAACCTGGTCAACGCCCAGCAGGCCCGCCGCGTGCTGGACCGTCTGGTGGGTTTTGAACTCTCCCCCATCCTCTGGCGCAAGATCCAACCCAAGCTCAGCGCCGGCCGCGTGCAGAGCGTGGCCCTGCGTCTGATTGTGGACCGCGAGAAGGAGATTATGGCCTTTGAGCCCACTCCCTACTATCGCGTAGAGGCCCTCTTCCACCCGGAAGGCAGCAACGCCAACGTGCGTGCCGCCCTGGATACCCGCTTTGCCACCGAGGCCGAAGCCCGGAAATTCCTGGAAGACAGCATTGGTGCCAGCTACCGCGTGGCCTCCGTCGAAAAGAAGGAGGGCGTGCGGGTTCCTTCGGCCCCTTTCACTACTTCTACCCTGCAGCAGGAGGCGGCCCGGAAGCTCCACTTCCCCGTTTCCACCACTATGCGGGTGGCCCAGACGCTTTACGAGCGCGGTCTCATCACCTATATGAGAACCGACTCCACCAACTTGTCGTCGCTGGCCCTGGCTACCGCCAAGAAACACATTCTGGAAAATTACGGCGAGGCGTATCTGCACACCCGCCAGTACCGGACCAAGTCCAAGGGGGCCCAGGAGGCTCACGAAGCCATCCGGCCTACCTATATAGAGAATACCGACATTGAGGGAACGCCCCAGGAGAAGAAGCTTTACGAGCTCATCTGGAAGCGCACCATTGCCTCCCAGATGGCCGAAAGCCGCGTCCTCAACACCACCCTCAAGCTTTCTTCCGACAAGCGCCCCGAGCTTTACGGCACCCAGTCCGTGGAGATTCTCTTTGACGGCTTTATGAAAGTGTACCTCGAAGGCCGTGACGACGAAGACGCCGCCGCCGACCAGGAGGTGATCCTGCCCGGCATCAAGAAGGGAGACGTTATGCTGGAAGACGGCGTAAGCGCCCTCTGCAAATTCACCGCCCCGCCCGTCCGCTACTCGGAGGCCACGCTGGTGAAAAAGCTGGAAGAGCTGGGCATCGGCCGTCCTTCCACCTACGCCGCCACCGTGGACACCCTCACCCGGGGCCGCGGCTATGCCGTCAAGGGAGACAAGGAAGGCAAGAGCTTCAAGGTTAACAACTTAACCCTCAAGGGAGGCGTCATCAAGGAAAGCCAGAAGACCGAGGTAGTAGGGGCCGAAAAGGGCAAACTCCTGCCCCAGGAAATTGGTCTCATAGTGACGGAATACCTGGTGCAGAACTTCTCCGACATCCTGGACTACGACTTCACCGCCAAGGTGGAAACCGACTTTGATAAGGTGGCCGAAGGCAAGAAGGCCTGGAACAAGACCATTGACGAATTCTACAAGCCTTTCCACAAGAACGTGGACGGCGTGATGCAGGACCGCAACTACAGCAAGGTCACCCGTGAGATTGGCGTGGCCCCCGACGGTGACAAAGTGATTGCCGCCTTTGGCAAGTTTGGCCCGTACGTGCAGAAGGGAGAAGGCGAGCGCCGCCAGAGCGCTTCCCTGGCCAAGGGTCAGCTCATTGAGACCCTCACCCTGGAAGAAGCCCTTAAACTTTTGGAACTTCCCCGCGTTGTGGGACAGCTTGGCGGGGTGGATGTAGTGGCCACCCGCGGCCGCTTTGGCCCGTATCTGAAGTACGGTGATAAAAATGTGAAACTTCCTAAAGGCAAAGATCCCCTCAGAATCACTTTGGAAGAGTGCGAATCCCTCATACAAGAGGCTGTAGCCGAGAAACCGGCCTCTGCATATCTGGCAGAATTTGGTGATATCAAGGTCATCAACGGCCGATATGGCCCCTATATCAAACAGGGTACCTCTAATTACAAAATTCCCAAGGGAAAAGATGCTGCAAAACTCACCGAAGCTGATTGTCAAGAGATTATCGCACAGTCAGAGCCCACAAAAAAAACTTCCGGCAAGCGTAATAAATAAAAAATTTTTTTTACATTTGCAGCCGGTTAGTTTTAATTTGTAAGCAAATGGCGAGTTATCACATCGATCAGATCGACCAAAAGATCCTATCTTACCTTGTAAAGAATGCCCGTATGCCGTTCCTGGAAATTGCCCGCGAGTGCGGCGTTTCCGGTGCAGCCATCCACCAGCGCTACAAGCGTCTGGAGGCCAATGGAGTCATTACCGGCTCCCGTCTGCAGGTGAAACCCCAGGCCCTGGGCCTCAACGTATGTGCCTACGTGAGCATCTCCCTGTCCGAGTCCACCAAGTATCCTGAGGTCATCGCCAACCTCAAGAAAATCCCGGAAATTGTGGAGTGTCATTTTGTAACCGGCAAGTACGCCATCCTGGCCAAGCTTTACTGCCTGGACAACGACCACCTCATGGAGGTCCTTCTGAACACCATCCAGAAGATTCCCTACATCCAGAGCACGGACACTATGATCTCCCTCGATGAGCCCATCGAGCGTCAGGTCTGGGTAAAAGACTTTAAGTCTACGACTTACACCGGCCGCGACTAATCATTTCCTCTCTACTTTTCACTCTCATTAATAATGAAACCCGGCGCTCAGCAGAGCGCCCGGCCGGAGGCCGCGGGGGATAATAGGGGGCAGAGCCCCCTCAGACTAAGTGGGCCTGTGCGAGGGCACGGGCAATATCAAGATCCGACGGAGTCGTGATCTTGATATTCAGCCGCTCTCCTTCGATGAAGGTGAGCGGTATTTGGTATCTCTCGGCCACGGAGGCGTCGTCCGTGAAGAGGGTGTCGAAGCCCTGGGTATAGGCTTTCTTGAGGCCCTCGCTATAGAAGATCTGGGGCGTCTGGGCGCCAAAGATGCGGCTGCGGTCTATGGGTTCGCCGGTGGCGGCCAGGGTTCCGTCGGCCTTCTTTTCCAGCACCTTGAGCGTGTCCGTGACGGGCATCACGGGGATGAGCGCAGGGACCGTCTGGGCCTTGGCAAAGAGCTCGCGGATTTTGGCTATGGAGAGCAGCGGGCGCACGCCGTCGTGAACGGCCACCAGGGCGCCGTCGGGCACGAATTCCAGGGCATTTTTAACGGAATGGAAGCGGGTGAAGCCGCCTTTCACGAGGCGCTGCGGGCAGCGGAAATCGGCCTGCAGGCAGTACTGCCGCCAGGTGGAAATGTGGGTCTCCGGAAGCACGGTTATGACCTGCAAATCGGGCTCGGCTTCCAGGAAGCGTTCCAGGGTCAGACGCAGGATGGGTTTGCCTTCCAGCTCCATAAACTGCTTGGGAACAGGCCCCCCCATCCGGGTGCCCATTCCGCCTGCCGTAACCACCAGAAACTTTTTTCTTTCCATAGCAAAATACTTTATGCGAATATAAGAATTTTTTCGTAATTTTGACGACTAATTGCTAGAAACAGAAATTAACAGATATGGGATTCCTAAACCAAGAATTGGCCATCGATCTGGGAACCGCTAACACCGTCATTTTCCAGAACGACCAAATAGCTCTGGACGAGCCGTCCATCGTGGCCATCGACAACCAAACAGGGAAGTGCATCGCCCTGGGCCAGAAGGCTAAACTGATGCACGAGAAAACCAACCCCGGCATCAAGACCGTGCGTCCGCTGAGGGATGGTGTGATTGCAGACTTCAACGCTGCAGAAATGATGATCCGCGGCTTCATCAAGCAGGTGAACGCCCGTCATCGCAGCCTCTTCGCCCCCAACCTCAAGCTGGTGGTGGGCATCCCTTCCGGTTCCACGGAGGTGGAAATCCGTGCTGTGCGTGACTCCTCCGAGCACGCCGGCGGCCGTGACGTCTACCTCATCTACGAGCCTATGGCAGCCGCCCTGGGTATCGGCCTGGATGTGGAAGCCCCTAAGGGCAATATGGTGGTGGACATCGGAGGCGGTACCACCGAGATTGCCGTCATCTCCCTGGGCGGTATTGTACAGCAGGAATCCATCCGTGTGGCCGGTGACGTTTTCACGGCCGATATTCAGAACTACCTCCGTCAGCAGCACGTGATCAAGGTTGGTGAAACCACCGCCGAAAAGATCAAGATCGCTGTGGGCGCCGTTATCTCCCAGCTGGACGAAGAACCCGAACCGTTCCAGGTTCGCGGACCCAACCTTATGACCGGACACCCGGTAGAGGCCCTCATCCCCTACCAGGAGATTGCCCACTGCCTGGACAAGTCCATCGCCCGTCTGGAAGCCTCTATCCAGCAGGTCCTGGAGCAGACTCCTCCGGAGCTCTACTCCGACATCGTGGAAAACGGTATTTTCCTCAGCGGCGGCGGTTCCCTGCTGCGCGGTCTGGCCAAGCGCCTCTCCGAAAAAGTCAACATCCCGTTCTATGTGGCCGAGGACCCGCTTCGCGCTGTAGCCCGCGGTACCTGCATCGCCCTTAAGAACACAGACAATTACTCCTTCCTCATCCGCTAAGTTATGAGGGGGCGGGGTATCCTGTCAAGAATTGCAAACCTGGTGATCTTCATTCTCTTGGAGGTCGCCTGTTTGCATTTGGTAACCAACAGTGCAGCCTTGCAGCGCACCTGGATTGCCCGCGGGAGCCACGCCTTTATGGGAACGGTCTGGGGTGCCAGCGAGAGTGTCCGGCATTACTTCACCCTTTCGGCCGAAAACAAAAAGCTGGTGGAGGAGAACAACGCCCTCCAGCAGCAGCTGGCCAAGGCGCAGCACCGCCTCAGACAGGCCCGCATTGACACCACCAAAACCGACACCCACCCCGGCTACACCCTCACCCCCGCAGAGGTGGTGAAGATCAGCCGCAACAAGCAGCACAACTACCTCATCATCAACCGCGGCTTTGAGGATGGTATCCATGAAAAGTCCGGCATTGTTACCGCCAGGGGCGTCGTGGGCATCATTGACGCCGTGAGCGAGCACCACGCCTTTGCCCTGTCCCTCCAGAACCACGACATCTCAATTAGCGCCCGCATTGGCAACGAGGGAGGCAGCGGCATCCTGGTCTGGGACGGCATCCACACCAATGTGGCCCTCCTCAAGGAGGTTCCCCTCCAGTACCACTACCAGCCCGGAGACACCGTGTTCACCAGCGGCCACTCCCTCCTGTTCCCCCCGGACATCCCGCTGGGCGTAGCCGGAGAGTCCCGCGTCATCAACGGCGCCACCAACGAGATTACGGTGACGCTCTTTCAGGATTTTGGATCGGTCCGTTACGTGACCGTAGTGCATAACGACTCGTTTGACGAGATAGAAGCCTTCTAGGAATGAAAAGAGGAGAATTTTGGATAGCGTACGTTCTGCTGCTCGTGGCCCAGTTGCTGCTGAGCAACTACTTCCACGTTACGCCGTACATCTTCCTCACCATCCTTCCCGTGATGGTGCTCTGCATTCCCATCCGCGTGGGAACGGCGGGCGCTATGTTCATAGCCGCCCTCACCGGCCTGGCCGTGGACTATCTCTCCGAGGGCGTGCTGGGCCTCAACGCCCTGGCCCTTATCCCCGTGGCCTTTGCCCGCAACGGCATCATCGGCCTGGTCTTTGGACGGGAACTTTTTGCCCGCAAGGAAGACTTCTCCATTGAGCGCTGCGGCTTTGGAAAAGTGGCTATGGCCCTCTTCCTCTCCACCCTCCTGTTCCTGGTCATCTACATCTGGGCCGACGGCGCCGGAACCCGTCCGCTGTGGTTCAACGGCCTCCGTCTGGGCGCCTCGCTGGGAGCCAGCTTCGTGGTGTCCCTCCTCACGTTGGGCGTGCTGGCCCCTGACCCCCGCAAGTAATGAAAGACAACGGGCGTCATATCCGCCTGCTCATTGGCCTGGGAGTAGCGTCGCTGCTGCTTCTGGGTAAGATTTTCTCCCTCCAGATTGTAGACCGCGGCTACAAGGAAGACGCAGACCGCAACGCCACCATCTACGAAACTATCTACCCCACCCGTGGCGTCATCTACGACCGCAACGGAACCATCCTGGTGGGTAACAAAGTGGCCTACGACATTCTGGTGAACCCCCGCGAAGTGACGGCTTTTGACACCTTGTCCCTGGCTACGGTGCTGGGCGTGGAGCCGGACTTCATCCGCTCCCGTATGGCAGAATACAACCGCCGGCGCCGCACCATAGGATTCCAGGCGGTCACTATGATTCGCAACCTTCCCGCCGAAACGTATATGCGTTTTGACGAGGTAAAATACAAGTTCCCCGGCTTCCGCGGCCAGGTGCGCAGCATCCGCGACTATCCCGTGAACGCCGGCGGTAACCTCCTGGGCTATGTCTCCGAGGTCAACCAGGCGTACCTGGACAGCCATCCCGGAGAATACCGCAGCGGAGACTACGCCGGTATGACGGGCATTGAAGCCGCCCGCGAGAAGGAGCTCCGCGGAGAGAAGGGCTATCACATCTACCTCCGCAACGCCCGCAACCAGATTGAGCAGTCGTATAAAGACGGGGCCGAAGACAAGGAAGCCGTCCCGGGACACGACATTGTAACCACCATTGATGCCGCCCTCCAGCAGTACGGGCAGGAGCTGATGCAGAACAAGGTGGGCTCCATAGTGGCCATCGAGCCTTCCACCGGAGAAATCCTGGCGCTCATTTCCTCGCCGGGTATCGACGTCTCTATGCTGGCCGATATAGGAAAGCACTGGAACGAGATTTCCTC
>JAEEQI010000115.1 GCA_016285215.1 Bacteroidales bacterium | reverse complement strand
ACCAGCCTCAACGACAGTGCACGGGATATTCTTCCCGTCGGCACCGAAGACGGAAATCATTCCGACTTTCTTTCCAATTAAACCAGGCATTGGTGTTTGTTAATTAATTGTTACTTAATGTTTTAACACGCATTGGAGGCCACGTGGGCACAATTGCGGACCGCAAAGATACGATTAAATTCCTGATTTTCAAAAAATTTTCAACAGTTTTATCAACAACTCCGGGAGAATTCCTAACTTTGCACCTCGAGGCAGAATACCAACAATTTGGTATTTCCAAAAAGGACCCAAACCCGTACCTTTGCTGTCCGAAACACCTATGAGAAAACTAGCATCATTATTCCTTCTGGTCTTCCTGGCCCTCCCCGCCCTGGCCGCACCGGTCCGGTTCACGGGCAAGGTAGTGGAAGCCGGCAGCAAAGATCCCGTGATTGGCGCCGTAGTGCGCCTGGACGAGGACTACCTCTGGGCCGTCACCGGAGAGGACGGAACGTTTGCCCTGAGCAGCGTTCAGCCCGGCTCCTACCAGCTGGAGGTCTCCTGCCTGGGTTATGTCACCTACCAGAAAAAACTGGACATCCGTAATAATATAGAAGGTCTCACGGTTGAACTGTCTCTGAGTTCCCTGGCCCTGGAAGAGGTGGTAGTTACGGCCGAAACCGCCAAAGACAACCTCAACACCACCCAGACCATAGGCCGAACGGCCCTGGACCACCTCCAGATGAACAGTATGGGCGGCATCGCAGCCCTTCTGCCCGGAGGAAAGACCCTGAACCCCGACCTCACCACCGACAACGCCTTCTCCCTGCGCTCCGGCGGTTCCGCCGTGGGTAACGCCGCCTTTGCCACCGCCGTGGAAATCAACGGCGTCCGAATGGGAGACAACGCCAGCTTCGGCACCCTGGCCGGCATTGGCACCCGCAGCATCTCGGTAGAGAACATCGAGTCCGTGGAAGTGATTACCGGCGTCCCTTCGGCCGAATACGGAGACCTGGGCAGCGGCCTGGTGAAGGTGAATACCAAGAAGGGCCGTTCGCCGCTCAACATAGTCCTTTCGGCCAATCCCCGCACTTACGAGGTGTCCGTATCCAAGGGCTTCGAGGTGGGCAAAGGCATCCTGAACTTAGGGGCCGAATGGGCCCGCGCCACCAGCAAGCTCACTTCCCCCTACACCTCCTACACCCGCCGGGGCTTTACCCTGGACTACACCCGCACCTTCGGCCGCCAGCTGCGCCTGGAAGCCGGCATCAACGGGAACATTGGCGGAATGAACTCCTCCTCGGACCCCGATGCCTTCTCCAACGAATTCACCCGGGAACGGGACAACCTCCTGACCCCGCACTTCAAGCTGGTGTGGCTGCTCAACCGCAGCTGGGTTACCAACCTGGAGCTCAAGGGCAGCATCTACTACCACGACCAGCGTTCCCATTACCATAAATACAATTCCTACGGATCGGCCCAGCCGGCCGTGCACGCAGAGGAAGAAGGCTACTGGATGGCCCAGGCCCTCCCGTTCACCTTCTACTCGGACCTCATCTCCGACTCCCGCGAACTGGACTACGCCGCCTCCCTCAAATACGACTGGCTCCACTACTGGGGCTCCGTCAAGAACATCCTCAAGGCCGGCGTGCAGTGGAAGGCCGATGGCAACGTGGGCCGGGGAGAATGGTATGAAGATCCCAATCTGGCACCCACCGGTTATCGGCCCAGACCTTATACCGACTATCCCTATATGCATACCCTGGCCGCTTATCTGGAAGACAACGTCACCATCCCGGTGGGCCGCACCAGCCTGGACCTGATGGCCGGTCTCCGCGTGGAGGACGTGTTTATCAAGGGTACGCAGTATAAGAACCTCCGCATCTTCTCGCCGCGTCTGAACGCCCGCTGGAAGCTGAGCGAGAGCGTCTCCCTCCGCGGCGGCTGGGGCATTGCCGGCAAGCTGCCTTCGTTCTACATCCTGTACCCCCGCCAGGAGTACCGCGACATCCAGACGCTGGGCTTCTCGCACGGGGATTCGGCCTCCTATGTCTATTATACTATGCCCTACCGCACGGTCTACAACCCGGACCTCCACTGGCAGCGCAACATCAACTCCGAGATTGGGGCCGATGTTACCGTGAAGGGCTTCAAGCTGTCGGTGGTGGCCTTCTCCAACCTGACCAAGGATCCCTATCAGCTGGGAACCGTATACGAACCGTTCTCCTACAACGTGGTGGGCCTTCCCGCCGGTTATACTATGCCGGCCAACCCCGGCGTGGTGCTGGACAACCAGACCGGAGACATCTACTTCCGGGACGAGGACGGTTACTTTGTACCCGGCGAGCACAAGGTCACGGACCGTAGTTTTGCGGCTTCGCGCCGGCAGGAGAACGGGGCCGATGTGCACCGCTACGGCGTGGAGCTCACGGTGGACTTCCCCCAGATCAAGCCGCTTTACACGCAGCTGCGCCTGGATGCCGCCTGGAACCACACCCAGTACCACTCGGACATCCCGGCCTATTACTACCAGGCGGGCTGGTCGCACACCTCGCTTCCCAACCGCTCCTACCAGTATGTGGGTATCTATCCCGGAGGCACCAACGTGTACAACGGCCGCATCACGGACAACCTGGACGCCAACATTACCGCCATCACGCATTTCCCGCGCGCGCGCCTGATTATTACGGTGCGGCTGGAGGCGGCCCTGCTGCGCAACTCCCAGTATACCTCGGACCGCGCCTTCCGCGTGAGCGAGGCTTCCAATCAGCCCCTGGATGGCAATATCTACGAAGGTAATTCCTATACCGCCATCTATCCTTCGGCCTATATGGACCTGGACGGCAACGTGCATCCCTGGACGGAAGAATCGGCCCAGAATCCCGAACTTTCGCGCCTGGTGATGCGTTCCGTGAACATCTATACCTTTGCGCCGGACGGCTACGATCCCTACTTCAGCGCCAACTTCAGCGTGACCAAGGAGATTGGGAACCACGCCTCCGTGTCGTTCTTTGCCAACAACTTCACCAACTCCCGGAAGTATGTTACCAGCCGCGCCACGGGCGTGAGTGCCATCTTTACCCCTAACTTTTATTACGGAATCACATGCAGACTAAAGTTTTAACCCTGTTGGCCGCCCTGACCGTGCTCCTGACAGGATGCATGGACATAGGCACCCCGTTTGAAGGCGACGTCCACGTCATTACCGTCCGTGCCGTCTATCCCGAGGGCTATGACCTGCACGCCGGAGCCCGCGTTACCATAAAAGGTATTTCCAACAACGCCGTCTACGCCTTTACCACCGGAGCGGACGGCCTGGTTTCCTCCCACGTGGCCAACGGTCTGTACAGTGTCTCCGTCCAGGAGCGCAGCGGCAACCACCTCTTCAACGGAACGGTGGACAAGGTAGTGGTGGCCAACGAGAATGTAAACGTGGACGTGAAGCTGTTCCACTCCATAGCCGGAAAACTGGTGATCAAGGAACTCTACTGCGGCGGCTGCCCCAAACTGCCCGAAGAAGGAACCTACCAGAGCGACCAGTACCTCATCATTCACAACAACGACGCCAACACCACTTATCTGGACGGCCTCTGCCTGGGAACGCTCTCGCCCTATAACAGCAACACCGCCAACCCTTGGATAGACGCCCAGGGCAACCTGCCGGACTTTGCGCCGGTGATCCAGGCCATCTGGAGAATAGGCGGAACCGGCACCTCCTTCCCGCTGGAACCCGGAGCCGACGCCGTGATCTGCCTGCGGGGTGCCATCAACCACGCGGCCCAGTATCCCCTGTCGGTGAACCTCAACAAGCCCGGGTACTTTGTGTGCTACAATCCCGTTTACTTCCCCAACCCCACCTACCATCCGGCTCCCGGGGACCAGATAACGGAAGACCATTACCTGGAAGTGGTCATCAAGACCGGCCAGGCCAACGCCTATACCCTTTCCATCAATTCTCCCGCCCTCATTCTCTTCCGCCCGGAAGAAGGAACGGACATCTACGACTTTGTGGCCCAGCCCAATCACCTGGTGCAGGTTCCCGGCAGCGCCATAGACCGCGTGGTGACCATCCCGCTGGACTGGATCATTGACGGTTTGGAGGTATTCAACGGCGGTTCCTCCGACAACCGCAAGCGCCTGCACTCCCTGGTGGACTCCGGGTCTGTAACCCTGAGCGAAACCTTCAAGGGCCATTCCCTGATGCGCAACACCGACTACGAGGCCAGCAAACAGATGGGCTTTGAGGTGCTGAGCGATACCAACAATTCAACTTTGGACTTTTATGAACGCGAAGTACAGTCTCTCCACGAGTAGGAAATTCCTGCTCTTTGTGGGCGCTGTTCTTTGCGCCCTGCCCCTGAGCGCCCAGGAAGTGTGGCGCGAGGGACGCAACATAGCCGGCCTCTCCTTCTACAAGGGCACGCAGGCCGAGGTTCAGCTGGGCAGTTCGTACACCTCCGGAGAGTTCAGACGCCCTTCGGAAGCCTCCCAGCTCTGGCAGGCCGGCGTCAACGCCCAGGCCGAATCGCACTACAAGGACATTATCTTTGTGGGAGCCTTCCAGTTTGACGTGAAGCACGGAGAGAATATGATGGGCTCTATGTTTACCACGCCCGAATTCTATCCCATAGACGTCTTGGAATTCACCCCGGGTCCCAAGACCCGCCAGACCTACGGCGTGGGCGGCGGTATGGTATGGATTACCCGCTCCCGCTGGGTCCCCGGCTTCACCCTGCAGTTCCAGGGCATCAACTACTCCAAACGCAAGGACCTCCGGCATACCACCTTCCGGCAGGAAGTGAACTTTGCTCCTTCCATTCTCTACAAGGGAGACCGCTGGAACTTTGGCGCCACCGTCATTATAGACGACAACTCCGAGTTTGTCCAGGCCGAACAGCTGGGCGCCGCCACCGCCGATACCTACTACGCTTTCCTGGACAAGGGCAAGCGTTACGGCACCTATGAGGCCTGGGACGGCAGCGGTATCCACCTGAAGGATCCCGGCGTGGACCGCCTGGCCGTGGAGCAGTCCATCTGGGGCCTGGCCCTGCAGACCTCCTACCGGGAGACCTTCTACGCAGACGCGGAGTACCGGCATTCCTATGGCCACGTGGGCGAGAAAGGATACACCTGGTTCCGCTTCCCTGGTCAGACCTTCCGTGCCAAAGTCCTTTGGAACATAACCGGCAAGAAGGGTCTTCACACGTTAAGGGCCGATTTGAACTGGGAAGGCATTGACAACTATGAATCCGTGATTGACCGCGTGTCGGCCGGAGGCGTCACCACCCCCGTGGAATACGCCAGCAACAAGATTTACATCAAGCGCAGCATAGAGACGGGTCCTTCCTATCTCTATGAAAGCAACGCCGGCTGGAAAGTGGGAGCCGCCGCCAGCTTCAAGATGGACCTGGACCGGGGCACCTATATGTACCCTTACCTGGATGTGGACGGTTCCTCCGTGATTAACCTGGCCCTGAGCGGAGAGGTTCCCCTGGGGCCCGTCACCCTTTCGGCCCAGCTGGCCTACCGCACGGAAGTGGCCGAAACGCACGAGGTCATTGATACGAACGAAGGGGAGGAAGGTGTGGTTACCGTCCCCTTCCGCCTGGTGGACTGGTGGAATCTGGAAGAGGAATTCAACGACATTATGCGCCTTTCCGGCACTCTCAATGTCCGCTATGACTTTACCATCCGCCGGCAGAAGTTCTTTGTGGAAGCCGGCTGCACCACCTTCCACGGCTTTGGAGTAACCATCCTTCCGGGCAGCAACCGTCAGACAACCCATTTATCTTTAGGATATAAATTTTAAGAGCATATGAAAAAAGCAGTGATTCTGGCCGCCGGCCTTCTGGTGCTGGCCGCCTGCGGAAAAAAAGAAGAGCCCGTGGTGGAGCTCTTCAACGTTCGCATTTCTCCGGTTCTTACCAAAGTAGCCGAAACCACTTTTGAAAGCGGAGACGCCATTGGCGTAAACATCAGCCGCGGTGCCGCCGCCTACGCCACCAACGCCAAGCTTACCTACGACGGATCCGAGTTCTCCGGCAGCCTCCAGTGGTATGCCGAGGGCGCCGACCAGGCCACCGTCTGGGCCTACTATCCCTATAGCGAGACCCTCCCCACCAGCTTCACCGTACAGGCCGACCAAAGCACCGGCACCTCTGCCTCCGACTTTGTGGCCGGCGTTAAGGAAGGGGTAATTCCCAGCGCCCACGCCATTACGGTACCCTTCCAGCACAAGCTCACCCGCATTGTCCTCAACGTGACCAACAATGCCGAGGGCGAGCCCACCGCCATTAAGCTCAAGGGCGGCAAACTCACCGTGAACGTAGCCTCCGACTTCAGCGTTTCCTTAGACGAAACGGCTGCCGCCGGCACCATCACCGCCCTCAAGAAGAGCTCCACGCAGTACGTTCTCATTGTGCCGCCCCAGACCGTATCCTTCATAGCCACGGTCATCACCGCCGGCGGCAACGAGCTCACCCAGCTGCTGCAGGAAGCCACCCTGGCCCCCGGCAAGCAGTACAGCATCAATATGATTGTGAACCCGGCCGACCTCAAAGTGGCCTTCTCCGGTGACATCGTAGACTGGGAAGACGGCGGAGAACTGGGATCGGACAACACCCTGGTAGAGAAACTCTCCGAGGGCTACATCCTCTATCACGAAGACAAATACACCGTGGCCAAGATGAAGGACGGCAAATGGTGGATGACCCAGAATATGCGCTATGTTCCGGAAGGCATTACCGTTGGGGACAATCTCAACAATGTCACCGCCGGCGTGTATTATCCTCTGGTACTGAAAGAGGATTTGTCGGCCGCCGAGTTCTCCAAGAATATCGAAGTCATCACCGCCCGCGGTTACCTGTACCAGGCCGAGGTGGCCCTGGGCCTCAAGGTAGGTGACCTCACCACGGTTGCCGCCGCCCAGGCGCTGGAAGGCACCCAGGGCCTCTGCCCCAAGGGCTGGCATGTCCCTACCACCGCTGATATCCTGGCCCTGGTAGGCAAAGGCGCCCAGCTGCCCACCAACCCCGATGCCCCTTATTATAATGGGGCCGACGGTTCCATCGCCCTCCTGAATGCCGACGGCTTCAACATGGAAGCCTATGGCGCCGTCTCCATCCAGGACAACACCAAAACATCCGGAACCTTCATGGGACGTATGGCCAATTACGATCACCTGACCTCCGGTATGTTCTGCGGCTCCTCCTATGGCAATGTAACCTATAATACCAAGGACGACCCCGAATCCGGCGTGAAGAACCTCCAGTTCTACGGCTTCATGCCCATGACCAACAAAGCCTCCGAAGACCAGTATACCTGCAACGGAACCAAGGTGAGCTACCGCATCGCCGCCCCGCTCCGCTGCGTCCGCAACGACTAAGACCCCATGAAAAAATGGCTTCTCTCCCTCTCGCTAGCCCTGTGCCTCCTCCCGGGGGCACGGGCCGATGAGGGTATGTGGCTCATCCAAAGCCTGGACCGTGCGCTGGAAAAGAATATGAAGGCGCGGGGCCTCAAGCTGGGAGCACGGGAAATCTATAACGAGG
>JAEEQI010000114.1 GCA_016285215.1 Bacteroidales bacterium | reverse complement strand
TATACGGAGGTTAACCTCATTGACAACTACGCCAAGACCGCCCGCATCGACTTCCAGGTGGTGTGGTCACCGGATGCCCCCAACAAAAACGCCGGCAAGCCCGTGGAAGGCGCCCGTGTAGATTTCTGCATCTACAACTATGCAGAGTTCTATCCGGCCGTTTCCAAGTACACGGACGCCGAGGGCAAGACCTTCACCAGCGCCGGTCTGGGAGATATGCTGGTCTGGGCCTCCTACGGCCATTCCTTTGGCTTTACCAAGGTAAGTTTTGGCAAGGATACCAAGGCCACCATCACGCTCCAGTACTATGCAGGGGACAAGTATGCCTCCCCCGTGGGCGTGAAACAGTCCTTCACCATAGTTCCTCCGCCCGAGGACGTGAAGCTGCCGGAAGTAACGCCCGAGCTGCGCGCCGCCAACGACAAGCGCTTTGCCTACGAAGACTCCCTCCGCCACGCCTACGAGGCCACCTTCCCCACGCCGGCAGAGGCCCTGGCTTTTGTGCGTGAGCATGGGTATAATGACCAGATGGCCGCCTACATTGTCCGGGCAAGGGGCAACGCAGAGACCATTAAAGACTTCCTGGCCGCCAACGGCAATTTCGAGCGCCGCGAAGAAATCCTGAAGTCGCTTAGCACCAAGGATTTACACGACATCACGCCCGAACTGCTGCAGGATTATTACACGGCCGAACCTTTCCTGGGCGCCCGCGTGGAAAATGAATTCCTTACGGATTTCTACGACTATTTCCGCTCCGAGGAAGGCGCTGCCGCCAGCCAGAACGGCATCAATCTGATCAAGGATCCCACCATCTGGAGCATTCCCATGTCGCCGGAAGGCGTCTGGAAAGCCAAAATGGCCGATCCCCGTTCTATGGACATCTATATGGTATCGCTCCTGCGCGCCCGCGGCAAGGACGCCCGCAAGAACTCCGTTACCGGCGTCCTGGAAGTCCGGGAAAACGGCGGAGACTGGCATTCCCTCGCCACTTCGGCCGGAAAAGCCGACCCCAAGGGAACCCTCAAGCTCACCTATACCCCTTCGGCCAGCCTGGACAACCCCCAGTACTACAGCCACTTCTCCCTTTCCAAGATTGTGGACGGCCGTCCCAAGCTCCTTTCCTTCGATGAAGGTGAGGTGGATATGGGCGGCGGCGTAGACTGGGCCCACGTGTTCAAGGAGGGATATAAGCTGGATGAAGGCACTTATCTGATGGTCTCCGGAAACCGTCTCTCAGATGGCTCCGTGCCCGTTTCTATGGTTTTCTTTGCCATTGAGGAAGGCCAGGAGACCGTGGAGGAACTCCGCATTGGAGAGCCCACCGACGGCGCCCTTCCCGTGATTGGCAACTTTGACGCCGAGAGCAAGATTTCCGTGAACGGAGAAGAGGTTTCCGTGCTGTCCCAGACCGGCCGCGGCCACTATGTGCTGGCCCTGCTGGACGTGGGCAAGGAACCCACCAACCACGCCCTCAGAGACATTGCCGCCGCCCGCGAACAACTGGAGGCCTGGGGTGCTCCCATCCTCCTCCTCTGCTCTTCCGAAGACGCCCTCGCACGCCTTCGCAAGGAAGAAAAAGAGGGCCGATATGGGAAACTTCCCACGACGGTCCTCTTTGGAGTGGCTCCGGAGAGTCTGCTCAATGGCGCTCGTCCGGTTGTGATCATTGCCGATAGCTTCAACCGCGTATACTTCCGCAGCGAAGGCTATACCATCGGCATGGGCAATCAGCTTTCGGCCGCTTCTACAGCCTTAAAATAGCGATAGCTGGATACTTTCACCTCGCTAATGGAATTCTCGTCGCAGACGATGGTTCCGGCGGGGTGATTTTGTAATCCGCTCAGGGTGCAATAGTGGCTCATAGGGCCTTCGATGGCATCCTTGAGGGCGCGTGCCTTCTTGGAGCCAAAGGCCAGGATCACCACTTCCTTGGCGCTCAGCACGGTGGCCACACCAACGGTGAGGGCCTGGGCGGGAACGGCCGAAGGATCGTTGTTGAAGAAGCGGGCGTTGACCTCGCGGGTGTCCTGGGTAAGGGTTACCACGCGGGTGCGGCTCTGCAGGGAGGAGAAGGGCTCATTGAAGGCAATGTGGCCGTCTTCGCCCACGCCGCCCAGGAACAGGTCAAATCCGCCGGCGTCCACAATGGCTTTCTCGTAGGCGGCGCACTCGGCCTCTACGTCCTTGGCGTTGCCGTTGAGGATGTGAATGTTCTCGGGCTTCTCGTCAATGTGGTCAAAAAGATTGTGGTGCATAAAGCTGTGATAGCTCTCCGGATGGCTCTCCGGCAGACCCACGTACTCGTCCATATTGAAGGAAATCACATTCTTGAAGGATACCTCGCCGGCCTTGACCATACGGATGAGTTCCTTGTAGGTTTCAATGGGCGTGGAGCCGGTGCAAAGGCCAATCACAAAGGGCTTGTCCGTGACGGCGGCCTTCTCGTTGATGCGCTGGGCAATGTAATGGGCGGCCCACAGGGAGCCTTCCTTAGCGTTGTCGCGAATGATGATTTTCATATTAATAAAGCTTTAAGAATACTTCAATTGCCTGATACTCTGCCATACCCAGCTGGTCGTACAGCTTGGCGGTGTTGGAGGTGCGTTCTTCGGCCCTCTGCCAGAACTCGCGGGGATCTTCTCCCGGGAACGGCACAATGTCCTTCTGGGACAGGTGGCGGAAGATGGCGTGACGCTTCATAATTACCTCGTCGGGGCTCAGCGGAACGGCCATATCCACACGGCCCAGCTCCCACTCCATCCAGGCTCCGCGGTACAGCCACACGTGGGTGTCCTTTACCCAGTTGTTACCGCCTTCTTCCTTGATCTGCTCCATAGCTTCCAAGGCGGCCTCGGTGCACACACGGTGCGTTCCGTGAGGGTCTGCCAGGTCGCCGGCCATAAAGATCATATGGGGTTTGAGCTTCTTGATGAGGTCTTTGATGATGTCCACATCGGCCTGGGTGCGCGGGTTCTTCTTGATACCGCCGCTCTCGTAGAACGGGAGGTTGAGGAAGTGGGCGTTGGTGTTGTCATTAAGGCCGAAGGAACGGACGGCGCCGCGGGCTTCAGAGCGGCGGATGGCGCCTTTCATCTCCAGGAGGGCGCGGGGCTCGGGTTCGCCGGGGCGCTTGCTCTCAACGAGCTTTTTCACCTCTGCAAACTTGTCTGCAAAGCCCAGCTGATAGGCGCAGTCCATATGCTGGAGCACTACGTCGTCGTGGACGGCTACGTTACCGGAGGTCTCGTAGGCTACGTGCACGTCGTGGCCCTGGGAAGCCAGACGGATGAAAGTACCGCCCATAGAAATCACATCGTCGTCCGGGTGCGGGGAGAAGATGAGAACGGTCTTGGGGAAGGGCTTGGCCGATACGGGACGGGTGCTGTCGTCGGAATTGGGCTTTCCGCCGGGCCAGCCGGTGATGGTGTGCTGGAGGTCGTTGAAGACGTCAATGTTGATTTTGTCGTACTTGGCCACCTTTTCCAGCAGTTCGCTCAGACCGTTGTTCTGATAGTCTTTTTCCGTAAGTTTGAGGATGGGCTTGCCGGTTTCCTGGCACAGCCACACCACGGCCTTGCGGATGAACTTGGGTGTCCAGTCGCAGGGCCCCACCAGCCAGGGGGCTACGCTGCGGGTGAGCTGCTCGGCGGCGGCCTCATCTACGTAGAAGGAGATGTGGTCGTGCTCCTGCAGCAGGGAAGCGGGGCAGTCGGTGGTGCAAGGGCCTTCGGAAATGGCCTTGACGGCAGCGGCTTTATCCTCGCCCCAGGCCATCAGGATAATCTTTTTGGCGCTCAGCATAGTGCCGATACCCACCGTGATGGCCTTGTCCGGCGTAGCCATAATGTCCATATTGAAGTTGGCGGACTGGCGCTTGCGGGAGTTGTAGGAAAGGCGTACGGTGCGGGTGCGGGTCTTCTCGTTGGCACCGGCCTCGTTGAAGCCCACCTGACCTTTTTCGCCCACGCCGATGACCAGCAGATCCAGGTTGCGGGCCAGGGCGTCAAACTCGGCACAGTATTCCGTGAGTTTCTCCGGAGGAACGGTTCCGTCGGGAATGTGGATGTTTTCCTTGAGGATGTCTACCTTGTCCAGCAGACCTTCGTGCATACGGTGATTGCGGCTTTGGGCGCCACCGGCCGAAGAAGGATAATACTCGTCAATGGAGACCACCTCCACGTTCTTGAACGAGACTTTACCGGCCTCGTAGCGGCGGGCCAGCTCATTGTACAGGGACACGGGAGTGGCACCTGTGGTGAGTCCCAGCCGGAAGAGACCGTCTTTGTGTGCATTGATAGCGTCACAGATAATGTCGGCAATGGCGTAAGAGGCCGGGCGGGATTCCGGATACACGTGGGTCCAGATTTTCTCGTAGGTGTGGAGAATGCCCGCCGGCAGGTTCTTGTCGATGAGCCCGCCTTCGTAAGGTAAAGTGAAATGTTTGCTCATAGTTATTTGAGGATCTTTTTAATTCTTTCCAGTTTGCCGTCTACCGGTTCAGGTTTTACCCCCAGGAGATGGCAGAGGAGGGGGTAAAGGTCAATATTGCGGAAGGAAGACTGCTCTCCTTCGGTGTAAGGGGCCTGGTAGTTTACCTTGAAATCCGGACCCACGGCGCGGAAGGCGACCATCATGTCAATTTCCTTGCAGTCGTAGCCGTGCGTGCCTTTGTTCCGGGAGGGAGAGAAGTTGAACTGCCAGCCCAGATCCGGAGACACGATGAGGTCTCCCAAGCGGTTGGATGTGCCGTAGTGCAGGTACTCGGGCACCTCCCCGTGCTTCCACACGTTCAGGTGCTCCACCTGGCTCAGGCGGTTGTACAGGCTGTCCACGTAGCCTTCCTTAACCCAGATAGAGGTGGGAAGATTGCCCACGACGCGTTCTGTCCATTCTTCGGGCATCACGTCGTACCAGCCGATGAAACGCTCCGGGGAGATCTCCGTCATGCCGTGGTCTCCGGCCAGGATGAAGTTGATCTTGTCGCCGATGGGGAGGGCTTTGAGGCGAAGGTACAGGCTGTGCATCAGGCTGTCCATGTTTTCGGCCATTTCCTTGCACTCCACAGACATAGGGCCGTACACGTGGCCCTGGTGGTCCGGTTCGTCAAAATAGCCCATCACCAGGCGCGGACGCTCCTTTTCCGGCAGGCTCAGCAGGCGCACAATCTCGTCGCAGCGTTCGCTGAAGCTCCAGTGAGGATCTTCGTCCCAGTGGCGGTAATAAGTGGGATACGTGTCCTTGATGGGAATGTCTGAGCCCACCCAGTACACGACACCGCACTTGACGCCCTGTTTCTGGGCGGTGACCCAGACGGGTTCTCCCAGATAGTAACGGGGGTCAAAACGGGCGTCGGCATCCTTGATGGCGTAGCCGTGGCCCGTTTCCGGGTTCCAGAAACTGTTGTTCACCAGGCCGTGGTGGTCCGGGACCAGCCCGGTGGCCATGGTGTAGTGGTTGGGGAAGGTGGAGGAGGGGAAAGAAGGTTCCATCCGGGCACTCACGCCCACCGTGGCCAGGGAGTCAAAAAACGGCATTTCGTAGTAGTCTGGGTAGTCCCAGCGGTTGCCGTCCAAAGAGATGATGACGGTGTAGTTTTCCTTCTGCGAAGTGCAGGCGGCCGACAACAAAAAGGCGGCCAGAAATAAAAAGCCAAACGCCTTTCTCATAAAGTTCAGTTTTATCTCACAAAGATAGTAAAAAGCCTTGTTTTGAACAAGTGGTGAAAAGAATGGACAAGAGAATAATCAGCGAGACCCTGTATTCCGCTACCTTTGCAGAAGCTAAAACACTAAAACTCCTATGAAACGCGTTTTATTCCTTTTGCTTGTTCCCGTATTGATGATAGCCGCTTCCTGTGGCAGCAATCAGCCTGTCCAGAAGGACGGTCAGCGTCTTTTCGTAGGTGACGATATCGCCGTCACCCAAACCCAGTACGGTAAGGTTCAGGGTTACATCCTGGACGACGTTTACACTTACCTGGGCATCCCCTACGGAGCTCCCACCGGCGGCGAGAACCGCTTCATGCCCCCGCAGGAGCCCGAGAAATGGGAAGGCATCCGTCCCGCCCTCTTCTATGGCAACGACGCACCCCAGGCCCATCAGGACAAATGGAAGAACAACTCCTCCACTTTCACGGATCATTGGAATTACTACGACTATAGCGAAGACTGCCTCAACCTGAACGTGTGGACCCCCGCACCCGACGGCAAGAAGCGCCCGGTGCTGGTTTGGATGCACGGCGGCGGTTTCGCAGCCGGCAACAGCATTGAGCAGGACGGTTACCACGGCGCCAACCTGGCCCGCAGCGGAGACATCGTATTTGTTTCCATCAACCACCGCCTCAATGTGTTCGGTTTCTCAGATCTTTCCGCAGCTGGTCCCGCCTTTGCCAAATCCGGCAACGTGGGCGTTCTGGACCTGGTGGCCGCCCTCCAGTGGGTACACAACAACATCGCCAACTTTGGCGGTGACCCCGGAAACGTGACCATTATGGGTCAGTCCGGCGGTGGTGCCAAGGTGTGCGACGTGCTGGCTATGCCCATCTCCAAGGGTCTGGTTCACAAAGTGGTGGGCCTCAGCGGTAACGCTACCTCTGCAGCCGACCAGGAGACCTCCCGCGCCATTGGCGCTGCCATCCTCAAGACCGTGGGCGGCAACGTGAAGGCCCTCCAGATGATGCCTTGGGAGCAGTATTACGCCCTGGCCAACAAGGTGGCCGCAGAAGTAGGTGCCGGCGGTATGATGGGTGGCTTCGCCCCCGTAGCCGACGGTGACGTCCTTCCCAAGGGCAACTTCTTCGCCGACAAGGACGCCGCTTCGGCCGGTGTTCCCCTGATGCTCTGCACCACTTCTTCCGAATTCTCCCTCAGCAAGGAGAACAAGGAACTGGAAGAGATTTCCTTCGAAGCCGCCGTTGAGATGGTCAAGAATTCCTTCGGCCAGCCCAAGGCCGAAGAGGCTATGAACGCCCTCAAGGCGGCCTTCCCCGAGAAGAAGCCCATCGAGCTCATCAATATGGTAGTGGCCTCCCGCGCCGGTGTCATTGCTACGGCCGATGCCAAGTACGCCCAGGGCGGCGCCCCGGTCTATCTGGCCTGGTTTGACTACAACGCCCCTCTGTTCGGTGGCCGTATCCGCGCTTTCCACTGCGCCGACATCAGCTACTGGTTCAAGAATACGGACCTGATGGTAACCCACACCGGTGGCGGCTCTGAGCCCCGCGGCGTCTCCAACCAGATGTCGGAAGCCCTCCTGGCCTTTATGCGCACGGGTAACCCCAACTGCAAGGCCATCCCCGAGTGGCCCGCTTACACTCCGGAAGAGGGTGCAACTATGATCTTCAACGTCAAGAGCGAAGTTCGCAACGCCCCCGACCGCGAAGCCCTCTCCCTGCTGGAACCCTTCAACGCTTTCCGTATGATGGCCCGTCTGGCCCCCGCCAAGAAATAATCAGCAACAGTTTTGGTTAATAAATAGTTAGGACAAGACGGCCTCGCTCTCCGGAGTGGGGCTGTTTTGTGATAAGACGGCGTTATTGTTGGTTTTTCAATTGGTAAAGTGTACCTTTGCAGTCGATTTGACAGCGTGTTAACATTGTAAAGATATGGCATTTACAGAAACAACCAGAAC
>JAEEQI010000113.1 GCA_016285215.1 Bacteroidales bacterium | reverse complement strand
CAGGACGAGCAGTTCCTGAAGGCGGCGGTGGTCTCCGACGTGGGAAACCCCGTGGTGGTCAAGAAAGATACCGTGGAATTTTCGGCCTCCTCCTTCCGCGTGGGCACCAACGACATGCTCAAGGACCTCATCAAGCGTATGCCGGGTATGGAAATCACCGAAGACGGCAAGGTGAAGTTCAACGGGCAGGAGATTGACAAGCTCACGGTGGGCGGCCGAACCTTCTTCTTCAACGACCAGTCCACGGCCCTGAACAACCTCCCGGCCTCCATTGTGGACAAGATCCGTGTGATAGACCGTGAATCCGAAAGCGCCCGCGCAACGGGCGTGCAGGACACCCAGCGCGAGAAGGTGCTGGACGTGGCTCTCAAGAAAGAATACGAAAAAGGTTGGTTTGGCAATGTGGGCCTGAATGCGGGTGCCACGCTGGTCCCCAAAAAGGAAGACGAGCCCCTGAGGGACACCCGCGGTCTGCTGTACAGCGGGAACGCCCTGGCATCGGCCTATTCGGAGAAAGACCAGTTTACCTTCATTGCCAACGGGCAGAATGTGGAGGCCTCCGAGGGCACTATCATGATTCGTATCGAGGGGGACGGCCTGGATATGGATGCCCTTGAGTCTACTTTTCTGGACCGGGGCCTGTCTTCGGCCGCCCAGTTGGGCATTAACGCCAACACGTCCCGCATCAAGAACGTGGAAACCACTTTTGGCGCCAATTACAAATACGGAGACACGCAGACGGGATCCCGTTCGGAGCGCACCACCTATCAGGCCGATGGCAACCTGGTGACCACCCGGGACAACGGCGGAAGGCGCTTTGAGCACAATGTGGGCACCAATCTGGAATTCCTGAAGGAAAGCGGAAAATTCTGGTTCCATATACGCCCGTCCTTCAATTATTCCCGGGCCGATGCCACCGCCACGGGCTCCTCGAAAACCATCCGGGAGCAGTTGGAGATCAACCGTTCGGAGCGGCTCACGCACAGCCTTTCCTCGTCCAAGAGTGCCGGGATGACGGCCGACGGGACCCTCCGGGAGATAGGCGGAAAGAAAGGAAGGAGCCTGCGCCTGGGCGTCAACTTGAATTACCGCACCAGCGGGTCGGACAGCCAGGAAAGCTCTTCCCTCTACTATATAGGGGGAGAAGATCTGAGGGCCCTTACCTATAATGGGAACGGCCGGTCTTTCTCCAACGGAGCGTCGCTTCAGTACAACGAACCCCTGGGAGAGAAGTGGAGTGCCCGGTTCAATGCTTCTTATAGCCTTTCCCAGAGCAGCAACCTCCGCGATGCCTTTGACGCCGCCGGCCGGAACGACTATTATTCCTCCGAAAGCCGCAACCGGTACTTCCGGCACCTGTATGGGCTGATGGTGCGTTATACCTTTGCCAAACAATCTTATGTGGGCCTCGGAACGGATGTGGCCGGAGTGCTCAACGAGACCTTCTCCAAGAGTTATGGAATAGAGGCTACGGCCGGAAAGGGAGAATGGGACTGGCTGGTGATGCCCAATGCGGTCTTTGTGTTTTCCAAGGGCACCAGCCGCCTGCAGATATCGGCCAGCACTTCCAGCGGAAAGCCTTCCAACAACCGGATGCTCCCGGTGCTCAACATTTCAGACCTGTCCCGGATGAGCGTGGGCAACGTGAACCTCAAGTCTTACACACAGTCCTCCATCTTTGCCGACTGGACGCTGAGTAACCCCGCCAAGTTCTCCAACCTCATGCTCTTTGTCTATGGTACAATCGGCACCAATCAGGTTAGCGACGCCACCTGGTACGATGCCGCCGGCATCCTGTACAGTGTCCCCGTGAACGTGAAGAAGCCTTCCGTCAATATGTCCATGTCGGCCAATTACACCACGCCGCTGGATGCCAAGAAAATCTGGACCCTGAGCCTGAACGGCTCCCTCTCCTTCGGCAGTTACACCAATTACCTGGCACAAGGGGTTCTCGCGGCGCTGGACAAGGATCAGTTCAATTATTCCGAGTTTATGGCCGATTTCTGGGGCAATGCCGCCGGAGACCGCTTCTACAGCGGCCAGAGCGGTTTTACGGAAACCACCACGCAAACCTATTCCCCCAGTCTTGGAATAAATGTCCGGCTCAACCAGGACCGCTATTCCGTGCGGGTGGGCGTCAGCGGCGGCGGCCGCCTGGGCCGGTATTCAAACAAGCCGGAAGCCAATATGAACACCTTCTCCGGCAGGGTCTATGCCGAGGGGTCCTATACTACCAAACACGAGTTTGAGTTCCAGACCGAACTGGGATACCAGATGTACGCGGGTTATGCGGAGGGCTATAACCGGCCGGAACTGCAGTGGGACGCCAGCATTACCAAGAGCATCGGCGCCTTCAACCTGAGCCTCCAGTTCAAGGATATCCTGAACCAGACCCGTAATCTGAGCCACACTATCACGGCCAACTACCAGGAAGATACCTATCGGCTGGTTATGGGCCGATTCTTCCTGATTGGTGTCAAGTGGAACTTTGGCAAGATGAACGCGCAGCACAGCCAGCGCGCCCAGAGTGCCGCCTTCAATATGTTCTAGCCAAGAATAGAATTGATTTAGAAGGAGTAATACAGTCCCAGGGAAAGCGCCGCGGCGCCGCTTGAGGTAAATATCAGCGATTTCGCATGGGTATCATATCCCAACTTGCCAATTTGTGCCAGCACGGACCAATGGTCCGATAAGTCGAGAGAAACGCCAGGGGCCAGATAGGGGGTACAGGTAAAGAAACCTATCCAGGAAAAACCCACACCGCCTTCCACATAGAAGGAAAGCGCCCCGGAGCTCCAGAAGAAGTACTCTGCGTACGGGTTCACGGTAAAACCGAAAGGCTGGCTGCTTCCGCTGATGTAGGTCGCTTCAAACGTAGAGCCAAAACACCAGTCTCCCACGCTGTAACCCAGATCCGGCGAAAAACCAATCTGGGTTACCGGGTTTTCCGTGAACTGGGTACTTACTTGAAAGGATCCGCCCACATAAAACTGCGCGTTGGCAGCCTGTACAAACGCAAACAGGCCTACGATTGCCAGAAGGAGTGTCTTTTTCATAGTCTTTTGTAATCTTATAGTGCCAGATCTACCAGCACAATGGCGGCCATGGCCTCTACGATGACCGGTGTCCGGAGGGCGAAGCACACGTCGTGACGCCCGGGGATGCCGGCTTTGGCTATGCTGGCGGTGGGTTTGAAGGCCACGCGGAAGACCAGCGGATTGCCGTTGGTGATGCCGCCGTTCACGCCGCCGGCGTGATTGGTCACAGGCGGCTGGGGGTGCTTGTGGCGGCCACAGCAGTGGTGCTCGCCGCCTTCGTGCTCTCCGTGGCACTGGCACTCGTGCCCTTCCTCGTGCTCTCCGTGACAGCAGTGATGCTCTTCACCATCCTCGTGGTGGTGTCCGCCGCAGCATTCGTGCTCCGGGAAGAGATCGTTGTGTTCGGAGCCCTTCATATCCGAGGCGGCAAAACCGTCACCGAACTCGATGCCGCGGACGCCGGGAATGGCAAAGACGGCGTGCGAAATCTGGCTTTCCACGCTATTCCAGAAGGGTTCTCCCAGGCCGATGGGAAGCCCGTTCACGGTGCATTCCACTACGCCGCCCAGGGAATCGCCTTCCTCCTGGGCCGCCTTGATGGCGTCGGGCCAGGCCGAAGCCTCCGTGAGGCCGCCCACCTTGACCAGGCGGGCCTGAAACTGGGCAAAATAGAGCATCTTTTTGGCAATAACGCCCGCTGCTACCACGCCCAGGGTGATGCGTCCGCTGAAGTGGCCGCCGCCGCGAGGGTCGTTGAAGCCGCCAAATTTGAGGTTGGCCGTAAAATCGGCCTGTCCCGGGCGGGGATGCTTGCGGAACTGCTCGTAGTCCTCCGAGCGGGTATTCTCGTTCTTGAAGAGGATGGTAAGCGGGGCGCCGGTGGTCTTGCCTTCGTATACACCGCTTACAATCTCGGGCTCATCGGCCTCCAGGCGGGGTGTGGTGCCCAGGGCGCCGGCCTTGCGGCGGGCCAGATCCTGGGTGAAATCCTCAACGCCAAGCGGAATGCCCGGGAGGACTCCGTCTACCGTAACACCGATTCTCTCTCCGTGAGACTCTCCAAAAATGCTGACTCTGAATTTATTGCCAAAAGTATTCATAGCTTGTCAAATAAGTCGTTAAACTGGGGGAAGGACTTGGCTACGCAGGCCGTGTCGTCAATTTCTATGGGGCTTTCGGCGCCCAGGGATGCCACTTTGAGGGCCATCACCATTCGGTGGTCGGCGTGGGAGGCGTAACGGCCGCCCTGCAGCAGTTTGCCTTCCAGGATACGCTGGGTAAGGCCCATACCCTCAATGGTCATCTCGTCTTCTTCTATCTGCACGGGCACGCCCATCTGCGTGAGCATCTGCTCAATGGCGGCTGCGCGGTCGGTCTCCTTGTGCCTCAGGCGCTCCACGCCCAGGATGTGGCTCTTGCCGGGGCAGAAGGCCGCCAGCACGGCTACCATAGGGAAGAGGTCGGGGCAGTTGTTGAGGTCGGTCTGGAAGGGGCTCAGCGGAGCGCGGCGCACGTGGATGGGGCCGCCGGGGCTGTCCAGCTGGGACATACTGGCGCCGGCCTCCATCAGGATGTCCATAATGGAAATATCGGCCTGAAGGCTCTCTGTATCAAGGCCTTCCACTTCTACGTCTCCAAAGATGGCACCGGCCACCAGGAAGGGGGCGGCACCGGACCAGTCGGCCTCTATTGCAAAATCGGCGGCTTTGTAGCGCTGGCCTCCCTTGATGTGGAAGTTGACGCCGGTACAAAGGGCCCAGTCCTGCGTTTCCAGGAAGTCATCACCGCCCTCCATCTCCGAACTCATACGAATGCCAAACTTTTTGAGGACGTCAACGGTGATAAAAAGGTACGGAATGCTGCGCGGATCGTGGACATAAAGGGCCGATTTTTCCTCGCAAAGGGGCAAAGCGGCCAGCAAACCCGAAATAAGCTGCGAACCACCCTTTCCGGAGACGTCGGCGCGGCCTGCGAAGAGGGGTCCGGAGACCCGCAAAGGAAGGTAACAATCTTGTTTCCTGTCATTATTGCCTTCAGGATAGAGCCGGACGCCAAAAGAAGCCATAATGTCGTGAGCACTGGTCAGAGGCCTGTTCAAAAGGGTTTTTTCTCCTGAAACAAGCACTTGATTTTTTGAAACAACCGACAAAATGGGGATAATCAGCCTTGTTAAGAAGCCGGATTCGCCGCAGTGCAATTGCTCCAAATTCAGGCATCCGGGAGTGGCTCCCATTCCGGCGATAACAATTTTGTTACCGTCTATTTTTACCTCTGCGCCAAGCGATTTTGCCACATTTATAGCACTTTCGTTGTCTCCGCAGGGAGTATAACCGGAAAGCTGCGACGTTCCTTCTGCCAAAGCGGCGGCAATGATGGCCCGCTGGGCAAAACTTTTGGAAGAAGGCATAGGCAGAGCCTCGGCCTTTACAAAGCGAAAGCCCTTATACACAGCCTCTTTCATTTCCTCCCAAGTCCACTGACCCGGGGCGGTGGCGTCATCCGGGCTCAGACAGGCGTACGTAAAGGGTGCACCATAGCGCAGGGCATCCAGGCGGGAAACCTTGCCGGCTTCTCCCATACAGAAGGCCACCAGCGTGCCGGGAGCAGCGTCCTGATAGAGGGCCGCTACTGTGGCATTATGGGCCTCAGAGTGGGCTGTGGTTACTATTTTTACCACTTCTCCTCCAAAAGTGCGGGCCCTTTCCGCCAGGGATTGGAGCACTTCTTTGGAGGGGGTATCTTCATAATTATGGTAAGAGCGGATGAGAACGGTGCCGTACTCGCGGCAGGCCTCACGGATGCGGCGGCCCACCGCTGCAGGAGCTTCCATCTCAAGATCGGCATACTTGGCGCCGGAGCGGATGGCCAGTTCCAGCAGCTCGGGGGCCTGCGGTTCCTCGCTGAGGCGGCAGGTGGCAATGAGCGGCACGTCCGAATCCGAGAACAGGGCCTCAATCTCTTCGTCCTCCAGGGCACAGCGGTCCAGGCGGATTTCTGCCATCTCCACCGTTTTCAGGATTTCCAGAATCTCCTGATAGTCTTTATTTTGAATGCTAACGCAAATCATTCATCGCTTCCTTTACGGTCATTTCTTCCATTACAACCTTTCCGGGCTCTATGGGCAGTATCCATTTGACGCGGCCGCCGGCGGCTTTCTTGTCTTTTTCCATAGCCTGCGCCAGGGTTTCCAGCGGATAAGGACACTCCGTGGGAAGGCCGGAGGCTTCAAAATTGGCCTTCAACCGGGCTTCCAAGCCCTTCTGTGCCAGGCCCTTGCGCTCTGCCAGGCGAGCCGCCAGAAGGATACCCATAGCCACGGCTTCTCCGTGGTGGATGTCTTCCCCTCTTTCCTGCGCCTCGTGCTCAATGGCGTGGCCAAAGGTGTGACCCAGGTTGAGCGTGGCGCGAATGCCGTGCTCTTCGGGGTCCTGTTGGACGATATCGGCCTTAATCTGGGCCGCGCGGGTTATGAGGGACTGCCACTGGGTGGCGCTCAGCGCCTGTTCGTAGGCTTTGGCGTCTTCCAGGAGGAAGGTTTTGAGCATTTCGGCCTTTCCGGCGCGGAACTCGCGGGGCGGGAGGGTCTTGAGGACTTCTTCACAGAGGAAGGTGAACTCCGGCATACGGAAAGCGCCCAGCATATTCTTGTAGCCGTCCAGATTGACGCCGGTTTTGCCGCCGATGGCGGCGTCTACCTGCGCCAGGAGCGTGGTGGGAACATTGGCATAACGGATGCCGCGCTTGTAGATAGCTGCGGCAAAGCCCGTCAGATCGGTGGTAATGCCGCCGCCAACGGCCAGCAGAAAGGCCTTGCGGGAAGCATCGGCCTCCAAAAGCTGCCGGCACAGCGCCTGAACGGTTTCCAGGGTCTTGAGCTCTTCGGAAGTTTCCAGGCCGAAGGCGCCCTTCACCGGCACCGCGTCCATTACCTCGCCGGCTATCCAGGCCACGTTCTCGTCATAGACCAAAAAGACCTCTGACTCCCCTTTCAGGAGGGTTGCTACCTCGCGGAGAAGGCCGCCGGACACTATTTTACAATCACCTTTCATAGATTACAAAGATAGTGGAAAAATTTGGCAGTTCAGCGAATTTGAGTTACATTTGCATTTACTACCTGCCCGGATGGCGGAATTGGTAGACGCGCTGGACTCAAAATCCTGTGGTAGCAATATCGTGCGGGTTCGATTCCCGCTCTGGGCACTAAACACCGGCCTTTCAGGAATGAAGGGCCGTATTGGTTTATTTAACGAGCAGATTATGTCCTTAATTCCTACTTTTTTAAAGCGCTCCGGCGTTTTTTGTCTCATTTTGCTGGGGGCCCTGGCCTGTAACAAACAGCAGAGTGATGTCCCGCAGCACGAACCTACCGAAGAGGAAAAGGTCAAATTGCACCTGGAGGCATCCTTTACCACCTTTGCAACCAAGCTGGACCTGCAGGGGTATGCCGATGCCAAGGAATACATAGTAAAAAACAGCGTGGTGAGTATGGGGATGGACGGTGCCATCCTCTACAACCTGCGTCAGAATGGAGAGTCTATGCTCTGGCTCAAGTTCTCACACCTGGAGGGAGAGAAGTGGCAGCTGGACGGAGACCTCTATGGCGGCCTGGAGTTCCACGGCATCCTGGAGCCTTTTTCTATGATTATCTGCGGTCCCAAATACTGGGAAAAGTATTGGAACATCCACGTCTATGACCAGGGGAAAGATGTAGCCACCCTGGGTCTGGAAGTCT
>JAEEQI010000112.1 GCA_016285215.1 Bacteroidales bacterium | reverse complement strand
GAGGGCGTCAAAGATGCCCAGGCAGTCCACGGGCCCTTCCTCGGAGCTCTTGCAGAGCACCTGCAGGCCCACGCAGATGCCCAGAACGGGCACGCGCAGGTTACGAATCACTTCACAGAGTCCCCGCTCCCGCAGGTGCTCCATAGCCTCGGCGGCGTTGCCCACACCGGGCAGGATCACCTTGGAGGCCGCGGCAATGCGGGCCGGATCGGCCGTGAGCTCATACTCCGCGCCCAGCCGGGAGAGGGCGTTTCCCACCGAGCGGATGTTGCCGGCGTCGTAGTCTACAAGCGTTATCATAAGAGTCCTTTGCTGGAGGGTAAATCGTAAGAGAAGACATTGCGGCGGGCCGCCTGCCTGATGCTGCGGGCCAGGGCCTTGAAGATGCCTTCGGCCAGGTGGTGGTTGTTCTCTCCGCGGGCCTGCACATACAGGTTGGCACGAAGGGCGTCGGAGAGGGATTTGAAGAAGTGGCGGAACATCTCCGTGGGCACGTCCCCAATGTATTCCCGGGTAAACGCAACATCCCATACCAGCTCGCTCCGGCCTCCGAAGTCCAGCAGCACAAGGGCGCGGCTCTCGTCCATAGGGAGGGCAAAGCCGTACCGCTCTATGCCCCGCTTGTCTCCCAGGGCCTGCCGGATGGCTTCTCCCAGGGCAATGGCCACGTCTTCCATAGTGTGGTGCTCGTCCACCTCCAGGTCTCCCTTGCAGCGGATTTCCAGTGCCAGGCCGCCGTGATGGATGAGCTGGGTGAGCATATGGTCCAGGAACTTGAGGCCGGTATCCACGCCGGACGGGCCTTTCCCGTCCAGGTCCACCCTTACGTAGATGTCGGTTTCGGCGGTCTTGCGGGCCACCACGGCGCTGCGCTCGGTGCTGCGGATGGTCTCCACAATCTGCTCCCAGGTGAGCGGGCCCAGCTGGAGCCCGCGGGCTCCCAGGTTGGCGGCCAGCTGAAGGTCGGTCTCCCGGTCCCCGATGACCCAGGAGTTAGCCAGGTCATACGAGCCGTCCAGATACTTTCCAAACATACCGATACCCGGCTTGCGACAAGGGGAGTTGTCTTCCGGGAACGACGGGTCAATGAGGATGTCGTCAAACACCACGCCTTCTCCTTTCAAAGTATTCAGGAGCAGGTTCTGGGCCGGCCAGAAGGTGTCTTCCGGGAAGGCCGGAGTGCCCAGCCCGTCTTGGTTGGAGGCCATAACCAGCTCGTAACCCAGGCCCGTGAGGGCCTTCATACCGGAAATGGCTCCGGGCACAAATTCCACCTTGTCCAGGGCGTCAATCTGCTCGTCGGCGGGCTCGCGCAGGAGCGTGCCGTCGCGGTCTACAAAGATTACTTTATTCATAAGAGGCGAGGGATTTAAGCAAGTTGTCGTTTTCGGCCGGGGTTCCCACCGTGAAGCGGAGGCAGCCGGCACAGCCGGTTACGCGCGAGCGGTTGCGGACAATGATACCGTCTGCCAGAAGATGCTGGTAAAGCCTGTCGGGGTTGTCCACCTGCACCAGCAGGAAGTTGGCGTCGCTGGGCCAGACCTTCTTGACAAAGGGGAAACGCAGAAGGGCCCCAGCCAGCCGCGTCCGCTGCACCACAATCTGGGCCACCCGGGCCAGGACGGGCTCGTCCAGGGCCTTAAAGGCGGCGTCCAGCGTGGCCTGGCTGATGTTGTAAGGATACTTGACCCGGTTCATCAGATCAATGATGTAGGCGTTGGCAAAGGCCATTCCGATGCGCAGACCGGCCATACCGTAGGCCTTGGAGAAGGTCTGCAGGATCACCAGGTTGGGCCGCTGCGCAATCTGATACCGCAGACTGCCCTTGGCGCTGAAATCGGCATAGGCTTCGTCCAGCACCACAATGCCGGGGAAGCGGTCCACCAGCTCCAGAATCTCGGTTGCCTCAAAGGCATTGCCCGAAGGATTGTTGGGGCTGCAGAGGAACAGGAGCTTGGTGCGTTCGTCGGCCGCTTTCAGCAGTTCCTCCACCGGCAGGGAGAAGTCCGGTCCCAGCGCCACGCCGCGCATCTGAACGTCGTTGATATCGGCCGCCACGGCGTACATTCCGTAACTGGGAACAATGGCCACGGCGTTGTCCTTTCCCGGGGTACAGAAGATGCGGAACATCAGGTCAATGGCTTCGTCGCTGCCGTTGCCCAGGAAGATGTTCTCCACGGGCAGTCCTTTAAGGGCCGAAACGCGGGCCTTGAGCGCTTTCTGCCGGGGATCCGGATAGCGGTTGTACCCAATGCCGGCATAGGGGCTCTCGTTGGCATCCAGGAAGATGTCCGGAGTTCCCTGGCACTCGTCACGGGCGGTGGAATAGGGGGAGAGGGTGCGGATATTGGGGCGCACCAGTTGTTCAAGTTCGATCATATTCTTACGGTTACGGCGTTGGCGTGGGCCTGAAGTCCTTCGGCTTCGGCCATAGAAACAATGGTCCGGGAGAGGCCCCGGAGGCCTTCCTGGCTAATTTCCTGCAGGGTCATCTTGCGGTAGAAGCTGTCCAGGTTCACGCCGCTGAAGGCGCGGGCCCAGCCGCAGGTGGGAAGGGTGTGGTTGGTGCCGGAGGCATAGTCGCCGGCGCTTTCCGGAGTATAGAGGCCCACAAACACGCTGCCGGCATTGGTAATGCGGTTGGCAACGGCCCAGGGCTTCTCGGTGGCAATGATCAGGTGCTCGGGAGCATACGCGTTGGCAAAGGCGACGGTCTCTTCCGGGCCGAAGACAAAGGCCCGGCTCTTCTCCAGCGCCTGCAGGGCAATGGCACTGCGGGGAAGAAGCGCGGTCTGCCGCTCCACCTCGGCGAGAATCTTCCGGCAGGTTTCCTCCGATTCGCAGACCAGCATCACCTGGCTGTCGGGGCCGTGCTCGGCCTGGGAGAGGAGGTCGGCGGCGGCAAAGGTGGCGGGGGTGGAGGCATCGGCCAGCACCATCACCTCCGAAGGACCGGCGGGCATATCAATGGCCACGGTGCCGGCGCTCAAAAGCTGCTTGGCGGTGGTCACATATTGATTACCCGGGCCGAAGATTTTGTCCACCTTGGGGACGCTCTCCGTTCCATAACCCATAGCGGCAATGGCCTGGGCACCGCCCAGCCGGAAGATGCGGTGGATGCCGCAGCAGGCGGCTGCGTACAGCACCTCGGGGCTCTCGGCGGGGGTGCAGAGCACCACCTCGGGACAGCCGGCAATCCGGGCCGGAAGGGCCAGCATAAGCACGGTGGAGAAGAGGGGAGCGCTGCCGCCGGGGATGTACAGACCCACCCGCTGGATGGGCACGGGCCGCTGGATGCAGCGGACGCCGGGGGCGGTCTCTACGCTAATCTCGCGGGGCTGCTGGGCCTCGTGGAAAGCGCGGATGTTTTGGGCGGCCTGGGCAATGGCTTCCTTGACGGCGGGGGAGACGCTTTCTTCGGCCTTTTTAATCTCGGCCTTGCTTACCTCGATGGCGTCCAGGGGACGGCCGTCAATTTCCTGGGAAAGGGCGCGGAGGGCTTCGTCGCCTTGCTCCTTCACGCGCTGCAGGATGCCTTTGACGCGCTCCAGCACCACCGGATTATCGGAGGCGGGACGGCGGCAAAGGGCTTCCCAAGTATCGCGGGACGGGTTCTGCAGAATCTGGATCATAAATTAAGGGATGATTTTGTCAATGTTCAGCACCAGGATGCCTTCGGCCCCTATGGCCTTCAGCAGTTTTACTTTTTCCCAGAGGTCGGCCTCGTCCACTACGGAGTGCATCGAGCACCAGCCTTCGGCCGCCAGGGGCATAATGGTGGGGCTGCGCATAGCGGGGATAATTCGGATGGCCTCGTCCACAGCGCTGGTGGGGATGTTCATCAGAAGGTACTTCTTGCCGCGGCTCACCTGGGCCGAATCAATGCGGAAGAGCATTTCCTTGAGGATTTCCTCGCCTTCGGCCCCCAGTTCTCCGCCGGAGATAAGGACGGCTTCCGAGTAGAAGACCTTCTCCACTTCCAGCAGGCCGTTGGCTACCAGCGTGCCGCCGGAGGAAACGATGTCAAAGATGGCGTCGGCTATGCCGGCGGCGGGGGCTACTTCCACGGAACCCGTGATGACCTGCACCTTGGCGTCTACGCCGTTCTCCTGCAGCCACTTGTTGAGGATGTTGGGGTAGGAGGTGGCGATGCGCTTGCCGTTGAACCACTGGGGACCGTCGTAACCGGCGTTTTTGGGAACAGCCAGCGAGATGCGGCAGTTGCCAAAGCCCAGTTTCTTGACAATCTTTACGGGGAGACCGCGCTCCTCCACTTCGTTGAGGCCCACGATGCCCAGGGCGGCGGTGCCGTCGGAGACCACCTGGGGGATGTCGTCGTCCCGCAGGTACAGCAGTTCCAGCGGAAGGCCCTGGGCCTGCAGGAGGAACTTGCGGTGCGAGTCGTCCAGGCTCACTCCTATCTCTTTGAGGAGGGCGGTGCTCTCGTCGCTCAGACGCCCCTTCGATTGAATAGCTAACCTTAACATATTGAGTATAAATTTATTAACATAAAAAAGGCTCACCGGGGTTCCGGCAAGCCTTGTATGGGTGTGTGCATACGAAAAACCTACCGGACCTGGAGGGTACGGTGGTGATGATGGTATGCGTTCATCGTTTTCATCTGCCACAAAGGTATTAAGAAATTTTAAGAATGCAAATGATTCTTGCTAAAATTTGCAGTGGCACAGCTTTTGAGTAAGAAGACGTTCGGAAAAAAATTTTAAAAATTATAGATATATGAAAAGAGGATTCTTGACTGTACTGCTTTCCATTATTGCCGGTGGTATTACCGCTTATGCCGTTGTGAAAGCTACCGAACCCCAGACTCCCGAGGTGCAACCCGCTACCGATATGTCCGGTAACGCCGTAGAATACCGCACTGTCAATTTGGCAGAAACCGATTATCCGGATTTTACCTACGCGGCAGAGAGCGCCGTGGAGGCCGTTGTTTACGTAGAGGTAACCGTTCAGCGCCAGTCCCGTTCCATTGATCCGTTCGAGTTCTTCTTCGGCTTTGGAGACGGCTACGGCTTTGGCCAGCCGCGTTCCCAGGAACAGAAGGTCAGCGGCTCCGGTGTTATCATTCGGCCCGACGGCTACATTGTAACCAACAATCACGTGGTGAGCGGTGCCACCTCCATCCAGGTGACCCTCAATAACAACCAGCAGTATGAGGCTACGGTTGTGGGTGCAGACCCCGCCACCGACGTGGCCATCATCAAGGTAGACGCCACGGGTCTTCCCACTATTCCGCTGGGAGACAGCGACAAGCTCCGCCTGGGTGAGTGGGTGCTGGCCATTGGCTCCCCGCTGGGTGCCCAGCTGCGCAGTACCATCACCGCCGGTATCGTGAGCGCCAAGGGCCGTTCTATGCCAGACAATTCCGGCGAGTTCAAGATTGAGTCTTTCATCCAGACCGATGCAGCCGTGAACCCCGGCAACTCCGGCGGCGCCCTGGTTAACAAGAAGGGTGAACTGGTGGGTATCAACACCGCCATTGTGTCCCAGACGGGCTCCTACACCGGCTACTCCTTTGCCGTTCCCGTGAACATTGTCAAGCGCGTGGCCCAGGACCTTATGGACTTTGGTTCCGTCAAGCGCGCGGTGCTGGGAATTACTATGGCAACCGTAGACAAAAAGTTTGCTGACGAAATGAAACTTTCCTCCGTCAGCGGCGTATATATTAACGAGGTTTTGAAGGGAAGTGCTGCCGACAAGGCCGGCCTTAAGAAAGACGACGTTATCATAGCCATTGACGGCCAGAAGATTACGGACGCTTCTTCGGTTCAGGTCAAGGTGAGCACTTACCACCCCGGAGACAAAGCCACCATCACCTATATCCGTGAAGGAAAGACCCAGGAGACCCAAGTGGTGTTCCAGGCCAGCTCCCAGCAGAACGGAGCCACTTCCCAGGATGGTGCGGTTGCTTTCTACGGTGCCAATCTCAAAGCTGCCAACCCCGAAACGCTCAAAGCACTGGGACTCAAGTCCGGTGTGGAGATTGTCTCCCTGGGCAGCGGAAAGATGGCCGAATCCGGAGCCAAGGCCGGCAGCATCATTCTGTATGTGAACGATGAGCCCGTCTCAAAACCCGAAGACGTCGTAGCCAAGGCCAAGAAGGCCACCCGCGCCATCTACATTGAAGGTGTGGACAAGAACGGAAGAACCTTCTACTTTGGTTTCGGCAAGTAAGGAATTGCCGCAGTAACTTACGTATTTCGGTCAGTTCCTTGCTGTAGGAGCTGACCGAAATATTTATAGTAAGATAATGCGTCAATTAAAGATCACCAAGTCCATCACCAACCGCGAGAGCGCGTCGCTGGACAAGTACCTGCAGGAAATCGGCCGCGAGGAACTCGTTACCCCCGATGAAGAAGTGGAACTGGCCCAGCGCATTCGCAAAGGTGACCAGGAGGCTCTGGAAAAACTGACCCGTGCCAACCTCCGTTTCGTAGTATCTGTTGCCAAACAGTATCAGAACCAGGGTCTGAGCCTGCCCGACCTCATCAACGAGGGTAATCTGGGCCTCATCAAAGCCGCCGAGAAATTCGACGAAACCCGTGGTTTCAAATTCATTTCCTACGCCGTGTGGTGGATCCGCCAGAGCATTCTTCAGGCCCTGGCCGAGCAAAGCCGTATCGTCCGTCTGCCTCTGAACCAGGTGGGCTCCCTGAATAAGATCAACAAGGCCCTCACCCGCTTTGAGCAGGAGAACGAGCGCCAGCCTACGAACGAGGAACTGTCCGAGATGATTGACGTTCCCAAGGACAAGATCTCCGACACCCTGCGTGTGGGCAGCCGCCACGTGAGCGTGGACGCTCCCTTCGTGGAAGGAGAAGACAACAGCCTGCTGGATGTTCTGCCCAACGACGATTCCCCGTCTGCAGACCGCGGTCTGGTAAACGAGAGCCTCAATACCGAGATTGAGCGTGCCCTGAGCACCCTCACGGACCGTGAAAGAGAGATTGTGAAGTCTTTCTTTGGCATCGGTTGCCAGGAGATGACGCTGGAAGAGATTGGCGAGCGTTTTGGCCTTACCCGCGAGCGTGTGCGTCAGATTAAGGAGAAGGCCATCCGCCGTCTCAAGAGCCCTTCCCGTTCCAAACTGCTTAAAGGCTATTTGGGATAATGAGCGCAGAACAGTTTATTCAGCAGCAGGCCGCTGCTGCCATCAAGGCCCTCTATGGGGCCGAAGTTCCCGAATCCTCCCTGCAGGTTTCGGTAACCCGTAAAGAATTTGAAGGTGACTATACCCTGGTCACCTTTCCGCTTTTGAAAATCACCCATACTGCCCCGGACGCCACCGGCAATGCCATTGGCGAGTGGCTGGTGCAGAACGTGAAGGAAATTTCGGCCTTCAACTGCGTCAAGGGCTTCCTCAATCTGCAGTTCTCCCCGCTCTACTGGAGCGAGGTTCTGCAGGGCATTGCCGAGGACGCCGACTATGGCCAGCTGCCTTCTACAGGCAAAAAGGTTATGGTGGAGTTCTCCAGCCCCAACACCAACAAGCCCCTTCACCTGGGCCACATCCGCAACAACCTCCTGGGAGACAGCGTGTCTCGCCTTCTGAAGGCCTGCGGCAACGAGGTTATCAAGGCTACCCTGGTGAACGACCGCGGCGTGCACATCTGCAAGAGTATGTACGCCTGGGAGAAACTCTTCAACGGAGCCACTCCGGAGAGCACCGGCAAGAAGGGCGACCACCTGGTAGGTGACTGCTATGTGGCCTACGCCAAGTTGGAAAAGGAACACCCCGAGGTGCTGGACGACGTCCACAAGATGCTGGTAGACTGGGAAGCCGGAGACCCGCACGTGCGCGAACTCTGGAGTATGATGAACGGCTGGGTGTTCGATGGCTTTGACCAGACCTACAAGGCCTTGGGCATTTCCTTCGATA
>JAEEQI010000111.1 GCA_016285215.1 Bacteroidales bacterium | reverse complement strand
GTCGTCCACGGTCCAGGTTACTACCTTCATACCGTCGGCGTGGGCTCGCTTCATAAGTTCTTCATCCACATTCTCGTGCGGAGGACTCAGCCACTCGGGCTTGAAGTCCAGCTTGGACATATATTCATCGTAGTCGGTTTCATAATCCTCCACCAGATAGGCCAGGATATGACCGGGATACTTCTTATTTATATAATTAAGGGCACGCTCGTCAAAGCACTGGATAATGAGGCGGTCCCCCAGGTTCCGGGCTTCCAGCATCTGCATACAGAGGTCCGTGAATTCCTGGAAATGGGGCCAGTCCCGGCTCTCCACACCTTCTTCGCAGTCCGGATCGCTCTTGATCTCTATGTTGTACTTCATAGGAGCCAGGCCCTTTTCCTTGCAGTAGGCCTCCACGGCGTCAATGACCTCGGCGGCGCGCTGCTTCACGGCCGGCTGGCAGTTCTTCTCCGGCCAGTCGGGATGGGATTTGCTGCCCACATCCCACTTGAGGACTTCCTCATAAGGCATATTCCACAGGTACACACGCTCATCTCCCTGCATAACGGGAGTTCCGTCCGGACGGGTGGCATAACGGGGGTGGAAATACTTGTCGTGGGACAAAACCACTTCCTTATCCTGGGTAACACAAAGGTCCATCTCCAAGGTATTTACGCCCAAATCCACGGCATTGAGCATAGCCGCCAGGGATTCCTCGGGATACAGGCCCATACCGCCGCGGTGTGCCTGCACGTCCGTCACATACACTTTCTGTTGGGGGGCAGTGCTGCAGGATACGGCCAGAACCGCCAAAGCAGCCAGAAGAAGCTTATTCATAGTAATTGCGTTTATTTGTTGGCAGGTCTGCTGTAACCGTCATTGATGCAGCGCTGGCTAATGTGCTCAATACGCTTGGCGGTCTCGGGGTGCGAAGAGAACAGATTGCTTACCAGACTGCTGGTCTGCGAACCTTCGGACAGGTTATCCAGCTTCTCAAAAGCCATCACCATACTCCAGGGGTTCTTGCCGGACTCGCACAGGAAGTTGTAGCCGTAGTCATCGGCCTCGGTTTCCATAGTACGGGAGAACTTGGCGTTGAGAATGAGCTCTCCCAGGGCACCCAGCTGCGAATCCGTAAGGGTGGCCACCTTCTCGGAGGTGGAGGCCAGGCCGGCCAGCGTGGCCGAAGTAAGCATCTGCTTCTGCATCTGCTTGCGGGTATGGTGCAGCGCCACGTGGCCCATCTCGTGGCCCAGCACGCCCACCAGTTCCTCGTCCGTCATCACATCCATAATGCCGCTGTACACACGGACACTGCCGTCTGCGCAGGCAAAGGCATTCACCTGGTCTTCCTTATATACCTTGAAATTCAGGGGCATCTCATTGACGCCGTCCATACTGTTGATAATCTTGCGAAGACGCTTGGTATACGCATTGTTCTCCGGCAGCACCTGGCTCTGGGCATCCAGCTGGGTAATGTACTGGTGAACATACTGCTCTACCTGGGCATCCGTAAGCGTCAGGGCCTGAGCCGCATACACACCGCCTTCCAGCAGTCTGCCGGCATCCAGTTGAGAAACAACACCGCAAGAAGAAAGGCCGATTACCACGGCCGCAAGGCATAGGATTCGTTTCATACGTGGTTAGTTTTCTCCAAAGTTACAAATTTTTCCGCAACTTTGTTCCGGGCCCTTCCCTTTGTTGTCAACAATGCCTGTTTCCTCCGGGAAGTGGGTTACAAGATGGATTAATCTACGACAGGCTGGCGAGGTAGGCGTCAAAGGCGGGACGGTAGCCTTCGGAGACGTGGAGGAGGGTGTCGCCCACTTTGACATCGGCCTGGGGCGTGACGCAGGCAATATGGGAAAGGCCGATGATAAAGGACCGGTGGATGCGCATGAACCGCGCGGGCGGGAGCATGTCTTCGACCGCCTTCATGGTAAGGTGCGTCACCAGCGGCTGCCGGGCCGAAGCCAGATGGAACATCACATAGTCCTTCATACCCTCAACATACTGAATATCGGAGAGTTCCACCTTCTGCAGGACTCCATCCACCTTGATGAAAACGGAGCTTTTTTCGGCCGAAGCAGAAGGGGCCGAAGCAGAAGCCGCCTCCTTGAGCGCGAACCATTCCCGGGCCTTCTCGGCCGCTTCCAGGAACTTCTGGTAACGGATGGGCTTGAGGAGGAAATCCAGGGCACTCACCTCATAGCTGTCAAAGGCGTACTGCTTGAAGGCAGTTGTGAAGATGATGCGGGTCTCGGGCGGCAGCATACGGGAGAGTTCCAGGCCGTCCAAATCCGGCATCTGGATATCCAGAAACACCAGTTCGGGACTCAGGGAACGAATCTCCGAAAGAGCCAGTACTGGATCGTTAAAACTGCCGGCCAGTTCAAGGAATGGCGTTCGCGCCACAAAGCCCTCCAGCATCTTCACGGCCAGGGGCTCATCATCTACGACAATGCAGCGGAGGTTCCTCATACTTGCAAAGAAACTACTACGGTATAATCCCCCTCTTCTTCCTTCCAGTCATACGTGTAGCGGCCGGGATAGAGGAGTTCCAGGCGGCGCTTCATATTCTCCAGGCCAATGCCGGAGCCAATATGGTCGCTTTTGGCCGCAGCCTCGGTGCCTTTATTGAAGACGCTGTTGGAGCAGGAGAACCAGACCTTGCCGTCCTGGTAGTACATCTTAACATTGACGTAGGACGGGTAGCGGGCGTTGACTCCGTGCTTGAAGGCATTCTCCACCAGGGAGATGAACAGCAGCGGAGCCACTTCTATGGAGCCCTGTGGCATCTGGAATTCCTTGGTAACGGTGGTGAGTTCGTTGCAGCGGAGGGCCATCAGGTCCACATAGTTGCTCATAAATTCCATCTCCGATGCCAGGGAGACCTTTTCGGCCTCGCTGTCATAGAGCGCGTAACGCAGCAGATCGCTCAGCTGGCCAATACTCTCCTGGGCCTTGTCGGGGTCAATCTGCGTGAGGGAGGAGATGTTGTTGAGCGTGTTAAACAGGAAATGAGGGTTGAGCTGGTGCTTGAGCCATACCAATTCGGCCTCTGCACTCTTGCGCTTCTCTTCTTCCAGCTGCATCCGGGCCTCGTTGGAGCGCATTACGCTGCGGATTCCCACAGCCAGCAGGATGACCATAATCTCCATAAACAGAAGGATGAAGACGCCTCCCACATAGAAGGCCCAAAGGGAACTCTCCCCAAACTGGTCAATTACCTCCTGGGGCATTTGCATATCCTCGCGAGGAATGTACCTGTACGCATTCCACGCCACAATAAGCACCACATTCACAATATAGAACCACTTGGGGCGGCCGCCGTACAGGAACTTGGGAATGAGGTAATAATAGTTGAGGCCGTACAGCACAAAGAACGGAAGAAGGATGACGGTGCTGGTGGAGAAGACGCTCCAGGCCGACATAACGGACCGGGTGGTAACGCCGGTAATGATGGCCGGAATCAGGAAAACAGCCACCCAGACAACCATCTGGGTGGTGTTTATGATAAGATTTCTTCTGCTCTTGGTCTGCATACTGCAAAGATAGCAAATTACATCGAAATAATTCCGCTCATAGATTCGGCCGTAGTACTGGTGTTGAGCTGGGCATCGTTCTCAATGCTGCGGCGGGTTTTCTTGGCGCTGTAGTTGCCCTGCTTGCCAAAGCTCCAGCTAATCTGGAAGGTGACGGCACCCATAGGGATGGAAGTGCTGCTGGTGGTGGTGAAGCCCTTGCCGCGGGTGTAGGAATCCATATTGATCTTGAGGCCCTTGGCCATAGGGATGACACCGCTCACGGACAGGCTCAGGCGGTCGTCCAAAAAGCTCTTGGTGAGGCCCAGGGTACCCAGCGACATACCGGTGCTCCAACCCTGCAGGGTGATGGTTTTACCCATCGTAATCACATTGGCGCTCAGGCGGAGATCCCAGGGCAGGGTCTGCTGCACACCCACCAGGACGTTGTAGTTCCAGCCGCCGTTCTGCTGGCCCAGCTGGGCGCTGCGGAGGTCGGCGTAACCCACGCCGCCGTTGAGCATAATGCGGGTCTTGCTGCCGGGATTAATCATCACGAATCCGTTGAGACCGGTATTGCGGGAAGACACAATGTTGCCGTAGGTGGTATTGAGGAGGTTGTCCTCGTCATAGAAGCTGTAGGACTCAATGCCGTTGCCGGTAAAGCTGTGACGCAGCGTGGCGTTGATCATAATCACCGGAGAGTAGTAGTTGTACACCAGGGAGATGTTGTGGCCGCGTTCGGTGTCCAGGTCGGGGTTGCCGTAAGTGCGGGCGGTGGGGTCCGAGGTGTTCACGTACGGGTTCAGGTAAGAGATACCCGGACGGGAGATGCGCATATTGTAGCTGATACCGATGTTCTGGGTCATAGTGGGGCTCCACTGCACGCTGGCGCTGGGCACCAGGTTTCCATAGTTCACGGAGAAGCTGCCGCTCTGGGCCGAAGAATTATAGCTCTGCCAGGTATGCTCGTAGCGGACGCCGGCTTTAAGGCCGAAGGCACCGTACTTACCCTCCAGCTCGGCATAAGCAGCGCCGATGCGGTTGTAGAAGTCATAGGTAAGGCTGCTGAGCGGGTTCTCCACATAGGCGCTGCCGTTCCAAAGATAGTCCGTCTGGGCCGAAGAGTTGTGACGGCCGATGAACTTGGCACCGGTTGAGAGGGTGTGCTTGGAACCCAGCGGGGTGGTGAAATCGGCCTGCACGGTGTGGTCGGTGGAACCGGTGCGGCCGTCGCTCTTGCGGTTGGTGAGGTCAAAGCCGGGGATGGCCGTTCCGTCAAAGGAATTGATGGAGTTGTTCACGGAAGGGGCGGCGTTGAACTGATAGCTCAGTACAAAGCTGCGGCCGGGGGCGTTGGCCCAGAGGTGCTGGTAGTCGGCGCTGGCGCTGATGCTGGTGCGGTTGTTCACGAGCTCGGAGAGGCCGGTGTAGCCAAAGGGATCGGCACCCGGGAACACCAGGATGGTGTTGGTGATGCTGTTGGCGCTGCGCATACCGGTGTGCATCACACCCAGGGTGGCGCTTACCATATTGAGGGAGTCAATGTCGTAGCTGGCGCTGCCGTTGACCATAGCCACAGGCATCTTCATATCGGCCTTGGTGTTGCTCTTGGTGGAGAAGCCGTTGTCCTGCACATTCTCCACGTTGGTCTCGGTCTTGGGAACGGTGAGGTAAGTGCCGGAAGCACTGAGGCTGGCGGCAAACTTGCCTTTCTGCAGACTGGTGCTTACACCCAGGCCGCCACCCAGGTTGGTGCCCATAAGCATCACGTTGCCGTAGTAACCATCGGCCATAGAAGAACCTCCGGTGGCCACCTTGTTGGTGGTGATGTTGAGCACGCCGCCCACGCCTTCTGCATCATACTTGACGCCGGGATTGGTCACCACCTCAATGTTCTTGATGCTGCTGGCGGGCATCATCTTGAAGATGGTGGAAGCGTTCTGGGAGAGCATCTGGTTGGGCTTTCCGTCCACGTAAACCTGGAAGTTGCTGCTTCCGTTCACGGTAATCTTGTCCTGACCGTCCACGCTCACCATAGGGACTTTGCGGAGCATATCCAGAACGGTGGAGGTCTTGGAATCCACGTCGTCCTCCACATTATAGGTCATCTTGTCCACCTCCATCTTCACCAGCGTGCGCATAGCGGTGACGGTGCCGGCCTTAAGGGTCTCGGCGCTGTCCTGGGCCAGGATCTCTCCCAGGTCCACTACGGGAGTATCGGCCGGAACGGTGAAGTAGCGGTGCTGGACCTTTCGGCCCAGATTGTCAAACACCATTACATAATCACCGGCCAGGGTGAAGCTGTGGGAGAAGCGGCCTTCCTCGTTGGTGGTGGTAAAGGCCACGGCCTTCTCCGTATCCGGCAGGCGGTAGAACTGCAGGATGGCTGCGGGCTCACCCACACGGGTAAGAGAATCCAGCACCACACCTTCTACGGTAGTGGTCTGACCAAAAGCCTGGATGCCCAGAAGGGCGGCGGTAAGAATGACGATAAACTTTTTCATATTTCGTTGCGTTTTATTTCCGGGAGCAAAAGTACACGCATTTCCAAGCCCCTGTTCCCCCTTTTAGACGAATGCCCCTTTTCCTTCGACGAATGCCCCATCAATTTGGGGATAATATTGCAAGTGTGGCTGGAATAGCGTAACTTTGTTAGTATGATAAAGCGTACCTTATTCCTTCTTTCGGTGTTCTGCTGCGTGTGCGCGCAGGCACAGGTAAACAAGTATCCGGAAAGTGTAAAACAGCTTATGGATCAGGCCGATGCCCGGATGCTGCCGGGGCATCAGACAGCCCCCGTCATTGCCATTCCCCAGTGCCGGAATGCGGCGGAGCTGGTGCGGCTTGCTCAGAAAGCCGGTGCAAGCGCTGTCATCGTTCCCGAAACGGAGGATGCTGCCGCGCTTCGGGAAATGGCTGCCGGCTGGGACGGCGCTGCCCTTCCGGACGGGTGGGTTAAGGATGCTTCGGCCTTCAGCGTCCTTTTCTATAAGGCGGTGGCCGACAGGAATATTCCGCATACGGGGGCTTCGGCCCTTTCCCAGGAGATGGACAAGGGTCTGATGCGCTACGACGGCGCCTTGCCCGATATGGGAGCGCTGTGCCGGAAAGCTGCTACCTACAAGAAGGCCAAGCAGTTGATGGATAGCATTCTGACTATGGACGCCCACGGCGATCTGCCGTGCTGCTACGACGAAGGTTGTGAGCTGGGCGTAAGGCAGCTGAACCAGGTAAGCCTCCAGAAAATGGAAGAAGGGCACCTGAGCAGCCGCGTACTCATCAGCTACCAGGGCCAGAAGGGTCTGGACGACGAATCCCACGCCAAAGCCTTTGCCTACTGCGACGATATGATTGACCAGATTCTGGCCGATATTGACAAGAACAAAGACTGGTGCGGCCTGGCCAGAACCCGGGAGGACGCCATTGCGTTAAAGGCCCAAGGGAAAAAGGCCTTCTTCCTGGGGATCGAGAACGGCTACGGAATAGGAAACGACATCCGGAACGTGGAGCATTATGCCCGCCGCGGCGTGGTATACATAACCCTCAGCCACATGTACGACAACGGCATCTGTAACACTTCTAGCCACAGTGCCGATACCACCAAGGGACTTACCCCCTTCGGCCGGGAAGTTGTCAAGGAAATGAACCGTTGCGGCATTCTGGTTGACGTCTCGCACACCAGTAGCGGCACCTTCTGGGACTGCATTGAGCTCAGCACCGCTCCCATCATCTGCTCCCACTCGGGCGCCAAGGCCATCTTCCCCCACGACCGCAACATCACCGACGATCAGCTCCGTGCCCTCGCCGCCAAGGACGGCCTGGTCATGGTCTACATCGTCCCGGATTATATGAACCCCCAAAAGGCCGATGCCACCCTCGACGACTTTATGGACCACCTGCTCCATTGCATCAAGATAGCAGGAATAGACCACGTAGGCATCTCCTGCGACTTTGACGGCGGCGGTGGCGGCTGGGGTCTCAACGGAGATAACGACACCATCAACATAACCGTCCGCCTCCTGGAAGCCGGTTTCAGTGACCAGGACATCACCAAACTCTGGTCCACCAACTTCTTCCGCGTCCTGGAAACGGCCCGGCAAAAAGTAAATAATTGAGGCTGTTGCATTTTTGCCGGATATTTCCTAGTTTTATCGGGATTTACATTACACTTTAATAAGAGCAATATGAAAAAACTACTTTGGATTGCTTCTGTGGCATTGCTGGCTTTTACGGCGTGCCGGAGAGAAGAAGCCCCGGACAATGATCCTGCGGGCATAGCCATGATAGTGAAAAATGGCCAGATTGATTATTTTCGCCAGATAGAGACATCGTTCCGCGGTATCTGCCAGGAGAAGGGGCTGGAGGCCTACTATTATTCCACCTCCTCCGA
>JAEEQI010000110.1 GCA_016285215.1 Bacteroidales bacterium | reverse complement strand
TACACGCGGCCCAAAACCAGCGTAAGCAGCACCAGGGCCACTACTACGCCCACATTGAGGGCTAGGAGGGCAGGGAGGAACTGGACCTTGGCCATCCAGCCCAGGTAGCCGTGCAACGCGCCTGTGAAATCCAGGAAAAGGAGGGTGATCCCTATCCAGAAAAACCAGGCTAACGCCACTCTAAGTTTCTTAAGCATAATCCTCATTTATTGTTGTGTGTCAAAGATAGGAAAAAATTGCTATATTTGCACTCACGCAAATCAATAAAGGAAGAAACCTATGTTACCGCAAGCGAAAGAAATAGTGGACGCTATGTCCGTCAAGATGCAGGACGCAGTAGATTATCTGGAGGAAGACCTCAAGAACTATCGTGTGGGTAAGGCATCGCCCTCCATCCTCAATCCCGTGATGGTGGACTACTACGGAACGGCCACTCCGGTAAGCCAGGTGGCTTCCATTACCACGCCGGATGCCAAGACCATTGCCATCCAGCCCTGGGATCGTTCTATGATTGCCAAAATTGAAAAGGCCATTCTGGACGCCAACGTGGGCCTGACCCCGTCCAACAACGGAGAAATTATCCGCTGTATGGTTCCGCCGCTCACCGAGGAGCGCCGTAAGGAGCTCATCAAGAAAGCCAAGGCCCAGGGTGAGACCACCAAGGTTACCATCCGCAACGCCCGCCGTGACGGTATCGACCTCCTCAAGAAAGCCCAGAAGAACGACGGCCTGAGCGAGGACGGTGAAAAGGAGGGAGAAGACGAACTCCAGAAAGTCACGGACAAGTGGGTCAAGAAGGTAGACGAGCTCATTGCCGCCAAGGAAAAAGACATTCTTACCGTTTAAGAAGGTTAATGCACAGGATCGCTATTCAAGGTTATATGGGCTGCTTTCACGAACAGGCAGCCCGTCTTTTTTATGGGGAGATGCCCGGGAAAACCGGGCAGGACGGCGTGTCCATAGTAGAGTGCGATACCTTTGAGGGTTTGTACAAGGCTATGGAAGAAGGCCGGGCCGATGCTGCCGTGATGGCCATTGAGAATACGGTCTCCGGCGGTCTTCTCCATAACTTTGAACTCCTTCGCAGCAAAGACGTACAGGTAAAGGGAGAGGTCTATATCCGCATTGAGCAGAATCTGATGGCCCTTCCTGGCCAGAGCCTGGAGGATATCAGGGAGGTTCGCACCCATTATATGGCCATCAACCAGACCCGCCCCTGGTTTGAGAAAAACGCCCCCTGGATCAAGCTTATCGAGAGCGAAGACACCGCCAAGAGCGCCGGGGAAATAGCCAAAAGCGGAGAAAAGGGTGTGGGCGCCGTAGCTTCGGCCCTGGCTGCCCGGCTCTACGGGCTCAATATCCTGGCTCCCGGCATTGAAACCTACAAGCAGAACTTTACCCGCTTCCTTATCCTGGATCCGTCCCTTACCGTGCCCCGCGGGCAGATTAACAAAGCCATCCTTTGTTTCACCCTGCCCCACAAGCCCGGCTCCCTGGCCCAGATCCTTACCATCCTCTCGTTCTACGAGATGAACCTTACCCGTATCCAGTCGCTGCCCATCCCGGGCCACGAGTGGCAGTATTTCTTTTACGCAGACATCAAGTTCTCCAATGTGGAGCGTTACCTCCAGGCCCTTTCGGCCGTGCGTCCCCTCATTGAAGACTTCCAGATACTTGGAGAATATAAAGCAGCATTATAAAACGAGCTATGATTATCAAACCCGCCAACCGGACCCTGTCGGTCAAAGAGTATTACTTCTCTATCAAAAACAAGGAAATTGCCAAACTCAACGCGGAACGTGCCGCCAAGGGTTTGGAGCCTGTCATTAACCTGGGCATCGGCTCCCCGGACGGTTCTCCTTCGGCCCAGGCCGTTGAGGCCCTCTGCAACTGCGCCCACAAAGCCGGCGTGCACGGATACCAGAGCTATGTGGGTATCCCCGAGCTTCGCCAGGCTATGGCCGACTGGTACGCCAAGTGGTATGGCGTGCAGCTGGACCCCGCTACCGAGATTCAGCCCCTGATGGGTTCCAAGGAGGGTATCCTCCTGCTGTCCCTGGCCTTCCTCAATCCCGGAGACAAGGTGCTGGTTCCCAATCCCGGCTATCCCACCTATACTTCCTCTACCCGTATGTGCGAGGCCGAACTGGTAACGTACGACCTGGTGGAGGCCAACGGCTGGTATCCGGATTTCGAGGCCCTGGAAGCTATGGACCTCGAGGGTGTAAAACTGATGTGGGTCAACTACCCCAATATGCCCACCGGCGCTCCCGCCCGTATGGACGTGTATGAGAAGCTGGTAGACTTTGCCCGCCGTCACGGCATCCTGCTGGTCAACGACAACCCTTACGGCTTTGTGCTCAACAAGCCCACTTCCATCTTCTCCGTTCCCGGCGCCAAGGAGTGCTGCCTGGAGATGAACTCCCTGTCCAAGAGCCACAATATGGCCGGCTGGCGTGTGGGTATGATGCTGGGTGACGCCGATACCATCAAGGAACTCCTCAAGGTGAAGACCCAGATGGATTCCGGTATGTTCCGCGGCATTCAGGAAGCAGCCGTGGTGGCCCTCAACTCCGATGCCTCCTGGTACGATTCCCTTAACGAAGAATACGCCAAGCGGCAGGCCGTGGCCCGTCGCATTATGGATACCCTGGGCTGCAAGTACGACACCGAGGCCGGCGGCCTTTATGTCTGGGCCCGCGTTCCGGAAGGAGAAGCCAAAGACTGGAGCGACCGCATCCTCTACAATGCCGGCGTGTTCCTAACCCCCGGCTTCATTTTCGGCAGCAACGGAGCCCATCACCTCCGCATCTCCCTGTGCGCCAACGTGCCCACCCTGGAGAAAGCCCTGGAAAGAATTCAAAAAGCATTATGAAAACATTAGGTGTCATCGGCCTGGGCCTCATTGGCGGCTCCCTGGCCCTGGATTTAAAGCGCCGCGGTTATGCGCAGAAGGTGCTGGGCGTTGAGAACGACCCGGTAAGCGCGCAGGCGGCCCTTACCATAGGTCTGGCCGATGAGATAGTCCCTTACGAGACCTGCATTCAGAAGGCCGATGTCATTGTGGTAGCCGTTCCGGTGGGAACGGCCGTGAAGATGGTACCGGAGGTTCTGGACCGGATTGGGCCCGAGCAGCTGGTCATTGACGTCTGCTCCACCAAGGCCCAGATCTGCCACGCGGTCAAGTATCATCCCAAGCGGCAGCAGTTTGTGAGCACGCACCCTATGGCCGGTACCGAGTACAGCGGCCCCTGGGCAGCCCAGCCCGGCCTCTTTGACGGCCGCGCCTGCATCTTCGCAGACTCCGAGGAGTCGTCTCCCAAAGCCGTGAAGGCCATTGAGGAACTATATGGCGTGCTCAATATGCGTCCCATTTATATGAACGCAGAGCAGCACGACGTCCACACCGCCTACGTGTCCCACATCTCCCACGTCACCTCCTTTGCCCTGGCTCTTACCGTGCTGGACAAGGAAAAGGACGAGAAGCACATCTTTGACCTGGCCTCCGGCGGCTTTGCCTCCACCGTGCGCCTGGCCAAGTCCAATGCCGATATGTGGGTCCCCATCCTCACCCAGAACCACGACAACGTGCTCCACGTGATGGACACCTATATAGAAAAGATGAAGCAGTTCCGAGACGCCGTAGCCACCTACGACGAAGAAAAGATTCGCGAACTCATTCAGGAAGCTAACCGCATTAAAAAGATTATTCGCTAATGGCCCACGAACTAGATATCATTCCGGGAACCGAGTGGGGATTCTTTACCCTGCCGCGTCCTATGTGCATTGCCGGTCCCTGCAGCGCAGAGACCGAGGAACAAGTGATGGAAACCGCCAAAGGACTGAGCGCTTTTGGCATTCACGTATTCCGTGCCGGTATTTGGAAACCGCGCACCCACCCGGGCTCCTTTGAGGGCGTGGGTACCCCCGGCCTCAAGTGGCTGAGGAAGGTGAAGGAAACGTACGGAATGAAGGTTTGCACCGAGGTAGCATCCGAAAAGCACGTGCTGGAATGTATCAAGTACGGCGTGGATGTTGTCTGGATTGGCGCCCGCACTTCGGCCAATCCCTTCCTGATGCAGGAGATTGCCGATGCTCTGGAAGGCACGGACATCCCCGTGCTGGTGAAAAACCCCGTGAACCCGGACCTCGACCTCTGGATTGGCGCCCTGGAGCGCCTCAACCGCGCCGGCCTCCGCAAGCTGGGCGTGATTCACCGCGGTTTCTCCACTTCGGCCCCCATCCCTTACCGCAACGATCCGGGCTGGAAGATTGCCATTGAGCTCCGTACGCGCTACCCGCAGCTGGCCTTCTTTGCCGACCCTTCGCATATGGCCGGTGACCGCCAGTACCTGCTGGAGCTGTCGCAGCGCGCTATGGACCTGGGCCTGGACGGCCTTATGGTGGAGAGCCACTGCGACCCTTCCTGCGCCTGGTCCGATGCCAAGCAGCAGCTCACCCCCCGTGACCTGCAGACTCTCCTGGAGAGCCTGGTCATCCGCGACAATACCTCCGAGAACGAGGCCTACAAGGAAGGCATCGACGCCCTCCGCGCCCGCATCGACGTCCTGGACGAGAATCTTCTCAAGCTTCTGGCAGACCGTATGAAGATAAGCAGCCAGATAGGTACCTACAAGAAGAACCACAACGTGGCCATCCTGCAGGCGGGCCGATGGGAGCAGGTGCTGTCCGATATGATAGAAAAAGGAAAGGCGCTGGGCCTCTCCGAGGAGTGCGTCAGCGCCATTATGAATGCCATCCACGACGAGTCTGTACGGGTACAGAACGAAGTGTTGAAGGGCTAGATTCCGTACACCCCTTCTACTTCGGGGGTTTCGGCTCCCCAGCGCTCAGCTACATAATCTAAGGTAGCAAAGATTTCTTCCGGGTCTTTGGAGGTAACCAGCTTAATGCGGGTGTCTTTGAAGTCCCGGAGTCCTTTGAAGTAGCAACTCAGGTGGCGGCGCATCTCGTACACGCCGGTCACGGGGCCCTTGAGGTCCAGGGACAGCTGGAAGTGGCGTTTGGCCAGGGCCACGCGGTCCTTTACGGACATAGGCGGCAGCTCCTCGCCGGTATCCAGCAGGTGCCGGATCTCCGTAAAGATCCAGGGATGGCCAAAGGAGGCGCGTCCCACCATAATGCCGTCTACACCATATTTATCAAAGGCTTCCTTGGCCTTTTGGGCGCTGTTGATATCTCCGTTGCCAATGATGGGAATGTGCATCCGGGGGTTGTTCTTAACCTCGCCTATAAGGGTCCAGTCGGCCTCTCCCTTGTACATCTGGCAGCGCGTGCGGCCGTGGATGGTAAGGGCCGAAATGCCCACGTCCTGCAGCCTTTCGGCCAGCTCTACTATAATCTTGGAGTTGTCGTCCCAGCCCAGGCGGGTCTTGACGGTGACGGGCTTTTTCACGGCTTTTACGATGCCCTCGGTGATGGCCACCAGCTTGTCGGGCTCCCGCATCATACCGCTGCCGGCGCCGCGGCCTGCGATTTTGCTCACCGGGCAGCCAAAGTTGATATCTATGATATCGGCCCCGTGGCCTCCGGCCAGCTCTGCTGCTTTATCGGCCATCTTGGCCGCATCTACCATAGCTTCCGGGATGCTGCCGTAGATTTGCACGGCCACCGGAGCTTCTTCCTCCAGCGTGTGCATCTTGGCGATGGTCTTGGAAACATCGCGCACCAGGCCGTCCGAGCTCACGAATTCGGTGGTAACCATAGCGGCGCCCGCTTCCCGGCAAAGGATGCGGAAGCTGGCGTCGGTGACGTCTTCCATAGGCGCCAGGGTAACCGGACGCTCCCCTAAATCGATGTTTCCAATTTTCACACTGCAAAGATAGTAAAAAACAGATTCTTCGCTTTGCTCAGAATGACAAGCCTTTTGTCATCCTGAGGAACGAAGTGACGAAGGAGCTGTTATTTTTATTATCTTTGCAAGATAATTAATTAGTATATGGAGAGACAGATAAAGACAATAGGTATTCTTACTTCCGGAGGAGACGCTCCCGGAATGAATGCAGCCATCCGTGCCGTTACCCGTGCAGCCCGTTTCTATGACCTCAATGTGGTTGGTGTGATGAGAGGCTACCAGGGACTTATTGATAAAGAGTTCGTTAAGTTCACTTCCTCCAGCGTGTCCAACACCATCCAGCGCGGTGGTACCATCCTCAAGACCGCCCGTTGCCAGGCGTTTATGACAGAAGAAGGCCGAAAGAAGGCCTACGAGAATATGGTCTCGGCCAAAATCGATGCCCTCATCGTGATTGGCGGCAACGGTTCCCTTACCGGCGCCCAGCTTTTTGCCCGGGAGTATGACATTCCCATTATCGGCCTGCCCGGAACCATTGACAACGACCTCTACGGAACGGACTCCACCATTGGCTACGACAGCGCCCTCAACACCATCGTGGAATGCGTGGACAAGATCCGTGACACCGCCAACAGCCACGACCGCATCTTCTTTGTGGAGGTGATGGGCCGTGACGCCGGCTTCCTGGCCCAGAACAGCGCCATCGCTTCCGGTGCAGAGGCCGCCATCATCCCCGAAGGCAAGACGGACGTGGACCAGCTGGCCGAGTTCATAGAGCGCGGTAAGCGCAAGAGCAAGAACAGCGCTATTGTGCTGGTGAGCGAGTCCCAGAAAGACGGCCACGGCGGCGCCATGTACTACGCCGAGCGTGTCAAGAAAGAATATCCGGAACTGGATTCCCATGTGACCATCCTGGGTCACCTGCAGCGCGGCGGCACCCCCAGCGCCTACGACCGCATCCTGGCTTCCCGCCTGGGTTATGCAGCCATCGAGGCCCTGCAGGAAGGCCAGCGCAATATTATGATCGGTATCAAGAACGACGAGATTGTGTACGTACCCATCTCCCGTGCCATCAAGACCGACAAACCCATTAACCAGGAGCTTATCTCCGTCCTCAACGTGCTCTCGATGTAATGCTGTACCGGCTCATCCTGGCCCTGCGCCATTTCGCTTACGACAAAAAAATCAAGAAGGTCTGCCAGGCCGAAGTTCCCACGGTTTGCGTTGGAAACATTACGGTTGGCGGCACCGGAAAGACCCCCCACACGGAAATGATTCTGCGGCAGCTGCTGCAAAGTGACAACTGGGCCTACCGCAACCTGGCCGTGTTGTCCCGTGGTTACAAGCGGCGCAGCAAGGGATTTCAGCTGGTTCCCCGCGACGGTTCCGCCAACCTGTACGGTGACGAGCCCGTCCAGATAGCCTACAAGTTCCCCTCGGTCACCGTAGCGGTGGACAAAAACCGCGTCCGGGGCTGCAAGAACCTGGTAGAAGGACAAAATGCCCATTTGGTTGTCCTGGACGACGCCTTCCAATACCGGAAGCTGGCCGCCACCGTCAACATTGTGCTGGTAGACTACAACCGTCCGGTGAACAAGGACCACCTCCTTCCCTGGGGCCGTCTGAGAGACCTTCCCTCCCGCCTTAAAAAGGCCGATGCCGTGATTCTCACCAAGTGCCCGCCCTACCTGGACGAGTGGGAGAAGGAGCAGTGGAGAAAGCAGCTCTCCCTCAAGCCCGAGCAGCCGCTGTTCTTCACCACGGTAAGCTACACCAACGCAGAGCCCGTGTTCCCGGAGGCCGATGCCCACTACATCTATTCCCAGCGCCTGGTGCTGGTAACCGGCATTGCCAACGACGGCCCGCTCAGAAGCCACCTGTCCGATTCCTATAAGATCGTGAAACGGATGGAGTTCAGTGACCACCACCGGTATACCGTCGGAGATATGAAGAAACTGGCGTGGGCCATCAAGGAGAACCCCACGGCCTGCCTGATGACCACAGAAAAAGACGCCCAGCGGATGCGGGACGTCAAGAAAATAGATGACAAGGTGAAGCAGCGCCTGTTCTACGTTCCGGTCCGGGCCACGTTCCTGAGCCCGGAAGAAGAAGCCGCCTTTACGGAGTTTCTGCTGGGCCGGCTGGGAACACCTAAAGACTAGCCCCGTGGGCGTAACTACCGAAGTATTAGCAACTTAAACAATATCCCCCTGGTTGTT
>JAEEQI010000109.1 GCA_016285215.1 Bacteroidales bacterium | reverse complement strand
CACGGATCGGCCCCATATCTTCAGCAGCGCGTTTCGGCGCTGGAGACCGTTGCCAAGGCCCGTAAACAGTTGCAGGGCACGCGCATCGGCGTCATCGGCCAGCCCTCCGACTGGCTCATCGCCAGCCAGGCAGACCCTATGGCCCTCTCCGACAGGCTGGGCGTGAAACTGGTGGAAGTTCCCATGCAGGAGCTCCTGAACGAGATTGCCAAGGCCCCCCGCAACAATGCCCCCGAAGAGGAACAGATGGCCGACAAGGTGCGCCAGGCCTACCCCGGCGCCACGCAAATCTACCATGCCCTGGAGGTGCTGGTGAAAAGATATGAACTGGGCGCTTTTACGCTGCGCTGTTTCGACCTCCTTACATCCGTGGGCAACACCGGCTGCCTGGCTTTGGCCTCCTTCAATTCCGACGGCATTCCCGCCGCCTGCGAAGGAGATGTGCCGGCCCTGCTGTCCATGATGATAGCCCATGCCCTGACGGGCTGCACGGGCTTCCAGGCCAATCCTGCCCGCATAGATGTGGAAACGGGCCGTATGCTCTTTGCCCATTGCACCGTGCCCTTCAATATGGTCACCGGCTGGCAGTACGACACGCACTTCGAATCCGGAATAGGCGTGGGTATCCACGGGAATTTGCCGGAAGGACCGGTGACGGTGTTCAAGGTTTCCGGCAAGCTGGACCGTCATTTCGTGGCCGAAGGGGAACTGCTGGAAAACCAGTATGAAGACCATCTCTGCCGCACGCAGGTGGTGCTGCAGCTGAGGCCGGAGGATGCCCGCTACCTTCTCACCAACCCCATCGGCAACCACCATATTATTCTTCCCGGACATTGTAAGAACCTGCTGGAGGAGCTGCTGTAATGGAACATCTGCTGGAAGAACACGGAGTAAAGGTTACGCCCAACCGCCTGCTGGTGGCCAAAGCATTGGCCAATGCCGGCCGCCCTCTCTCCCTTATGGAGCTGGAGGCGCAGCTGGAAACCATTGACAAGAGCGCCATCTTCCGCACGCTGGGCGCCTTCAAGGATGCCCACCTGGTCCACGTGCTGGAAGACAGCGGAGACGGCGTGCGTTACGAGCTCTGCCACAGCCATCACAACGACCACGACGACGACATCCACGTGCACTTCTACTGCACCAGGTGCCACCGCACCTACTGCCTGGAAGACACCCCGGTGCCCCCGGTAAAAGTGCCGGAGGGATATGAAGTGGAGAGTGTGAGCTATCTGCTCAAGGGCGTTTGCCCCGATTGTAAATAAATCAGCTATGAAAAAACTCGTTAGCATATTGACCCTTGTGCTGGCATTTGTCGGCGCAAGGGCCCAGGAAGGCCCTTCCTTTACCCACCCTTGGGCTGGAAAACGCGTGGCCGTTATGGGAGACTCCATCTCTGATCCCGGTCTGGGTGAGCTTTGGGGCATCACGCAGTACTGGGGCTATCTGCAGGAGTGGCTCCACTTGGATATCTACAACTACGCCAAGTCCGGAAGGGAGTGGAACGACATCCCCCGCCAGGTGCAGAAACTGCAGGAAGACCATAACCAGGGCGTGGATGCCATTATGATTCTGATGGGCACCAACGACTTCAATATGGGCATTCCCACCGGGGAATGGTTCACGGAGAAAGAAGAATATGTACTGGCCGGAACCGATATGAACGAGCCTGCCATCAAGCAGCTCAGGAAGCGCCGCTATCCCGTGATGGACAATTCCACCGTGAAGGGCCGGATGAACATAGCCCTCAAGCTCATCAAGGAAACCTATCCCCGCTGCCAGGTGGTCCTCCTGACCCCGCTGCACCGCGGCTGGTTCATCCTGGACGAAGGCAACGTCCAGCCCGAAGAGAGCTATCAGAACCGGGTGGGTGAGTATCTGGATTCTTATGTGAATGCCGTCAAGGAAGCCGCCGGCATCTGGTCGGTCAACGTGATTGACCTCCACGCCGTGAGCAATATGAATCCGCTCTATGGCCAGGCGTTCTATTATGGAGGTGAAAACGACCACCTGCATCCCGGCAAGGAAGGCAATCTCCGCCTGGCGCAGGTCCTCTTTTATCAGCTGCTTACGATACCCGCTCCGCGGATAGAAGATGCTCAATAACCAGTCCGGCCAGGGTAAATCCGAAGATGCCGGTGATGTGGGCAAAGGTGCCATTGGCTATGGCTTTGCCGGGACCGGGATCCTGCTCGGGGCCCAGGTTGGGTAGCACTTCTTCGTCGTAGACGGCCGTAATGGGTTTGGCGGGAAGGGTGTTCTCTTTCCGCATTTTTTTGCGGAGGGCGGCGCCCAGCGGACAGCCGCGGACAGAGAAGAATTCGGCCACACGGACCTTTGTGGGGTCCATTTTGCAGGCGGCTCCCAGGGAGCAGAAGACCTCGGCCGGCGTGGAAGTGGCTTCCAGCAGCAGGTTCATCTTGTCCGTGAGGGAATCGATGGCGTCAATGATAACGTCGTAATTTGCCAGGCCGAAGTCTACGCCTTTCTCATAGCGCTGGCGCAGGGCGGTGATATCGGCGTTCGGATTAATCTCCAGCAGGCGGCTGCGCAGTACCTCCACTTTGGGCTGGCCCACGGTGGCGGTGGTGGCAGGAAGCTGCCGGTTGATATTGGTTTCGTCCACGCAGTCGGGGTCCACCATAGTGAGGTGCCCTATGCCGCTGCGGATGAGGGCTTCGGCGCACCAGCTGCCCACGCCGCCGGTCCCGAAGAGGATGACGCGGGCGGCGGACAGGCGGGCCAGTCCTTCGGCCCCTACCAAACGCTCTGTGCGGGCGAAGATGTTCATACCCAGCTCTTGAGAACGGCTTCTACGTCTCTCCAGACGTTTTCCTTGCCCAGCTCGTTAAGAACCTCGTGGCGCAGGCCGGGGTACACTTTGCTGGAGACCGTCTTGTAACCGCGGTTGCGGAAGAAGCTCACGGCCTTGGAGAACTCGTCTAAGGTGATGATGCAAGGGTCGGTACTGCCGGCGAGGAAGTGCACGGGCATGTTGGGGTTGTTTACGGCCCAGCCTTTTTGGGAATAGGTTTCCTGAATGAGCTGCATCACCACACGGTAGCCGTTGAGGGTGAAGAGGAAGCCGCACAGCGGGTCATCGTTGTACTCCTGCACGTTGGCCTTGTTGGTGGAAAGCCAGGCGTTGCGCATGCCTTCGGCCTTGAATTTCTTGGTATGAGGGCCGAAGATCATCAGAGCCACCTTCTTGGAACGGAAGCGGTCTCCCTTGAACAGCTGGATGATGCGGGTGAAAAAGATACCCAGGCCCACCACCGGGTTGTTGGAGGGGCTGCCGCAGACCACCAGGCCGTCAATCTCGGCGTCGTACTTCTTGGCAAAGCTGCGGGCTACCATGGAGCCCATGCTGTGGCCAAAGAGGAAGACCTTGAGGCCGGCGTACTGCTCACGGGTCCACTGGACCACGGTGCGGGTATCGTTAACCAGATTCTTCACGCCTCCCTTGCCAAAGTAGCCCAGCTCGTCGGGGCTCTGGGCGGTGGCGCCATGGCCCCGCTGGTCGTAGATGACGCAGGCAAAGCCCATCTCGCAGAGATAGTTCATGAAGGGATAGTAGCGCTCTTTATGCTCGGCCATGCCGTGCACAAGCACAACGGCTGCCTGGGGATGCTCCGGGGCAATGATGGCGGCTTTCAATTGGAGCTCGCCGGAGAGGATGGTCTGTTCTATCATTTGAGGGTAAATCGTTCAAAGGATTCGGGGAGGGGGGAGGAGCAGCGCACCATCTTGTTGGAGAAGGGGTTGCGGAATACCAGCGTGGCGGCGTGCAGGGCCAGGCGCTTGATGGGGTCGGTCTCGGCGCCGTACTTGTCGTCTCCGGCCACGGGGTGGCCCAGGGAGGCGGCGTGCACGCGGATCTGGTTCTTTCGGCCTGTTTCCAGGGAGAATTCAACTTGCGTGTAGTGGCGGCTGTAGCTGAGGACGCGGTAGTGCGTGATGGCCAGCTGGCCGTCCTTGACTTCCGTGTCGTAGGAGTTCATCTTGAGCGACTTGGGGTTCTCTACCAGCCAGCTCTGGATGGCCCCGCTTTCCTTTTCCAGCTTGCCTTCCAGCCAGGCTACGTATTTTCTTTCGGCCACCAAATCTTTCCATTTGCTCTGGAGGATGTCTTTGGCGCGCTCGTTTTTGGCAAATACCAGGGCTCCGGACGTTCCCTTGTCCAGGCGGTGCACTATCCAGATTTTGGCGGTGCTGCGGTCGGGCGTTTTGCCGGAGATGAGGTCTTCTTTGCGCTGCATACGGGCGTTGACCTTGATGAAGGCGTTGAGGAGGGCGTAGAGGGTCTTTTTCTCTTTGCCGGTGGCCACGGTGAGCATCCCGGAGGGCTTGTCCACCACTATATAGTTCTCGTCTTCGAAGAGAATCTTGACGCCGGCTTTGAGGACCTCGTCCTTGGCGTCGCTCTTGATGGCGCGCGCAATGGAGATGCCCTTGGGCAGGATGGTGATGGTGTCGCCTTTCTTCAGGGGCAGGTCAAAGGCCGTCTGGCCCTCTCCGTTTACCAGCACCTGGCCTTTGGAAAGGAGGTTCTTGACGCTGGTGCGGGACTGGCCCGGGAGAATCTCAAAGAGGTATTGCAGGAGGGCGCCCTCGTGGGCTGCCTTGAAGTTTTGTCCGGTCATAATTCTTCCAGTAGGGGGTGTAATTCCTTGGGGAGGAGCTGCATAAAATGGTCCAGCGTCCCGTGGGGAATGATAATGGTTTCCAAGGACTCGCAGTCGTCAAAGGCGTCCTCGCCAATGACTTCCAGGGCCTTGTTCAGCTTTACCTGGTACATATTGATGCATCCCTGAAATGCGCCGGGGCCAATGACTTTGGTGCTGGCCGGGAGGGTAATCTTCTCCAGCTGCCAGCAGTCTGCAAAGGCCGAAGGGCCAATGTACAGCAGGCCTGTGGGGAGCTTGATCTTAAGGAGCTCGCCGCATTCGCAGAAAGCGGCGGCACCTATATGGGTAACGCTGTTGGGTAAGGTGATCTTTTCAAGATAGGAGGAACGTTCCTCCAGGGGGATGTCTTCTCCTATTCTTCGGCCCGCCATATAGTCCTGGAAGGCGAAAACTTCGTTGCAGATGACCTCGCAGCCATCCTTGACGGTGATTTCAGAGGGGAAGTTCTCGGCGTCCAGGAGGCGCTTTCCGTCGGCCGAATAGCTTACACAGTTGTCGCCGTCCCAAAGGTCCCTAGCCAGCTCTTCCTTGGACGGAGCGGTGGGGACGGCCAGGATTTGTTCCAAGGTCATGGCTAGAAGCTCTTAACAAAATCAATGTCCTTCTTGAGCATAATCTTGGGCTCCATATGGGACACTTTCTGGAAAAGTTTGAATTGGTAGGCGGGGGAGAGGTAAACGCGATGTTCGTTCTTGCCCTTGCGCCACCACTTGTAGAAGGCGATGGGATCTGTGTCGTAGGGGATGCGGGCTTCGATTTCTGACGGGAATCCGGGGAAATCTATCATCATTTTGAGCCCGGTAATGCGCTTGTAATACTCGTAGTCGGCTCTTCTGAGTTTGGATACGAGGGGGGCGAAAACCTCCATCTGATCTACCTGTAAGGCCTTTTCTTTCACAATCATACGGTGAATGCGAACGGGATCTTTGTGGAGCCAGTCGGAAACCTTCAACGTCACCGGACCTTCTTCGCAGTCCAGTGTAAGCATATCCGAAGAGAAGTAAATCTTTTCGCTATCTAACGGAAAGTTTTCCATAAAATTCGCCTACATCTGCAAATATATGCAAAAATTTCCTTTTTTCATTAATATTTTTTAACTTTGAGGTTGGAATGACCATAATTTAACCACTTAATACTATAACTATGGCTTACAAAATCATTGACATTCAGGGTGTCGGCCCTGTTTACGCTGAGAAGCTTGCCGCTGTCGGTATCGAAACTGTAGATCAGCTGCTTAAGGAAGGTGCTTGCCCCAAGGGCCGCAAGGCTTTGGAAGAAAAGACCGGTATCCGTGGTGACCTCATCCTCACCTGGGTAAATCATGCAGACCTGTTCCGCATCAAGGGCGTTGGTCCTCAGTTCTCCGAACTGCTGGAAGCCGCCGGCGTAGACACTGTCAAGGAACTTCGCACCCGCAATGCTGCCAACCTGGCTGCAAAGATGGCTGAGGTAAACGAAGCCAAGCACCTGTGCAAGCGCACTCCCGTTGAGAAGGAGATTGCCAAGTACATCGAGCTTGCCCAGAAACTGGAGCCCGTTGTAACTTACTAGTTTATTAAGAAATGAAAAGAAGGCCGATCCATCTGGACCGGCCTTTCTTTTATTTGCTGGGGATGAAGATGACCTCCGAGAGGTCCGACTTTTCCTTCCCGCTGTAAGCCAGTACCACGTAGTTGGTCTTTACCTTTCCGTCGTAGCTGATGTGCGGGCCCTGGTATACCAGGTTGGCGGTCCATTGAGTGGCGTTGGGAGCCGGACGGGAGAGTTCGTAAACGGCGTAGCCCTGGGCTCCTTCAACTTCGGCCCATTGGAGCTTGCGGCCGCTGAGGGTTACGCTCGGGCGGGCCGGCGCGGTTCTGTCGCTGTCTCCTATCTTGGGCATCAGGGAACCGTATTCGTAGATGGTTTGTTTGAGGGTGGGGAGGAATTTGTTGTCCAGGATATGGACGGTGCGGAACCAGATGTGACCCTGGACGTAGGATGCTTCCCGGCATTCCTCTACCTGCTTGACAAATTCGTTCATGGATTCAAATCCCGTTTCTCCCAGGCGGTACGCGGCCAGTCCGGTGAACATGGGCACGTTCTTCACAATGCTTTTCCAGCTGTCCAGAACCATCTTGAAGTCGGCTATCTTGTGGCCGTGGGGCCAGTAGATCTGGGGAACCAGGTAGTCCACGGTGCCCTGCTGCACCCACCGGCGAGGATCGGCGTAGAGTTTAAGGGTGTTCTCCAGGCGGCCGGCGGGGGAGATGCCAAAGGTGGCGGTGGGCTTGGCGTTGTGGGTGGCGTCGTGCATGGCCTTGACGCACAGGTCTATGTTGCTAAAGCGCCATTCGTTTTTGTCTATTCCGTCGGGGAAGTTCTTTTCGGCCCATTGCTTTTCGTCGGTCTGGATGCCGTCCGGGTAGAAATAGTCGTCTATGTGGATGCCGTCGAGGTCGTAGTTGGTCATCAGTTCCGTGACCAGGTTGTACAGGTGCTGCTGCACTTCGGGCAGGGCGGGGTCCAGGTAGTAGCTGTTGCCGTACTGCTGGATCCATTCCGGATGCGTGAGGACTATGTGTTCCGGGCAGCGCTCCAGGCTCACGGATCCGGCACGCAGGGGATTGATCCAGGCGTGGATTTCCAGGCCCTGTTTGCGGCAGGCGTCTATGGCTTCCTGCAGGGGATCGTAGCCGGGATCCTGGCCCTGGACGCCGGTGAGGACGTGGCTCCAGGGGAGGGTGTGGGTCCGGAACAGGGCGTCCATATTGGAGACCACCTGGAAGTACACCAGGTTGCAGCCGGATTCCTTGATTTTCCGGATCATAGTGCGGAGCTTTTCCTGCTGGGTCTGGGCAGGGTCGTTTTTGTCGGGCCAGTCGCTGCCGCCCACGGTGGTGAGCCAGTCTCCCCGGACTTCGTGTTGGAGGGTTATGCGGTCGGTGGCTTCGTTGAAGCTGTAGTACTTGTCCTGGTCTTGGCTGGTGGGCGTGAGGACGCCGCAGGAGGCCAGCAGAAGGGTTGCGGTTAGTAAGGAAAGAATTCGTTTCATAGTGCTAAGTTACGATTATTTCTCTATCTTTACCGTATGAATCCTAAATTTGTTCTGGTGTCTTTGCCTTCTTCGCCTATGGTGGGGACGTTTGTGTATGGCCTGGTGGGCCAGCACGAGGAACTGGTGCGCAATATTGAGGAGCGTTTTGGCTACGTTCGCACCCGTGGAGGCGGCTGGTACGAGAAAGATGACGAGGCCCGCACCATGATTCTGTACGGCTGCTCGTGCGATTTTGGAGAGCCCCGCCTGGCCTTCCTCAACCGCATTCCTGCTGAGTTAAAAGGATATAAGTTCTATTTCCGCCTGGGCCCCGGCATCCCCATGAACGAGCTCGATTTGCAGGATGTAGAATGGTTTTAAAAAAATTGTGAAAAG
>JAEEQI010000108.1 GCA_016285215.1 Bacteroidales bacterium | reverse complement strand
CACTATATGATTGCCGATGCCCTGGGGAATAGCGCCGTGGTGGAGTTTGACCCCAACGACCGCTGGAAGACGCTGGTGACCCGGAAACCGGAAGGACAGAACTGGATGCACGTAACCAACCATCTCCTTCACGAAAAGTACTATTCCACAGAACCCAACCCTGCCCTCGGGAACCCCCACAGCAAGAGCTGGTGGCGCTATGAGACCTGCGGGGCATACCTGGCAGAGCATAACGGCGTCCTCACCTTCCAACAGGCCCAGGAGTGCCTGGCGCTGGTGCACTGGAAAGACCTTGTGTGGGAGAATGGGACGGTGGAGGACACGCAGTACAGCAACGTTTACGACCAGAAGGCCATCACCCTGGACCTTCGCAACTGGAACGATTACGATACTACCGTACACTTCAGCCTCTAGGACCTCTTAGCGGGAATAACCGGCTATCTCAGCCTTATAAGCCAGGAACAGCGAATCCAGGGCTGGCTTGTTGGCAGCCTTAAGCGGTTCAGCTGAAGGAGATTCCACCTTAAGCGGGTCTATCGGCGTTCCATTCTTCCAGATTCTGAAGTCCAGATGAGGACCGGTGGATGCGCCGGTGGATCCCACGTATCCGATAACCTGTCCCTGGGACACGCGTACGCCGGGCTTGATGCCCTTGGCGTAGCTCTGAAGGTGCATATAACCGGTTTCGTAGCGGTTGGGATGCGAGATCTTCACATAGTTACCTCCGCCATGCGAATCCCAGCTGGCACGTGTGACGACACCGTCTCCAAGGGCATGCACGGGCGTTCCTGCCGGTGCGGCATAATCGACGCCGGTATGCGGGCGAACGGTACCGTAGATGGGATGCTTGCGGTGATAGGTGAAACGGGAACTTATGCGGCTGAACTTTAGAGGCGCCTTGAGGAAGGCCTTGCGCATGCTCTCGCCCTTCTCGTTCCAGTATTTGTTGCCGTTGTCCTGCTGGTCGAAGAACAGCGCGGGGAAATCCTTATCGGCCCGGCTGAAGACGGCATATTCTACGTCGTTGATCCTAAAGACCTCTCCCTCACAGACATCCTGGTGGTACAGCACGCGGAAGCGGTCCCCTTCCTGCAGGCCGAAGAAGTCCACCGTCCAGGCGTAAATATCGGCCAGCTCCACTATGAGCAGCGGCGAGGCACCGGCGTCCAGCATATCGTTCCAGAGGGAGGAGTGGATGGTGACATCGGCCACCTTTTCCTGCCTTTCTACCGGTTTGTCATACGTCCAGGCCGAAAGACTGTCTGCGCACTGGAAAATGATGCTGCGCACCCGGCCTTCTTCATACACCAGATACTGCAGCTGGGTAGAATCCTGATAGTATGCCTGCCAGGCCGCTCCGGCCCTGAACTTCCGGACATCGAAAATACCGTCGGAGGCCTTGATGAGCTTGTACGTATCGTCCCCGGACATACCCAGGGAAGACATAAGCCCGGAGAAGGTGGCGCCATTGGCCACAACGCCTTCCACCACCCGGAAAGAGTCCGTGCAGAAGCCCAGGGGGTACACCGTGTCCTGCTTAACTTCGGCCTCTTCCTGAACAGGCGCAGCAGAACGCTGCCTCCAGTTACAGGAAAGCGTGAATATAAACAAGATGGCAACAGCGACAAGGCTTCTTCTCATAAGGCACTACGGTTTTTGCAAAGATAGCAAAGAATTGCTTTAATGCGAAAGATTTCTTATCTTGCAAAGAATTAATAACACTATGGACCCCGTTAAAGTCATCGAGATCAAGAAAAGCATCTTCGAGGATAATGAGGTTGATGCTAACAATTTAAGGAAAGAGCTCAAAACCAAGGGCGTTTTCCTGCTCAACCTTATGTCTTCGCCGGGCAGTGGCAAAACCACCACGCTCATTCAGACCATCAACCTGCTTAAGGGAAAAATACGCATCGCCGTAATGGAGGCCGATATAGACTCCAACGTGGATGCCGTCAAAATCAAGGAAGCCACCGGCATCCCTTCCATCCAGCTGCATACCGGCGGTATGTGCCACCTGGACGCAGAGATGACGCGCCAGGGCCTGGACAACGTGGACCTGGAAGGGCTGGACCTGGTAATCCTGGAAAATGTAGGCAACCTGGTATGTCCGGCCGAATTTGACACCGGCAGCTGCAAGAACGCTATGATCCTGAGCGTACCGGAAGGCCACGACAAACCCCTCAAGTACCCGCTTATGTTCTCCATCTGTGACGTTGTAGTCATTAACAAGATGGATGTCCTCCCCTACTTTGACTTTGACTTGGAAAAATGCAAGGAGTATGTGCATATGCGCAATCCCAACGCCAAGGTGATTCCCATCTGCGCCAAAACCGGAGAAGGCGTAGAGAGCTTTGCCGGCTGGCTCCTGCAGGAAGTAAAAAACTGGAAAAACTGATAGCCTATGCCTGAGATGTCAAACAAGTTTGTCCCCAAACACAAGGGAGACAAGAATCCCAATCCAAAGCTGCTTAAATTCGTCCGCCACGTAACGGACCGCGTACCCGGCAAGATCAAGATGGACACCGATGCCCCGGAATACTGGGGCCTCGCCTGCATCTTTGAAGACGAGATGGATGCGGTAACCCGCGAAGCCTCGCTGGACCTGCTGCTGGATATGCTCCCGGGCAATTTCTTCAAGGTGCGTGAACATCATACGTACCAGGAGCTCCACGAGTGGAACGCCCAGAAGCACTACACCCCGGACGACAAGAGCTTTGACGACCTCCTGGACAAGTTGTCTTACTTTGGTATGCTGGAGTACGACTACGGAGACAGGTACACCAAGGACGGCCCCATCCCCGGCACATCCTTCGAGCGCGAAGCCCGCATCTACTGGGTCCCTATGTTCGTTCCCGGCAGCGCGGAATACACAAATATGAACACGGAGCTTATGGACAAGCATCCGGAGCTTGCGATGTTCTTTGAGCGTATGACCTTCCTGCCGCTGGAGAAGATCACCCCTATGGTACCTATGGGCGGCAGCGGTATTGGTATGCACGTAATTCCCGTAGAGAAGGCTATCTCGATGGAGAACGAATCCATTGATATAGAGCACATTTCCTACTGGCTCAAGCGTTACGAGGGCCATCTGGGCGTGGGCATCTGCAGCTGCCGTTACGGCCGCAAGAAGCTGGACGAAGGCTGCGCCGACGACTACAGAGACTGGTGTATAGGCGTAGGCGATATGGCAGATTATCTGGCCGAGACGGGCCGAGGCCACTACATCACCTACGAAGAAGCTATGGCCATCCTCAAGAAGGCCGAAGACCACGGCTTCGTCCACCAGGTGACCAACATCGACGGCGAGGGCAAGATCTTTGCCATCTGCAACTGCAACGTCAAAATCTGCAACGCCCTCCGTACCAGCCAGCTCTTCAATACGCCCAATATGAGCCGCAGCGCATATGTGGCAGAGGTAGACCCCAAGAACTGCGTGGCCTGCGGCCGCTGCGTGGAGTACTGCCCCGCCGGCGCCGTCAAGCTGGGCCAGAAGCTCTGCACCAAGAGCGGTCCCCAGACGTATCCCAAGCAGGAGCTGCCCGATGCTTCGGCCTGGGGTCCCCACAAATGGAACGAAGACTACAGAGACCGCAACCGCATCAACTGCTACCCCACCGGTACGTCTCCCTGCAAGACCGCCTGCCCGGCCCATATTGCCGTACAGGGCTATCTGAAGAAAGCGGCCGAGGGCAAATACACCGAGGCCCTGGAGCTCATCAAGCGGGAGAATCCCCTACCCGCCGTGTGCGGACGTGTGTGCAACCGCCGCTGCGAGGACGCCTGTACCCGCGGCACCATTGACCGCGCGGTAGCCATTGACGCCGTCAAGAAGTTCATTGCAGAACAGGACCTCAAAGCCGAGACCCGCTTTATCCCGGAGGTCAACATCTGCTCCAACGTAGAGGAACGCTGGCCCCAGAAGATTGCCGTCATCGGCGGCGGCCCTGCCGGCCTGTCCTGCGCCTACTACCTGGCCACTATGGGTTACAAGCCCACGGTCTTTGAGCGCAACCCGGAACCCGGCGGTATGCTCCGCTACGGCATCCCTTCCTACAAGCTGGACAAGGAGGTCTTAAAGGCCGAAATTGACATAATGAAGGAGATTGGCGTAGAGATTAAGTGCGGAGTGGAAGTGGGCAAGGACATCACCATTGAGAGCCTCCGGAAAGAGGGCTACAAGGGCTTCTACGTGGCCATAGGCTGCCAGGGCGGCAGACTGCCCGGCATCCCCGGAGAAACGCTGGAAGGCACCACCACTGCCATTGACTTCCTGCACGAAGCCAACTGCGGAGACAAGAAGATCAAGGGCAAAGTGGTAGTAGTGGGCGGCGGCAACGTAGCCATAGACGCTGCCCGCGTGGCCAAGCGCAGCGGCGCCTCCGAGGTAACTATGCTGTCCCTGGAAACGGAAGACATTATGCCCGCCAGCCTGGAAGAAAGGGCCGAAGCCCGCGAAGACGGCGTGGTTATTAACCCCGGCTGGGGTCCCAAGGAAGTGCTGGGAGACGGCAAAGTCACCGGCATCGTCTTCAAGAAGTGCACCTCCGTCTTCAACGCAGAGCACAAGTTTGCCCCCGAATACGATGAGAATGAGCTCATTACATTGGAGGCCGACAGGATCATCTTCGCCATTGGCCAGACGGTTCTCCTGAAGGACCTCCTCAAAGACACCAAGGTAGAATTCTTCCGCGGCGTATACCCGGTGGCCGACAAACTCACCTACCAGACGGCAGAGCCCGACATCTTTGTGGGAGGAGACGTCTACACCGGTCCCAAGTTTGCCATTGACGCCATTGCCGCCGGCAAGGAAGCCGCCGAAAGCCTGCACCGTTTTGTACAGAGCGGTCATATGACTATTGGCCGAAACCGCCGCGACTTCATAGAGCTCAACAAGGAAGACATCCTGGTAGAGCAGTACGACAACAGCTCCCGCCAGGATCCGGGCGTGTACGACGACAAGAAGCCTTTCCAGGAGTACGCCAAGACCCTCACCGAAGAACAGGTGCGCAAGGAGACCGCCCGCTGCCTCAGCTGCGGCGCCTCCGTGGTGGACGAGAATCGCTGCATAGGCTGCGGCATCTGCACCACCAAGTGCGGCTTTGACGCCATCCACCTGCACCGCGTGCACCCGGAAGCTTCCGTAATGAGAACCTCCGAAGACAAGTTCTCCGGAATCCTGCCGTATATGGTCAAGAGAACCGGAAAGATTTTGTTTAAGAAGAAATAATGCACGAGCTGGGAATTGTGTTTTACATTATCCGGGACGTCAAGAAAGCGGCCTTGGAGAATGCTGTAGAGCACGTTTCCGGAGTGGTAATGAACATTGGAGAAGTGTCTACCATTGTTCCGGAGTATTTGACCGATTGCTGGCGCTGGGCGGCCGACAAGGAAGACCTGCTCAAAGGCTGCGAGTTAAAGATCAACATCATTCCTGCAGTCACCCACTGCGACGGCTGCGGAAAGGAATTCGGAACGGTGGAACACGGAAAGATATGTCCGCACTGCGGCAGTGAAAACACCTGGTTGCTAAGAGGCAACGAGGTAGAGATAAAAGAAATAGAAGTACCTAACAGTTAAAAGAATATGGCTTGTTTTGTTGCACCGCTGGTTCAGGCCATCGCCACCAGCGCCCTCAGGAAATGGGGCAAGAAAGACGGATTTGTGGGACGTAACCTGGCTTCTCTGGAGCTTATGCTCTGGGGCGGCAGCGTGATGCTCATCGTAGACCACATCATCAACGGCGAACTCACCTGGCGCTTCCCGTTCTTTACCGCCCTGGGCACATCGGGCGGAGGCGCCGTGGTCCTGCGCGAAATCCTTACCGTGGGCGTCCCTATGTGCGTGATCATCACCCTGGTATGGGCCGTATGGGCGTACTACAAGGAACACCGTGCCGTTTACAGTCAATTTTAGTCTATTACTAACCATAATAATTAATTAACCAAACCAAAAATTATGTTCTTCCAAGTTTACGGAGCAAATGCCCTGGCACAGTGGGGTATGCTCATAGTCGTTCTCTTGGGCCTCATTCTCCTGAATGAGTTTGCCCGCCGCACCAAACTGGGCGGCATCATTACCTTCTTTGTGATTCCCGTAGCCCTTACGGCTTACTTCCTGGCCATCTGGCTGGGCGTAAGAAGCGGTCAGCAGTGGGCCCTGGAAAACCAGACCCACGTGTATATGCAGGGCTGGTTCCACTATGCCAAGTTATACGCTGCAACGGCCGGCTGTATTGGCTTTATGATGATCAAGTACAAATGGGGCATTGGCGCCAAGCACTGGTTCAAACCCTTCCCGTTTGTGATTGTGGCCATCAACATCCTCATTGCCTGCGCATCCGACTTTGAAAGCGCCGCAATGGGTTGGAACAAATGGTGGCTCACCTCCGAAGGCGTATGGCAGTACGGTGGCTGGCACAACGTGTTCAACGGCGTGGCCGGTATCATCAACATCTTCTGTATGACCGCCTGGTGGAGCGTATGGCCTTCCAAGGACAAGAAGGATATGATCTGGGCCGATATGACCTGGGTCTACATTGTCATCTACGACATCTGGAACTTCGCCTACACCTACAACTGCCTGCCCACGCACAGCTGGTACTGCGGCGTAGCCCTTCTGCTGGCCCCCACCGTGGCTGCCCTCCTGTGGAACCGCGGCGGCTGGATCCAGAACCGCGCCAACACCCTGGCCATCTGGTGTATGTTTGCCCAGGTATTCCCCCTGTTCCAGGAAACCTTCAAGAACGGCCAGCAGTGGTTCTCCTGGGCCACCCTGCCCGTGCTCTATCCCAACGGTACCGCTACCATTGAGCAGCTTTACGCCGCTGCCGGCGGAGAAGCCGCTGTAGTGGGCACCACCGTAGATCCTTCCGTGGTGGCCGCCAATCCTTCTATGATGCTGTTTATCAGCGCCCTGGCCCTGGTTACCAACATCGCCGCCCTTTGCTGGATTGTGAGCATTTCCCGCAAACGTCACATCAATCCTTACAAGGAAGATGTCTTTGTGGAGCAGAAATACTACAAGGACGCTATGGCCCGCGCTGTAGTGGACTAAGATTCCCAACGAGGAGGCCCTTCGGGGCCTCCTTTTTTGTTTGCGGGGAAATGACTACCTTTGCGGTATGAAATCAAACGAATTTGACGTAATAATCATTGGCGGAGGCATTACCGGTGCCGGCACGCAGAGAGACTGCGCTATGCGCGGTCTGCGTACCCTGCTGGTAGACCGTTCCGACATAGCAACCGGCGCCACCGGCCGAAACCACGGCCTGCTGCATTCCGGCGCCCGTTATGCCGTGAGCGACCCCGAATCGGCCGAAGAATGCATCCGCGAGAATATGATACTCAGAAGGGTAGCCGCCCACTGCATAGATGAGTCCGACGGCCTCTTTGTCACCCTCCCGGAAGACGACCTGGATTACCAGAAAACCTTTGTCCAGGCCTGCCGCAACGCCGGAATCAGGGCCGATATCATAGACCCCGACCTGGCCCGCCGCCTGGAGCCGTCCGTGAACCCGGACATCATTGGAGCCGTCCGCGTACCGGACTGCAGCGTGGACCCCTTCCGCCTTTGCGCTGCCAATATGCTGGACGCCAAACTGCACGGAGGCCAGGTACGCCTGCAAACGGAGGTTACCGGCATCATCCGCGAAGGCAATACCGTCAAAGGAATCCGCACCCACAACCGCAATACCGGTGAAGACCAGGAGTTCTACGCTCCCATAGTGGTCAATGCCGGCGGCGTCTGGGGCCAGGAGCTGGCCCAGATGGCCGGGGTTAAGGTAGGTATGTTCCCTGCCAAGGGATCGCTGCTCATCTTTGCCCACCGCGTTAACAATATGGTCATCAACCGTTGCCGCAAGCCCTCCAACGCAGATATTCTGGTTCCTGGAGACACCGTCTGCATTGTGGGCACCACTTCTTCCCGCATTCCGCTGGAAGAGTGCCGCAACGTGGCCGTAACTCCTGACGAGGTAACCCTCCTCATCACAGAAGGTATGAAGCTCGCCCCCAGGCTGGCCTCTACCCGCATCCTCCGCGCCTATGCCGGCGTCCGTCCCCTCGTGAGCGCAGATGACGACCCGTCGGGCCGAAATATCTCCCGCGGCATCGTCTGCCTGGACCACGAGACCAGAGACGGAGTCAAGGGCCTTATCACCATCACCGGCGGTAAGCTCACCAGCTATCGCCTGA
>JAEEQI010000107.1 GCA_016285215.1 Bacteroidales bacterium | reverse complement strand
TTTTCCAATACAAGTGCGACTATCCCTACGCCCCGGAATCCGAGGGTGCCATCGCTTGGAATGACCCCGCGCTGGGCATTGACTGGCGCATCCCGGAGGCCGATATCCTGCTCTCCGAGAAAGACAAGCACCATCCGCTGCTGGCGGAGGCCACCGATTTGTTTGACTATTCCATAGACTATTACGCAGAATGAAGATCCTGGTAACCGGTGCCAACGGCCAGTTGGGAATGAGCCTCAGAAAGAGGGCCGATCAGGTGGAAAATGACTGGTTCTTCACCGACGTGGAAGAACTGGACATCACGGATGCCGCCGCTGTCAAGGCTATGGTGGCGCAGAACCGGATTGATACCATCATCAACTGCGCAGCCTATACCAATGTAGATGCCGCCGAGGACAACGAACCCCTGGCCGAACGGCTCAACGCCCAGGCGGTGGAGAACCTGGCTCTGGCTATGAAGGAAGTAGGCGGCCGGCTCATCCACATTTCTACGGATTACGTGTTTGGCGGAGAGCCGCACAACACGCCTTGCCGGGAAGACCTTCCGGCCTGCCCTACGGGCGCCTATGGCCGCACCAAACTCCACGGGGAAGAAGCCATCCTGCGCTCCGGCGTGCGGTATCTGATTGTCCGTACCAGCTGGCTCTACAGCGAGTACGGCAAGAATTTCCTCAAGACTATGCTGCACCTCACGTCCGAGAAACCTTCCCTCAAGGTGGTCTTTGACCAGGTGGGAACCCCCACCTATGCCGGAGATCTGGCGGAGGCTATCCTGAAAATGGCCGCACAGGACGGCCGGGATGGAATCTATCATTATAGCAACGAGGGCGTATGCTCCTGGTATGACTTTGCCAAGGCCATTGCTGAATATTCCGGGCATACGGAGTGCGCCATTCAGCCGTGCCACAGCGACGAGTTCCCTTCCAAGGTGGTCCGTCCCGCTTATTCCGTTCTGGACAAGACCAAGGTCAAGGAGACCTTCGGCCTGTCTGTCCCTTACTGGACGGATTCCCTCAAGAAGTGCCTCAAGAACCTCTGAGGGACTCTTTGTTAACCCGCCAACTGCTTTCCTGAAGCCCGTCTCCCACGGGACATACCGTTATGCGGTACCAGGTATTCCTTACCACATCGAAGTTGTTGCGGTCCTCTCCCAGATAGAACCGGTAGATGAGCCGGTCTCCCACCGGGGTGCTGTAGGTGGAGGAATGGTACTGGGCCTTTAATTCTATATAGGAGCAGATGTCCTGGTAGCGGCCGTCCTTGAAGACTTTGCCGCTGTCGGTCTGGACGTTCTCCAGGAGGTTTCCCTGGCAGTTTTCCAGCAAGTATACGTTGACGCTGCGGCTGAGCCCGGCGTTGGCGCCTTCGTTGAGGGCGCTCACCTGGTTGCCGCTTTTGCCGTAGCCCAGGCTGAAGGTCTCCTGCGGACCGCTCACCTTGCTGGGGCCCATCAGCAGGACGGAAGAGGGGCAGGCGCCCACGCGTACGTCCGTTACCTTGAAATCAATGTCTGACTGCAACTGGCTGCGGTCTATGGTGAGTTCTATGCGGGCCATCAGGCGCTCCAGTTCCACCTCCAGCACGCCGTCTTCTCCCACCGTGACGCCTTCCTGGCAGGCGGCCATAGGGATGCCCTGGCTGAACTCGTCCGGGTAGGCCAGGTGATAACGATACTCGCGGGCTTCTTCCAAGGTGCGGAAGGGGAGTTCGTAACCCAGGTTGGCGGCGGCCACAATGGTGTAGGGGACGTCCCGGAGCAGGGTGGTGCGGTACTGCACCTTGCCGTCTACCAGCCGGATGGCCCGGGACGGCACGTACACCCTTTCTTCCAGGACGCCGAAGGCATTGAATATATATAGGTTGTAGTCGGAGATGCGGTTATCGTCCGGGTCGCCTGCCCGGGTGAGGGGGGAGGCGGTGCTAAGGATGACCCAGGAATCGGGTAGAGAAGAAGTCTCCTGAGAGCAGGCGGCCAGAACGATAAGAAAGCAGAAAAGAATCTTTTTCATAGTTCAGAATGTAACGGTGTAGGGTTCGCGGGTTTGCCAGGGAACAGTCTGGGTCTCTACCAGCACGGCGTCGCTCCTGACGGGGATGTCCGGGTCCGAGGAGCCCATCCGTTTGAGGGTGAGGCTAATCTGGTACTCCCGGGCCGGCTCCAGCGAAGCAATCTCTATGGGGTAGTAGCAGAGGATGCCGTCTACGGTTCCCTCCAGCACCAGCCGCGTACGCGGGATGTCTCCCTGCCCTTCCGGATTGGCATAACAGGAGAAGAGCAGGTTGGGAAACTGTCTCTCCAGGACCACGCGGCCCAGCCCGGGCCTCAGAAGAAGTTCGGGGTGAGGCAGGGCCCGGGTGGCCACGCTGTCCAGGCAGCCGGCATTGATCCAGGAGACCGGATGTCCGCCTCCCGGCCCCAGCGGTTTGTATTCCGTGGCCACGTTGGTGAGATAAATCTTAGTGCAGTGAAAAGAAGGGTCACGGTAGGGGCGCGCGCTGAAGTCGCAGGAGACGGAAACCAGTCGAATCTGTGAGAGCATAGGCTGCAGGTTCAGGGGATAGGTACGGGAAGCGGCATCTGCGAGGAGGCCCTCCGCCACCAGGTGCGGGGCATAGGGATTCTCCTCTTCCAGCCGGAAGGTTTTCTTGCAGAGGTTGCCGTAGTTGTTGATGTCCAGCCAGGGATCTGTGACGCCGGCGGTGCCGGAGAGGGCCACCATCCGTTTGGCTCCGGCACCGGAAACCCCGTAGACGTGGGCGGGGCCTTCGGGCCGCTGGATCTGCTGGTAACTGTCCAGTTTCTGGGCTCCCAGCGTATCGAAAAAGAACAGATCAATGGCTTCCGGTGTTGTATTTTTTGTCCATTGTATATATATTTGTGGCCCATTGGGGGCATCCTCGCTTACGAGGGGATGTTCACACGAAGAAAAAAAGGCCGGAATCTGCAAGAACGCAGTGATGGCCACAGAAATGCGGCAGGTTGCAAAAGACGAGAAGACGGGGTGTAGATGAAAAGTCCGGCCTGTATTTTTTCTTCGCGACATGGTTTTTGGTTTTGGTCCAGGGGCAAAGCTATACACTGGACAACCCGAATCCAAGCATCGTAAGAAAAATAGTGTTGTATTAGAAGGTTTTGGAAAAAGTTTTGCTGTTTTAACCGAAAAATCGGTTGAAAAAATAATGTTTCTTATGACGTTAGCGAGTGTTTTTTACCCCATGCGTGAGCTCCTGCCCATCTTTGAGCGGCAGTCCCAGCTTCTTTGTGACAGCGCCGAGCTCCTCTGTGAGATGCAGCAGTCCCTTGACCGGGACCACTGGAAAACCGTCTATTCGGAGATCCGGAACAACGAGCATATGGGAGACGCCCAGCTCACCGAGTTCCGGGAGCAATCGGCCCGTGCCCTCTTCACTTCCGGCGTACGCCGGGAACTGACCACCATAGCCATGGCCCTGGACGATGTGCTGGATGTGGTCAAGGACGCCTCCAACGCCCTCAACATCTACCAGCCCGCCAAGATAGACCCCCAGCTGCAGGATCTGTCCCGCATCATCCTGGAGGAAGGCCAGGCCCTCCGGTCCATCTTCCCCCTGCTGTCAGACATCCGCAAGAACGCATCGGCCATCATTCTCCTGGCAGACCGCGTGACGGAACTGGAACACGAGGCCGACGAAGCCTACGAAAGCTACATCGGCTACATCTTCACCCAGGAGCCCGACCTCCGGGAAATGACCAAGTACAAGAATCTGGCAGAGCTTTACGAGAAAGCGACGGATACCGAGAAACGGGTATCGGACTGCATCCGCATCCTGATGATGCATTACATAGGATAACAAAAAAACCGGTTCAAATCTGAACCGGTTTTTTTATGGAGTTTCGGCGGGATTAGGCGCCGAAGTTGTCGAAGAGGATGCTCTCGGGAGCAACGCCCAGGGAGTCCAGCAGGTCTACCACGCACTTGGTCATCATAGGCGGACCGCACATGAAGTACTTGATGTCCTCGGGGGCCTCGTGGTCCTTGAGGTAGGTCTCGTACATCACGTTGTGAACGAAGCCGGCGGTGTACTTCACGCCTGCGGCATCGGCTGCGGGATCCGGACGGTCAAGGGCAAGATGGAAGTGGAAGTTGGGGAACTCTTTCTCGATTTCCGCAAAGTCTTCCAGATAGAAGGCTTCCACCAGGGCGCGGGCGCCATAGAAGAAGTGCACTTCCTTCTTGGTCTTGAGGGTCTTGAACAGGTGCATGATGTGGCTGCGGAGGGGAGCCATACCGGCGCCACCGCCCACGAATACGTATTCCTGGGAATCAGGATCGTCCTTGGGGAGGAGGAACTCACCGTAAGGACCGGAGATCATAACCTTGTCACCGGGCTTGCGGGAGAACACATACGTGGAGGCAATTCCCGGAGGAACGCCGGGCACGAACTTGAACACGCCCTTGGGCTGGGTGCGGTCGAACGGAGGCGTTGCGATACGCACGTTGAGCTTGATCACGTCCTTCTCTGCCGGATACGAGGCCATGGAGTAAGCACGGATGGTGGGAACGGTGTTCTTGAACTTGAGGCCGGTGATGCCGTACTTCTCCCAGTCGCCCTTGTAGATATCGGCCACTCCCATATCGGAGAAATCGGCCTCGTACTCGGGGATATCAATCTGGATGTACTCACCGGACTTGAAGTCAATGTGCTCGCCTTCGGGCAGACGCACGGTGAACTCCTTGATAAAGGTGGCCACGTTCTCGTTGGAGATAACCTCGCACTCGAGCTTCTTGACGCTGAGGGCGCTCTCCGGAACGGCAATCTGGATGTTGTCCTTCACCTTTACCTGGCAGCCCAGACGCCAGCCTTCCTTGATCTGCTTGCGGGAGAAGAAGCCCGTTTCAGTGGGGAGGATGGTGCCGCCGCCTTCAATCACCTGGAGCTTGCACTGGCCGCAGTTGGCCTTGCCGCCGCAGGCGGAGGGGAGGAAGATGCCGTGATCGGCCAGGGTGTGCATAACGTCTCCGCCAGGGGTCACCTCCAGCTCCTTGGTGCCGTTGTTGATGTTGATCTTGACGGTGCCGGAAGGAGTGACGGCGGCCTTGATGATCAGGAGGAGGGCTACCAGAATCAAAGTCACTACTACGATGACTGCGATGGATGCAAAAATTGTATTACCCATAGTTCAGTCCTCCTACAGTGCAATGCCCATGAAGGTCATGAAGGCGATACCCATCAGACCCACGGTGATAAAGGTGATGCCCAGGCCCTTGAGAGCGGCCGGAACGTTGGAATAGCTCATCTTCTCACGGATGGCAGCCAGGGATACGATGGCCAGGAACCAGCCCAGACCGGAACCCAGGGAGTATACGGTGGCCTCGCAAATGTTGAGGAAGTCTTTCTGCTGCATAAACAGGGAACCGCCCAGAATGGCGCAGTTCACAGCAATCAGGGGCAGGAAGATACCCAGCGAGGAGTAGAGCTCGGGAGAGAATTTCTCCACCACCATTTCTACAATCTGCACGATGGCGGCGATAACCGCAATGAACACGATGAAGCTGAGGAAGCTCAGGTCAACGCCCTTGATGAGGGCATCGGGAGCCAGCACATACGTGTTGAGCAGGTAGTTGATGGGGAGAGTTACCAGGAGTACGAAGATAACCGCGACGCCAAGGCCTGCAGCTGTCTTCACATTCTTCGATACTGCCAGGAATGAGCACATTCCCAGGAAGTAAGCGAAGATCATATTGTCCACAAAGATGGACTTTACGAATAAGCTAAGATATTCCATAAGGCGTCACAATTATTTTTCCTGCAAGTCTTTCTGGATGCTGCGCTGGACCCACACGATGCATCCCAGGAGGATGAGGGCGAAGGGAGGCAGGATAACCAGGTTGTTGGGAACATAGCCGAAGCGGTTGAGGATGTCAATTCCAAACAGGGTGCCGCTTCCGAGGAGCTCTCTGAAGAAGGCTACGATGATGAGGATGAGACCGTAACCGGCGCCGTTGGCCACACCGTCCAGGAAGCTGGGCCAGGGCTTGTTGCCCAGGGCGAAAGCCTCAATACGACCCATCACGATACAGTTGGTAATGATAAGGCCGATATAAACGGACAGCTGCTTGTCAATGGCGTAGGTGGCTTCGAACGATTTGAGAATCTGGTCCACCAGAATTACCATCATGGCAACCACCACCAGCTGTACGATGATACGTACGCGGCCGGGAATGGTGTTTCTCAGGAGAGAGAGGATGAGGCTGGAGATGCCGCAAACCACAATCACGGAGAGGGCCATGACCAGCGCACCCTTAAGGGTAACGGTAACCGCCAGCGAAGAGCAGATACCCAGCACCAGCACGGTAATGGGGTTGCCCTTGAAGATGGGGTTGAGGATGGTTTCTTTAAGTTTTGCGTTCATGGCTTATTCCTCCTCTGCTTTGGGTTCAACTTCTTCAACTTCTTGATTATGACCGCATTTGCCGCAGTGCTGCTTGGCCGGCTTGTTGGCCGTGAAGTACTTGGCATAGGCTTCCAGCCAGGTGTCAATGGCGGCGTCCAGACCCTGGGAGGTCATAGTGGCACCGGAGATGGCATCGATGGAATTGTCAATCACGGACTTGCCCTCGGCATCCTTGGGAGCGCCACCCTTCACAATTTCGAAGATCTGGCTGGGGGCTGCCGTAAAGTCGGGCTGCTCACCTACGAATTCGGCCTGGAAGGAAGGATCGTCCTTGATCTTGGCGCCCAGACCGGCGGTCTCGGACTCGTGATCAAAGTAGGCACCTGCGATGGTCTGGAGGTCGCTGTCGAAGGAGATGTATCCCCAGATGGGACCCCACAGACCGGCACCGTAGATGGGAACCACCGTACGGCCGTTCTTGAAGATGAAGACGGGAAGTTCGGGTTCGCCGGTTTTGTTGGCGCCACCCTTGATGTTGTAGTTCTGACGCTTGAGCTGCTTGGGGCTGTAGACCTCGATCTCTTCGCGGCTGGTGTTCAGCTCACGGAGCTCGTTGCCTTCCAGGTCAATCACAAAGGCCTTTTCAATTTCCTCTGCGTACTTGTCCAGCTTGGCGGCGTTGCCCAGCTTGTCCAGTTCGGCCTTGGTGCCGTACTGGGCAGCGGTGAGCATCTGGGAGATGGTCTCTGCCTTTTCGTTTGCATCCTGCTTGGCCTTGAGGCTCTGGGATACAAAAGCCAGGAGAGCTGCCACTATCACCACGATGACAGTGGTGTAGATAACGGTGTATACGTTGTTATTGGTATTCATAGGGCAGATCCTTTAGGCGGTTATTGCTTTTTTGGCACGACGGCTGGTATGGGCCGAAACCACGCAGTGGTCAATGAGCGGAGCCATAGTGTTCATAAGCAGGATAGCGAGCATCATACCTTCCATATAACCGGGGTTCCACAGGCGTACTACAACGGCGAGGGCACCCACCAGGAAACCGTAGATCCACTTGCCGGTCTCGGTCTGGGCTGCGGTCACAGGGTCGGTGGCCATAAAGACGGAACCAAAGAGGAAGCCGCCCATCACAATCTGGTAGTAGCAAGGCACCACGGTAGCGCCGGCCAGCTGACCCAGCCAACCCACCAGGAGACCACCGGCGATAGAGCTCACCATGATCTTCCAGGAGGCCACGCCGGTCCAAACCAGGATGAAGGCACCGATGAGGATGGCAATCACGCTGGTTTCACCGGTAGAGCCGGGGATGAAGCCGTAGAACATATCCATAAAGCTGTACTGACCCACGGCACCGGTGGCGGCGTCAAAGGCGCCGTCGTGAGCGATGGCCAGGGGAGTGGCCGAAGAAACGGCGTCCACGCCCTTGAGGGCAGGGACCCAGGTCTTGGACACCCATACGGCAGAGCCGGACATAGAGGAAGGATAAGAGAAGAAGAGGAAGGCGCGGGCCACCAGAGCCGGGTTCCAGATATTCATACCGGTGCCGCCGAAGACCTCCTTCACAAAGATGACGGAGAAGGCAACAGCCAGGGCCACCATCCACAGCGGAACGTCCACCGGGACAATGAGGGGAATGAGGAAACCGGTGACGCGGTAACCCTCGTTCACTTCTTCACCGCGAATCTGGGCCGAAGCAAATTCGATGGCCAGACCAACGGCGTAGGAAACCACGAACAGGGGAAGCATCCGGAGCAGTCCGTACCAGAACATATGCCAGAAGCCCCAGTCGAGGCCGTAAACAGTAGAGGTCTGCAGACCCACGTTGTACATACCGAACAGAGCGGCGGGTACTAGGGCGATGACCACCATAATCATA
>JAEEQI010000106.1 GCA_016285215.1 Bacteroidales bacterium | reverse complement strand
CGCATACTTCTGCGCTGCGTATCCGCAGGAGCCCGCTCCCTACAAAGACAAACTGCTGCAGGTGGCGGTTTCGGCCCCCGAATATCCCTGGCCCACCGCCCAGCTTGCATACGAGTGGATTCTGTCCAACGCCACGGATTACGTATACATCCAGACTCCCTACTTTGTGCCACCGGATCCCTTCCTGGGAGCCATCAAGAGCGCAGCTATGCGTGGGGTGGATGTAAGAATTATGCTGCCCAAGAAGGTGGATACGCCCTTTATCGGCCCGGTTAACCGGTCCTTCTATGCAGAGTGCCTGCAGGCCGGCGTCCGCATCTATGAGCGTGACGGTGCCTTCATCCATTCCAAGACCCTGGTGGCAGACGACTCCCTGGCCATTGTGGGTGCTTCCAACCTGGACAGCCGCAGCTTCCACATCAACTGTGAGATAGATACCTTCATCTATGACGCAGAAGCTGCTCTGGCCAGCAAGAAGATTTTCCTGGAGGATATTGCCCTCTCGGAAGAGCTGCATCTGGAGCCCTGGGTCCAGTCCCGTCGCTGGTACGACCACCTGGCCGAGGACTTCCTGCGCCTATTCCGCAGTCTGCTTTAGCACAAAATCATTGGTGTTCTTGAGCCCCCTGGTGCCAAAATAACCGGCCACCAGGTCTCCCTTCACATATACTCTTCGGCCAATCAGATTGGGATGGTCCACCAGGTTGAGCGCATCGCGGATCTTGCCCTTGGGCAGTTCCACTGCCAGGCAGGAGGCCTTGTTGGTGATGGAGGAACGGTCGGCCAGGGCCAGGTGGGTGGCCTTGGTAATCTCTCCGGTTTTCACGCTTTTCCCGTTGGAAGTGAGGTCTCCGCCCACAATGTAGCCGTAGACCCAGACGCCCTTCTCATCTATGTGCTGCGACACGTCTCCCACGGAGATGGCCGAAGGCTCGCGCCCGTCATCGGCCGGGGGATTGTCTCCGCCAATGAGGTACTCGTCGTTGGTCCAGACCTTGCTGGTGTCCAGCACCACGCTCATACTGCCCTGCCCGTCAGTAGCAGCCACGTTGATGCCCAGGTTGAGAATTTGCCGGGCCTCCAGCGTGCGCGTGAGCAGAATCTCGTCCTTGCCCTCATTGTACAGGATCACGGAAGTGCTTCCGGGCTTGGTGTAGGCAATGCGCGTTTCCTTGTAAACGTATTTGAGGCGCGTGTCTTCCTGCTTGATAAAGAGCACGCCGTCCGGGAAGGCTACCGGGAAGGCCGAAGAGATCTTGAGCCGGATGCCGGCATTGAGGAGGGCGCAGCGCAGAGTTACATTCACCCTTTGGCCGGCGGGGATGACCACCACCTGCTCGTCTCCGTACTGCGGACGGGAGAAGGCGGGGGCCTGGAAAGAGATGCTCTTCACGCTCACCGTGTAGTTGCCGGGATCTACCCTTAGATACTCAGGGGAGTCCCCGTACGTGCCGTCGTAGAGGATCTTCCCCTTGGCGTCCAGGATGGTGAGCAGGAAGTCGTTGGTGTCGGGAATCTCGGAATTGCCGGCCTTGGTGAACAGGCTTTCGTCCAAGGTCCAGCGGAGTTCCCCTTGCTCCTTTTGAGGGTCGGGTGCCAGTCCGAAATCGTCGCAGGCGCTGGCTCCGGCAAGGAGGAACGGGAGGAGCGCCATCCATTTGAGCGTTTTCATACGGCCAAGGTAGGTACGTTTTGCGGAACCCAGGGGCGGCAAACAGCAAAACTTTCCGCCATTTTTCTTGCGAAGAATGTGAAACAACATCAAGAATCTTTTTATTTTGAGTATCTTTGTAAGATTAAAGAATAGATTATGTTTGAGAACTTAAGCGAGAGATTAGAGCGGTCTTTCAAGATACTCAAGGGTGAAGGAAAAATCACCGAGATTAACGTAGCGGAAACCGTCAAGGACATCCGCAAGGCCCTGCTGGACGCAGACGTAAGCTACAAGGTGGCCAAGGACTTCTGCAACCAGGTAAAGGACAAGGCCATTGGCACCGGCGTGCTCACGGCCGTGAAGCCCCAGCAGATGATGATCAAGATTATGCACGACGAACTCACGGACTTTATGGGTTCCAGTGCACAGGACATCAACATCAAGGGCAATCCCGGCATAGTGCTGGTGGCCGGTCTCAACGGTTCCGGTAAAACCACCTTCTCCGGCAAGCTGGCCCTCCACATCAAAAGCAAGAAGGGGATGAAGGTCCTCCTGGCCGCCTGCGACACGTTCCGCCCCGCCGCCATTGACCAGCTCAAGGTGCTGGGAGAAAGCATCGAGGTCCCCGTATACACGGAAGAAGGAGAGAAAGACCCCATCAAGATAGCCAAAGCCGCCATCGCAAAGGCAAAGGCCGAAGGATACAGCGTAGTCATCATAGATACCGCCGGCCGCCTGGCCGTGGACCAGCAGCTGATGGACGAGATTTCGGCCCTGCATAAGGCCGTGAATCCCACCGAGACCCTCTTTGTGGTAGACGCTATGACGGGTCAGGATGCCGTGGAGACCGCCAAGGCCTTCAACGACCGCCTGGACTTTGACGGCGTGGTACTCACCAAGATGGACGGCGATACCCGCGGCGGTGCCGCCCTCTCCATCAAGGCCGTGGTGGGCAAGCCCATCAAGTTTGTAAGCTCCGGAGAAAAGCTGGAAGCCCTGGACGTGTTCCATCCGGAACGTATTGCAGACCGTATCCTGGGTATGGGAGACGTGGTTTCCCTGGTAGAAAAGGCCCAGGAGCAGTTTGACGAGAAACAAGCCCGCGAGCTCAAGAAGAAACTGGCCAAAGACCAGTTCACCCTCTGGGACTTCTATCAGCAGATCCAGCAGGTCAAGAAGATGGGTAACATCAAGGACCTGGCCGGTATGCTGCCCGGCGTGGGCAAGGCCATCAAGGACGTGGATATCCCCGACGATGCCTTCAAGAGCACCGAGGCCATCATCCTCTCTATGACCGCCTATGAAAGAGAGCACCCCGAGGCCATCAACGGCTCCCGCCGCAAGCGCATAGCAGACGGCTCGGGCACCTCCGTCCCCGAAGTCAACAAACTCCTCAAGCAGTTTGAGGGAACCCGCAAGCTTATGAAGGGCGCCGTGACCGGCAGCCTTATGCAGCAGATGCGGGGTATGAGAAGATAAGTTTTAAACCACATAGTATGAAAACAGGCCATTTTCTGTTAATCGGTGCCGCCCTGTTGTCCTTTGCCTGCACCCGCAGCCTCAAGGACGGGGAGTACACCCTTACCGTTCTGTCCACCAACGACGTCCACGCCACCTGGTTCGATTCAACCTATATCGGCAATGGGGTCAAGAAATCCCTGATGGCCGTCAATACCTATGTAGACAGCGTCCGCCAGGCCGATGGTGCCGGGAATGTGGTCCTGGTAGACGTGGGAGACTGCCTGCAGGGAGACAACGCCGCTTACTATTTCAATTATGTGGACACCCTGTCCCCGCATCTGTTCCCGCGCTTGCTCCATTACATGGACTACGACGCCGTGGTATGGGGCAACCATGATGTGGAAACCGGTCACAAGGTGTACGACCGCGTACAGAAGGAACTGACCCAGTACGGGATTCCTTTCCTGGCCGGCAACGCCATCCGGAACGATAACGGGAAACCCTATTTCCCGGCCTATAAAGTAGTAAACAAAGCCGGCCTCAAGATAGCCATCCTGGGCTACGAGAACGCCAATATCAAGGCCTGGCTGGCCGAAGAAGTCTGGAGCGGCATGCACTTTGACCGCATCGCCTCCCGCGTTCAGCAGGATGTGGACGCCGTCCGCGCCAAAGAACATCCCGACGTGGTCATCGTGGGCGTTCACTCCGGTACCGGCGAGGGAGACGGCAACAACCAGGAGTCGGAAGGCTTGGATGTCTTCAAGCTGGTCAAGGGCGTGGACTTTGTGCTCTGCAGCCACGACCATCGGCCCCTGGTGAAGGTGGAAGATGGAAAGGCCCTCATGAATTCCGGCAGCCACTGCCGCTACCTGGCCCATGGCAAGCTGCACCTGAAGGTAGAAGGCGGGGAAGTGGTTTCCAGAGAAGTGGAGGCCGATCTGATCCCCGTGAAGGCCGAAAGGACCGACTCGGCCATGCGTGCGACTTTCCATCCCGAGTATGAGGCTGTGAAAGCCTTCACCCTCCGCGAAGTGGGACAGCTCAACGTGGCTCTCCGCACCCGCGATGCCTACAAGGGCATGTCTGAGTATATCAACCTCATCCATACCATCTGCATCCAGCAGGCCCCGGCCCAGCTTTCCATTGCGGCGCCCCTTACCTTCAACGGAAACGTAGATACCGGCACCCTGGTGTTCAACGACCTGTTTACCCTCTATCCCTTCGAGAACCAGCTGTATGTGATTACCATGACGGGAGACGAGGTCCAGCGCTACCTGGAGGCCTCCTACGACCGTTGGATCAACACCGTTTCGAGTCCCGGCGATCACGCCCTCCGGATTATCCCCAAGGACAATACCCGCACCCAGCAGAAGGGATGGTCGTTCCACGGCCTGTCCTACAACTTTGACTCCGTGGCCGGTCTCAACTACACCGTGGACGTGACCAAACCCCGCGGAGAGCGCGTGAAGATTACCACCCTGGCCGATGGAACCCCCTTCGGCCCGGACCAGACCTACAACGTGGCCCTCACTTCGTACCGGGCCAGCGGCGGCGGAAACCTCCTGGACGAGATTGGCATTGACACAGACCTCATTGACCAGCGTGTGGTGGCCCGCTACCCGGAAATCCGCAACCTCATTTACCAGCGCCTGGAGAAAGATCCCAGCATTGACCTGGAAGAGATCTCCAATCCGGCCCTCCTGGGTACATGGAAATTCGTCCCCGAAAAGCTTGCGAACAAGCTCATCGAGGACGACATGAAACTTCTGTTTGGAAATTAATCCTTACTTGGCGTAAGCGACTGAACGAGTTTCCCGGATAACGGTGATCTTCACCTGTCCGGGATACGTCATTTCATCCTGGATCTTCTGGGCAATCTGTCCGGAGAGGTCTTCGGCCTGCTGGTCGCTTACCTGTTCGGCTCCTACAATGACGCGGAGCTCGCGGCCGGCCTGGATGGCGTAGGCCTTGGTAACGCCAGGATAAGAACCGGCGAGGTTCTCCATACCGCGCAGACGCTTGATATAGCTCTCAATCACCTCACGGCGTGCACCGGGACGGGCACCGGAGATGGCGTCACCCACCAGCACCAGCGGGGCGTAGAGGGACGTCATTTCGGTTTCCTCGTGGTGGGCACCGATGGCGTTGCAAATCTCGGGTTTTTCTTTGTACTGTTCGGCCAGTTTCATACCCAGGAGAGCGTGCGGCAGATCGGGGTCTTCTTCGGAGACTTTACCAATATCGTGCAGGAGACCGGCGCGCTTGGCAATCTTGGGGTTGAGGCCCAGTTCGGAGGCCAGGATGGCGCAGATGTTGGCCACCTCACGGGAGTGCTGCAGCAGGTTCTGACCATAGGACGAACGGTATTTCATACGGCCAATCAGGCGTACGAGTTCCATACTGAGACCGTGGATGCCCAGGTCGATGCAGGTGCGCTTGCCGGTTTCCAGAATCTCTTCTTCCAGCTGCTTCTGCACCTTGGTAACCACTTCTTCAATGCGGGCGGGGTGAATACGGCCGTCTACCACCAGCTGGTGCAGGGCCAGACGGGCTACCTCGCGGCGCACCGGGTCAAAGGCGCTGAGGAGGATGGCGTCGGGGGTGTCGTCCACCACGATTTCTACTCCGGTGGCGGCCTCCAGGGCGCGGATGTTTCTACCTTCACGGCCAATGATTCGGCCCTTAATTTCGTCGTTCTCGATGGGGAAGGTGGTTACCGCGTTCTCAATGGCGGTTTCCGTGGCGGTGCGCTGGATGGTGTTAATCACAATGCGCTTGGCTTCCTTGGCGGCGTTGAGGCGGGCTTCGTCAATGCAGTCGTTGATATAGGCCTGGGCCTCGGTGCGGGCTTCGGCCTTCATAGACTCTACCAGCTGGGTCTTGGCCTCGGCGGCGCTCATCCCGGCGATGGTCTCAATCTGGCGGATTACCTGGCCGCGGAGCTGCTCGTACTCTTCTTCCTTCTGCTTGAGCTGCTCCTCGTGGGCGCTCAGGAGGGTGCGCTGGTTCTCCACTTCCTTGGTCTTGCGGTCTGCCTCGGAGAGCTTCTGGTTGAGGGTGTTCTCCTTCTGGCGGATGCGGTTCTCTGCGTCGTGGAGCTGGGCGTTCTTCTCGTTGACCATCTTCTCGTGCTCACTCTTGAGCGAGAGGTATTTCTCCTTGGCCTGGAGAATGCGCTCATTCTTGATTTTCTCGCCTTCTACTTCTGCTTTTTCCAAGATCTCGTCTCTCTTTCCCTTGAGGATGTAGCGACGGATCAGTATGCTTGCTGCCAGCGCAAGGACTGCGCCAACAATGAATCCGATAAGTATACTTAAGATATCCATATATATAGTGTTACAAAAAAATGTCTGTTTCCTTCACGAGAAAACAGACATTAGAAAAAAGCCGTCAGCATCTAGTCAGAAAATCTTATGGGAATAAGATTTGGGTGCCGCCCGTTTGCTGGTATCCCCCGTCTGCTAAGCAGAACTCCGTGAGGAGTGGGGCCCGCCATCCACGGTCCGAGTCAACCCGGCGTCGTTGAAACGTGTTGATTTCAGCTTTCGATGGTTGACGGCTATTTGTTTTGGTCTTTGAGGTAGCGGTCCAGGTCGCTTTCCAGTTGTTTTTCGGCGGTTTTGTACAGGTCGATTTCCCTTTGCATATCCAGGCGGATCACGGCCTCGTTGAGGGCGACCAGCGAGAGCAGGTCAGAGGCGGTTTTGCCGGGGTGGCTGCGGGTAAAGGTGGCAAAGCGCTTGTTGATGGCCTCTGCAGCCTGGCGGTACAGCTGCTCCGTCTCCGGCGTGGGTGCCGTGAGATTGAAGGTGCGTCCCGCAATTTTGATGCTGATCTTCTGGTCCATCAGGCTTCCTCCAAATAGGAGATACACTTATCGATCTCCTTGATTAGTTTATCGACCTTGGCTCTTACGTCTTCGGTGGCGGCGCCGCCGGAAAAAGCCTCGGTAAGCTTCCGGGTTTCTATCTCGGATTCCAGTTCTTTTATCTGTTTTCTCAGGGCTGCTCCGGTTTCCTCCCATGTATGTAGCTCCTCGCGAAGACGTGTGTTCTCCGCTTTCTCAGCCTCATAACGTGCGATCAGCTGTTCAATTTGTGTTCTTACATTTTCCAGCATAGCCGGTTAAAGCCTCATATCCCTGCAAATTTACAAAAAAACTTCCAATGTTAAGAGGAACATTGAAAGTTTTTTAATAATCATTGTCAGAGGGCCTTCGCTAAAGCCTCTTAATCATTTCCTTGAAGAGGGCGCTCATCTTGTCGGCGGCTGCGTTGGCGGCCTTCACAATGAGTTCTCCGTCAGTGATGTAATCTTCATCGTCGGTGGCGTGGGCGACGTCGGTGATGACGGACATGCCGAAGACCGGGATGCTGCTGTGACGGGCCACGATAACCTCCGGGACGGTGCTCATGCCCACGGCATCGGCCCCGATGGAGCGGAAGAAGCGGTATTCGGCCGGGGTCTCATAGCAGGGACCGGAGACGGCTACGTACACGCCGCGCTGAAGATAGATGCCCTGCTCGTTGGCAATCTTCTGGGCCATCCGGATGAGGCTGGGATCGTAGGGACGCGTCATATCCGGGAAACGCGGGCCGAATTCTTCCAGATTGGGGCCGATAAGGGGATTGGGCATCATATTGATGTGGTCCTGGATCATCATGAGGTCTCCCACGTGGTAGCTCAGGTTGGTGCCGCCGGCGGCGTTGGAGACGAACAGATACTGGATGCCCAGGTCCTTCATCACACGGATGGGGAGAGTGACCTCGCCCATTCCGTATCCTTCATAATAGTGGATGCGGCCCTGCATGGCAATCACGCATTTGCCGGACAGATTACCCACGATGTAATTACCCTTGTGGCCGATGGCCGTAGAGACCGGGAAGCCCTGGACCTCGCTGTAGGGGATGACGACGGCGTCGGTGATTTCATCGGCCAGGCGCCCCAGGCCGCTGCCCAGGACAATGCCCACCACGGGCTTGCGCCCTTGCATTCTTTCGCGGATGTATGCCGCTGCCGCGTGGATGACTTGCGGCTGGGTCATGTTTACTCTATTGGACATCATAACTTACATTCTTTCAATCATTAATGAAATAAGCCGCGTCATCTTGTCGGCGGCTGCGTTGGCGGCCTTCACCACATCGTCCCCATCGTT
>JAEEQI010000105.1 GCA_016285215.1 Bacteroidales bacterium | reverse complement strand
TTTTAAAGGGAAATCGCTATGAAAAAGAATGCTTTATATTTTGGAATAGCAGCTCTTGCACTGCTTGTGGTTTCCTGCTCGAAAGGCAATGAGATGGATACGCTTGATAACCAGGAGCGTGTCACCATGATTGACCCGTGGACGGCCATTGACCAGTCTCAGTACAAACTTCCTCTGGTAAGTGGTCCCAAAGTGTCCATTACCGCCGGATTTGAAGAGAACGGGGAAACGAAGACCACTATGGATGTGGGAACTTCTTCTGCAAAGGTTTTGTGGACGTCCGGGGATGCGTTTACGATGTATGCAAAGGAAGGATCAAGTTATCACAAGATCCCCTTTACTACAACCGGGTCTGGAGAGAAAGTGGATTTCTCAACCATATATGTGACACCTTCCGTCTCTCCCTGGCATTTTATTTACGGCGTAACCCCGGACGAATTGGTTTTTGATGGAGATAATATGCTCTTTAGGATTAATGTTCCTAGTGATCAAGAGGCAGTAGCGAATAAGGTAAAAGATGACTATTTGTATTCCTATGCGCAGGCCACGGAAGGTTTGTCCAGCAATGTCTGTTTCAAGAGTATGTTGGCATTTGTCCGCTTTAAGATGAGCGGAACCATTGCCTCTTCCGTCACGTCTGTAACGCTTACCGGCGCTTCCGCCTTGGCCGGACACAGTGTGCTGGTTCCGGCTGCAGACGGAACTCCTCAGATGTCATCCTCGATAAATTTTGGCGGGGATGTACGCTCTTCAACCGTAACCCTTGATGGACCCTTTGCCGCAGATACATATTACTACTTTGCCGTAGTTCCGGGCACCCAATCCTCCTTCTCTTTGAAGTTCAGTGGCTCGGCGGGCAGCACTACCATAATCAGCTCCAAAACGGTAACCTTCTCCCGTGGAATCATCAGCGATCTTGGCGAGATTAGTTTGGGATCTGCCTTTAAGGATCCGGCGACGCCGAGTATGGAAACCATCAAATGGACTTCCGCTTCGGCCGGTACTACGAAGCCCGTGACCATCGCGGTCGTTCCCGACGGATTCACCGCCAGTGAGATGGACAAATACGAGATGCTGGCCAAGGCCGCTATGAACACACTGTTCAGCGTGGAGCCGTTCAAGTCCTACAAGAATTACTTCAATGTGTATATCCTGAAGGTGGCATCCAATGAGTCAGGTGCCAACATTACAGATGGTAACGGAAACATCACTACTGCTGTTGATTGTTATTTTGGTTCAAAATGGGGGGAGAGCAGTTATAGTGATATGCGGGCAAATGATGAGAAACTCTTCAATTATGTTACCGCAAATTGTCCGGATATCACTTCTATAAATGCATCCACCGTTTATCATACAATCAAAGAGGTCCCCGTCCTGATGATTATTAATGATACCCGCTACGGAGGCAGGAACTGGTCCTACAGTACGGGACAGGCTTATTGTATGGCGCCGTATACATATTCCGGTGGCGGTATGAGTTGGTCGTATCCCGCGAATGAAGCCAAGAGCGATTCGGATCCTGCACAGGGAGTTCAGGCTACTCCAGCTAGCCGGTTTGCAGAGGTTGGATCCAACACGGGTAACTGGCTCAATACCATGGTTCACGAATTTGGTGGACACTGCTTCGCCCGCCTCAAGGACGAGTATTGGTATAATACTCTTGAACCCGCCGTTGAGCATATCGATACTTACGAATGGCCGGTTAAGTTTGGCCTGAATGTGTCGGCTACCTATTCTAATCCCGGTAAAGATACAGGGAACTATGCTGCAGATGGCTGGCAGTTTCTGCTAAATGAGAAAGCCAGCCTGGCGGCATCCAACCCCCTTTACAACCGTATAGGCGTATATCAGGGAGCGGATGTATCCATCCTGAACCGTTGGCGCAGTGAGCGAATCAGTTGTATGATTGACAACCGTTTCTATTTCTCCACCTTCCAGCGCTACTTGATTGTTAAACGGATTATGTCGCTGGCAGGAGAGACCTTCGAAAATGAGGCCGCGTTCTGGGCCGCGTTCAAGGCCAAGGATGTTCCCATCGATCCGGTTCGTGATCTGGCCGGCAGTTCGGTGATGGGAGAATGCGATCCTGTCCCTCCCCGTCCGGTTCCGCTGTTGCCTCCTCCCGGACTGGTTGAGGTTAAATAATAACAAAAAAACCGGATCTCTTTCGAGGTCCGGTTTTTTATAATAATAAGGTGTGTAAAAGGCTTACTGCTCCTCCTGAAGACGAAGCTGCTGAACATAGATAGCCTTCTGGAGCGCCATGCGCTTCTTCACGGAAGGCTTTTCGAAGTTTTTGCGGGCGCGCATCTCGCGAACGGCGCCGGTCTTTTCGAACTTGCGCTTGAACTTTTTCAGGGCTCTCTCGATGTTTTCGCCTTCTTTGATGGGAACGATGATCATGCTTTTTACACCTCCTTTTGTTTTCAAATGGGGTGCAAAGTTAGAAAAAATTTGACAACGGACAAAATATTTTATTATATTTGTGGTAACACAATTGTTATTACGCTGATAACTAAACTAAAAGCCATATGAAAAAGCCTGCAAAAAGCACTTATCCCTGGACCTTCGCCCCGGTAGGAGGAACGGTCCGTGTCAAGATTCAGAGCGGTGAAGACATCCGTCATCTGGGAGAACTGGACCGCAAGATGTGGACGGTCCTGAGCTGCCCCGTCAAGAACCTGGAATTTGACCCTGCCGCCCTGGGATATATTGATGTAGACGGAGATGGCAAGATCCGTGTAGACGAGGTTATTGCCACCGCCAACTGGCTCACCGGCATCCTCAAAGACGCCGACATCCTCCTCAAGGAGAGCGATACCCTTCAGCTGGAGGACTTCAACACCGAGGATCCCGTAGGTGCCCGCCTGCAGTCTTCGGCCCGTCAAATCCTGAACAATCTGGGTCTCAAGAAGGACTCCATCTGCCTGGAAGATACTTCCGACAACGTTCGCATCTTTGCCGATACGCAGTTCAACGGAGATGGCATCATTACTCCCGCCAGCGCTGGAGATGAAGCCACTGCCAAGCTCATCGAGACCATTGCCGGCATTGCTTCGGCTATGGACCGCAGCGGCGTTCCCGGCATCACCGCCGAGCATATTGACGCCTTCTACGCCGCCTGCGCAGACTATGCCCAGTGGCAGAAAGACGCCACCAAGGAGGTCTTCCCTTTCGGAGACAAGACCGCCGACGCCTATGCCGCCGTCAAGGGCCTGGAAGACAAGATGGCCGACTACTTTATGCGCTGCAAGCTCATTGGCTTTGACGGAGCCACTGCTTCGGCCGTAGACGTGAACGTGGACAAGATTGCCGCCATCGAGGGCTCCCTGGCCGCCGCTTCCGAGGAAATTGCCCGGCAGCCGCTGGCCAAGCCCACCGCCGAGGGCGTTCTGGATATCAAGGCCGTGAACCCCGCCTGGCAGGCCGCCGTGGCCGCTATGGTGGAACTCACCGGCTGGAAGAAGGGCCGCATCACCGAGGCCGACTGGGCCGGCATCTGCTCCCAGTTTGCCCCCTACATTGCCTGGCTGGCAGAGAAGAAGGGCGAGGCCGTGGAGGCCCTGGGTCTGGACGCCGTCAAGACCATCCTCAAGGAAGACAGGAAAGCCGCCCTGTTGGAACTCATAGAGAAGGACAAGGCCGAAGAAGCCAACGCCCTCTCCATAGAAGAAGTGGACAAGGTCCTGCGCCTGCAGAAGTACTTCTTCCGCTTCCTCAATAACTACGTGGTACTGGCCGATTTCTACGACAAAGACAAGAAGGCTATGTTCCAGGCCGGCCGCCTGTTCATTGACCAGCGCAGCACCGACCTCTGTATAAAGGTAGACGGACCTTCCCCGGAAATTTCCTCGCTCAGCGGTATGTACATCCTGTACTGCACCTGCACCAGCGAGAAACTGGGCAAGAGCTTCCACATTGCCGCCGTGCTCACGGACGGTGACGTGGACGGCCTCCGCGAGGGCAAGAACGCCGTGTTCTACGACCGCGAAGGCAACGACTACACCGCCAAGGTCATAGCCATTGTGGACAACCCCATCTCCGTGCGCCAGGCCTTCTGGTCGCCGTATAAGAAGGTGGCCCGTATGATCAACGACAAGATTGACAAGAGCGCAGCGGAGAAGAACGAGAAGTCCCTCTCCGACCTCACCGAAAAGGCCGATGCAGCAACCTCCGCCAAACTGGAAGGAGACGGAGCCGAGGCCGCCAAGGCTGCCACTTCCAGCTTTGACATTGCCAAGTTTGCCGGTATCTTTGCCGCCATCGGTATGGCCATCGGCTTCATTGGAGAGTTCCTGGTAGCCGTCATTTCCGGCGCTGCCGCCCTCAAGTTCTGGCAGCTCCTGCTGGTGATTGTGGGCATCCTGCTGCTCATTTCCGGCCCGTCTATGTTCATTGCCTGGAGAAAACTCCGCAAGCGTGACCTGGGCCCTGTTCTCAACGCCAACGGCTGGGCCATCAACGCCAAGTCCCTGGTGAATGTAAGATTCGGCAAGACGCTCACCTCGCTGGCCAGGTTCCCCAAGCTCACCGCTGTGGATCCCGCCGCCCGCAAGCAGCGCTTCTGGAGATGGTTCTGCGGCATTGTCATTTGCCTCGCGGTGGCCGGTTGCGTATACTGGTGCATCTCCAGCGGCAAGTGCTTCAAGAAGGCCGAAGCTCAGCCTGAAGCTGCTCAGGAGCAGGTGGAAGAGTCCCCCGCTGCCGAGCCCGTAGTTGAAACCCCTGAAACCGCAGAGGAATGATAGATACCGCTTTTCCTTATTCGCAGTACGTCACCGGCAAGAACTTCGTAGGAAGAAGGGCCGATGTCACCCTTATGAGCAACCTTCTGGGCCAGGGGGAGAACGTACTGCTGTCCGAGCCACCCAAGACCGGCAAGACCTCGCTGGTGCAGCAGGCGCTGTTCTCGATGCGAATATCCGGCAAGGTGTTTACGGTGGGTCAGTTCTCTACCCTGAACATCCGTACCCCCGAAGCCTTCCTGCTTCGCCTGGGTAATACCGTACTCCGGATGGTAGCCTCTTCTCCCGAAGAATATGCTGCCCTTACGGAGAAGTTCCTGGGAGGCAGCCACTTTGTCTTTGACCCCAACGCCTATACGGGCGAAAACCAGATTCTCTCCCTGAACTGGGACCTGGACGAGTCCGACGTACGCGCTATGATCCGCTTCCCCTATATCCTGGCACAGGATAGGGGAGCGCGCCTCATCCTCATTGTGGACGAGTTCCAGAGCATCCTTAATCTGGACGACCCTGACGTGATTCTTCGTCCGCTGGACGCCTGTATGCGCGAACTCCAGGACAACAAACTCTTCTCCTGGGTCATCTGCGGCTCCGGCGTCAATGCTATGAAGGGAATCTTCCAGAGCAGTATGCTCTTCCACCGTCTGCTGGAGCGGGTACGCCTCTCCCCGGTGGATGAGCGGGAAATGGCCGACCACGTGCACAAGGGCTTTACTTCGGCCGGTAAAGTGGTGGAGAAAGAGCTCCTGCAGGGCGCCTGCCGCCTGTTCCGGGGCCATCTCTGGTACATCAACCACTTTGTGGCCATCTGCGATGCTATGAGTAAGGGTTACATTGTGGAGCAGGCGCTGGTTGAGGCCCTGGCCACTATGGTCTGCATTCACGAGCCCCGTTTCAACGCCATTATGGAAGACCTTACCACCCATCAGGTGAACTTCCTGCGCGCCACCGTGGACGGCGTGGTCCGCTTCAGCGCGGCCGATGTCATCCGCAAGTACGGACTCAACTCTTCGGCCAACGTGAAGCGCGTCAAGGATGCCCTTATGAAGAAGGAAGTCCTCCAGTTTGACGAGAACGACAACCCCCAGATCATCGATCCGCTCTTTGAGTACTGGGTCAAGAAGTATTTCTTTGAACTGAAAGAAGTATGAAGAAGCACATAGTAGTTTTGACTGGAGCCGGGGTTTCGGCCGAGAGCGGCTTTGCCACCTTCCGCGATACGGGAGGCCTGTGGGAGAAGTACGACGTCAACGACGTGGCTTCCATCGAAGGCTGGTACCGCAACCGGCAGCTGGTGCTGGATTTCTACAACCAGCGCCGCGCCCAGCTCAAGGACGCCAAGCCCAACGCCGCGCACGAGGCCATTGCCGCCCTGGAGAAAGACTATAACGTAGATGTGATTACCCAGAACGTGGACAACCTGCACGAGCGGGCCGGTTCCACCCGGGTACTGCATCTGCACGGAGAACTCACCAAGGTCCGCCCCGAAAACGGAATCTACGACCGCACAGCCTCCGAGGCCGAGGTCATAGACGTCCAGTATCGGCCCGTTGTCCTGGGAGACCTGGCCCCCAACGGCAGCCAGCTGCGTCCGCACATTGTCTTCTTTGGAGAAGCCGTGCCCAATATTGAGAAAGCCATCAACCTGGTAGAAAAGGCCGATATCCTTCTCATCGTGGGCTCCTCGCTGCAGGTATATCCTGCCGCCGGCCTCTATCGCTATGCCCCCAACGGATGCCCTATCTACGTGATAGATCCCAAGCCCGTCCCGCTGGCCGACCCTCGGGTCACCTTCATCCAGGATGTGGCCACCAAGGGTATGCAGGAATTCATAAAAAAAGTCTCGGAATAGTTCCGAGACTTTTTTTTTAGAAGCGACGTCCTCCGCCAAAACCGCCACCCATAGGCGGGCGGAATCCTCCGGGACCACCCATACCGGGACCCATACGACGACCGCCACGCTGGCCGCCGAAGTTACCGAAGCGCCAGGTGAAGGAAAGCATCACGTAACGGCCCAAGGTGTTGTTGCGGGTCTCCTGGTAGTAGTTGTCGGTGATGGACACCTGCAGGTTCTTGGCCTGGTCCAGGATGTCGTAAGCGTTGAGCGACAGGGTGGCCTGGCGCTGGAACAGGGGAATGGCGAGTTTGGCATTCCACACCAGCTGAGGCTCCTGGGCGGTGGTGTAACCGTTGTACCAGCGGTAGTTGGCATCGGTGCTAATCTCTACGCCGCTCTCACCGATGGTCCACTTGATGGAACCACGCAGGGAGTTGTTCCAGGTGGCTGCCACCTGCTCCTGCACGGTGTACCAGGGCTTGCTCATACGGGTCATAATGTTGGCCTGGATTTCCAGATAGTCGGAGCGGTAGGTAAGGCCGAAGCGTTCCATTACGCTGAGGTTGCGGGTGCTGTTGTCAATGAAGTTCTGTTCCCAGAGCTTGCCGTCTCCCTCAAAGTAGTCTTTGTGGAATTTCTCGTAGTCGAAGCTCTCGTCGGAGAGATAGTCGCTCATATCCAGGCCGGTCTTACCCACGAAGCTGCCGCTCTTGGAGTAGTTCACGTTGGCCATATTGGAGATGGAGAAATTGGACTTGGCAATGGGAGCGTTCAGGGAAATGCGGGCGCCGGCATTGTAAGTATTGTGACCGTTCACCGGGAAGGAATACTGGCGGCCGTTGTTGTCGTACCAGTTGGCGTTGGTGATGGGGTTCTGGGTAAGACCGCCCCGCAGGTTCACGCGCAGGGTGAAGAAGGTCTCCTTATTGGAAATCTCCCACTCGTTGCGGAAGTTGTGGCTGAAGTAAGGAGTCAGGTAAGGGTTACCCAGACGCAGGCTCAGCGGGTTGGAGTTATCCATTACCGGGTTGAGCTGGCTGGTAGAAGGCTGTGCGCTGCGGCCATTGTAGAAGAAACGGACGTTGGAGTTGTCGTTGAAATCGTAGAACAGCATAGCGCGGGGCGAGAAGTTCCAGCGGTTGTCCTTGTACTCCTTGCCGTTGGTGTAGTTATAAGTATTGGTAGGAAGGGCCGAAGCACCCAGCTGGGCGCGGATGGATTCTTCCTGGTACATAACGGCCACACCGATATTCTGGTTGAGGTTGCGGTTGACCACGTTGTTGGAGTTGGTCTCGTCCTTGGTTTCTCCGCTGGGGTTGTACGGGAGGGCATTCATACCCATTTCGAAGGAAGTGGTGCTCCAATCAAAGACACCGCTGTTGTAAACAATCTTCTCGGTCTCGGACTGGGAGTAGTTGATGTTGTAGCTGCCTTCCAGGTAGAAGTTGCCGCCCAGGGGCTCGGTGTATACCAGACGGGCACCCACGTTGCGCTGCTTGCTGCTCTGGTCCACGCGCTGGTTGATGATGGTGGTGGTCTGAGGAATGCCGGATTCGTCAAAATTGGCATCGGTCAGGGACTGGTTGTAACCGTCCATCTTGTTGTTGGACAGACGCCAGGTGGCGTTTATGGAAATTGTTCGGCCCGGAATGCCCAGACGCTGGCGCAGCAGCATAAAGCCGTTGGTGCTCCAGTTGTTGTTGTTACCGTTGTTGTTGGTGAAACCCTCGTTGGTGGGGTTGACATTGCCGTCCTTGTCACGGGTGTCCGTGTCAAA
>JAEEQI010000003.1 GCA_016285215.1 Bacteroidales bacterium | reverse complement strand
GATAAACCAGACGGGAGTTAACCCACTTGGAGAACTCGTTGGCGTCGCCACCCTGGAAGGAAGGCTTCTTTTCTACGAGCTGGAAAGGAATGGCTTCTTCTTCCACTTCTTCCTCTTCCACAGCGGCCTCTTTATAGTCCTGGATCTCGAAAGCCTGGTTGTTGTCTTCCAGGTTCATGAACAGGTCGTCATCCAGTTTGATGTCATCGTCCACGATGTCGATCTGGTCACTCAGGACGGGAATGCTGGGAGCCTCGGGCGGGGGCGGAGGGAGCTCATTCTGGATAGCCACCATCTCTTCTTCAACGACAGCCTGGGTGGTGTCTTCAAGAACGGCCACCTTGGCGTCCTTGGAAGAGTAGTTGAAGGCCAAATACACGATGCCAAGAGCAACGACGAGGCCGATCTCGGTGAAGAGCAGGCGCTTGTTCTCAAGGCTGGCTTTGGGTGATTTCTTTACTTCCATGGTTATTGATTTTTGGGGTTTAATTTCTCTAATGCAAAGATGGAAAGGATATTTTTGAGCTCCAAATTATCCCTAAAAAAGAATCTCGCATTTTTGTTTCATTAACCCCTTGAAGATAAGCCATTTACCACGGACCGGTCGAAAAACATTCTCGCAATAGCCCGTTTTTATGTCGAAAACCCGTACTTTTCACCCGTTAACCCCCGAAAAGCAACTATCGGTCTAAACAGGCCAGGAAAAGGCCTCTATCCGCACTTTCACAGGCTTTTATGCGCTCTTTTAGGCGATACAGGCGGTTATAGACGTAGGGTTTGTCCTTTTCAAGAAGGGTAGAGATGGTCGTGGAAGAGAAGCCGGAGGCAGCAAAAAGGTATAGCAGGTAATCTTCTTGTTTCAACTTCGGAAAAGTGTTCCTCAGCTTGATCATGACGTTGTCTGAGCTCTCGTTGAGGGCCTGTTCCAACTGTTTTGGACACCCTCATCGGCCCTTAAACCTTCCACGATGGAACGGACTTCCTTTAGAATTCTGGGTTGCAGATTTTCGGTCCCTTCATAGATATAATACTGCTCGCACAAACGGTCTAATGCATTGAATGTACGGCTGTTAGGGCGCTGACGAAGGGCGCCGAGACGCGCTTGAAGATCCTCTGCGATGGACATGATGCGCTCGTTTTCCTCGCGCTCTTCCAGCAGCTGCTTTTCCAACTGGGCTTTTCGGGCCCAAAAGTAGAGGACCAGGGTGGCCAAAATGGCCGTTATGAGCAGAAAAAGCGGCCCATAATCCTGACTATCCTCCCGTACGCAAGACGCCGAGAGGATAGTCAAATTTATGATTATAAGCGCTTTTCGCATAAATGTTACAGGTTGCGGAGGAGATTGGTGAGAGAGACCTTCTTTTCAATCATGGAACGGAGGTCTTCGATCTTCACGCGCTCCTGCGTCATGTTGTCGCGGTCGCGTACGGTGACGCAGCCGTCGTTCAGAGAATCGTGGTCCACGGTTACGCAGAACGGCGTTCCAATGGCGTCCTGGCGGCGATAGCGCTTTCCAATAGAGTCTTTCTCGTCGTACTGGTAGGAGAAGTCGTACTTGAGTTCGTCTACGACCTTCTGGGCCAGTTCCGGCAGGCCGTCCTTCTTCACCAGCGGCATTACGGCCACCTTGATGGGAGCCAGCGGGGCGGGAATCTTCATTACAACGCGCTCCTCGCCATTTTCCAGCTTCTCTACCGTATAGGAGTGGGCCAGCACGGCCAGGCACATACGGTCTACACCGATGGACGTCTCGATAACATAGGGAGTATAGGAGGTATTCTCCTCAGGATCAAAGTATTCGATCTTTTTGCCGGAGAACTTCTGATGGTTGCCCAGGTCGAAGTTGGTACGGCTGTGAATGCCTTCCAGTTCCTTGAAGCCGAAGGGGAAGTTGAACTCGATATCCGTGGCGGCGTTGGCGTAATGGGCCAGCTTCTCGTGGTCGTGGAAACGGTAATTATCGGCCCCCATTCCCAGGTTTACGTGCCATTTCATGCGGGTTTCCTTCCACTTCTTGAACCAATCCAGCTCGGTGCCGGGCTTGATGAAGAACTGCATCTCCATCTGCTCGAACTCGCGCATGCGGAAGATAAACTGGCGGGCCACAATCTCGTTGCGGAAGGCCTTTCCGATCTGGGCGATACCGAAAGGAATCTTCATCCGGCCGGTCTTCTGGACGTTCAGATAGTTCACAAAAATGCCCTGGGCGGTCTCCGGACGCAGATAAATGAGGTTGGCGCCGTCGGCCGTGGAGCCCATGGAGGTGGAGAACATCAGGTTGAACTGACGCACCTCGGTCCAGTTGCAAGTACCGGAAATGGGGCACACGATGTTGCAGTCGATGATAATCTGGCGATATTCGGCAAAATCGTTGGCCTTTTCGGCAGCCACATAACGGTCGTGTACCTCGTCATATTTGGCCTTTTCGCGCAGCACATTGGGGTTTGTAGCCCGGAACTGGGCCTCGTCAAAGGCGTCTCCGAACTTCTTTTTGCCCTTAGCCACCTCTTTTTCAATCTTTTCCTCAATCTTGCCCAGGTAGTCTTCAATGAGGACATCGGCCCTGTAACGCTTCTTGGAGTCCTTGTTGTCAATGAGGGGGTCATTGAAGGCGCCCACGTGACCGGAGGCTTCCCAGATGCGGGGATGCATAAAAATGGCGGAATCAATGCCCACGATGTTCTCGTTGAGGCGCGTCATAGCCTCCCACCAGTAGTTTTTGATGTTGTTTTTGAGCTGGACGCCCATCTGGCCATAGTCGTAAACGGCGGCCAGACCATCGTAAATCTCACTGGAAGGGAAGATGAAGCCATACTCCTTGCAGTGGGCTACCAACACTTTAAATAATTCGTCTTGAGTCATATCTATAATACTTTATACTTTCAGAAAAGCCTGCAAATTTACTCAAATAATTCGGGAAATGCCTCCCTAACCTTGGGTTTCGAGATTTCCAGCAGGGGCTTTTTCACGAAATCACGCTGGGCAATCAGGGGGTGGGGGATTATAAGTTCATCTGTATGAATCACTTCCGTCCCGTACAGCAGGATGTCAATGTCTATGGGCCGATCCTGGTAAATACGCTTTCCGTTGGCATCATAAAGGACTTCCTCCGTCCTTCCCATAGCCTTTTCAATGGCTTTTACCTGCCTTAGGATCCAGGTAGCGTGCTCCTCCGGGGTTCCTTTTACCACCAGGCGGTACAGGACGCACAGATTGAGGAAATCCGGCCCGTCAAACCCCCACGCAGGCGTTTCCACAATGCGAGAAATGCGCTCAGGGTGCGTTCCAAAGGCCTCGTCCATCTTATTCATAGCCTTGAGAAGGGCGAGTTCTCGCTCTCCAATATTGGAACCCAGTCCCAGAAATACGTCTACGCGCTCCATTTAGTCGTTCAGCTTACTGTAATCGTCTTCCTCGTAATCCAGGCCCAGTTCCACGCGGGCTTCTTCCGACAGCATACTGCGGTCCCAAACCGGGTCAAAAGTGAGCTCAATGGTGCATTTGGTCACGCCCGGAACGGCTTCCACGCCCTCCTGGACCTCTTTGAGCACCTGGTCGGCCATAGGGCAGTTGGGCGCCGTAAAAGTCATCAGGATGGACACTTCGTGCTCCTTATTGATAGTGAGCTCGTATATCAGACCCAGATCATAGATGTTGACCGGGATTTCGGGGTCGTATACCTCCTTAAGGGCCGAAATGACCGCTGCATACAGCGGCTGCAAAGCCTTCACGTCCTCTGCTGTAAGTACTTTATCGTCCATTTTCGGCCAGTTTCTTTATGGTTTCAATCATAGACACCAATCCATTCGCGCGCGTAGGGGAGAGGTTGTCCTTAAGGCCAATCTCGGCCACAAAGGCAAAATCATCGGCCGCAATGGCCTCTGGAGTCTCTCCGGAGTACACGCCAATGAGCAGCGAAATGATGCCGCGGGTGATGATGGCGTCGCTGTCGGCCTGGAAATAAAGGCGGCCGTCCTTTAGCTGCGCGTCCAGCCAAACGCGTGACTGACAGCCTTTTATGAGGCAATCTTCGGTCTTTTTCTCTTCCGGAAACGCCTCCAGGCCCTTGCCCAGCTCAATCAGATACTCGTATTTATCCAACCACTCCTCGTACAGGGAGAAGTCTTCAATTACCTGCTGTTTCTTCTCTTCCAAACTCATACTAACATCCCTATAGCCTTGTCCAGGCTCTTTACAAAAAACTCTGCCTCCTCCACGGTGTTGTACGGGGCAAAAGAGGCCCTCAGGAGGCCTGTAACGCCCAAATGATCCATCAGAGGCTCTGCGCACATCTGGCCGGAACGAACCGCCACGCCCATCTTGTCCAGAATCAGGGCCAGGTCTTCGTGGTGGGCTCCTTTCACGGCAAACGAGAACAGGGGTATCTTGTTTTCCTTGCCGGTTCCGTAAAGGATAATGCGCTTATCTTCAGTTAGTTTACCGTATACCAAGTCCAAAATGGCCTGCTGCTCCGCCTTCACGTCCGGATTCTCACGCACAGCATCTGCAAAATCCAGCGCCGGAACCAGAGTGGGAGCGGCATTGAAGTTCTGGGTGCCGGCCTCGTATTTCATAGGCAGGGGAGCGTAAGTTGTACCGCTAAAGCGCACAGTCTCAATCATTTCACCTCCTCCCATATACGGAGGCATAGCCTCCAGCCACTTGCGCTTTCCGTACAGCACGCCCGTACCGGTAGCGGCATAGACCTTATGGCCGGAGAAAGCGTAGAAATCGCAGTCCAGATCCTGGACGTCCACCTTTTCGTGAACGATTCCCTGGGCTCCATCCACCAGAACCGGTACGCCGGCTTTATGGGCCACTGCCACCAGTTCCTTAACGGGATTAATAATGCCTAACACATTGGAAATGTGCGTAATAGCCACCATTTTGGTGCGCTCATTCAATAGGGCCGAAAGCTTCTCGGGCTCCAGAAGACCTTCTTCGTTGGGCTCCAGAACGCGGAGCGTGGCACCCTTGCGCTCACAGAGCAGCTGCCAAGGGACTATGTTGGAGTGGTGCTCGCAAGCGCTTACAACAATCTCATCTCCTTGATTTACAAACGCTTGACCATAAGAGAAGGCCACCAGATTGATGCTGGCGGTAGCTCCGGAAGTGAACACGATCTCTTCCCTCGCCGCAGCGTTGATAAAGGTCTGAACCCGGTTACGGGCGCCTTCGTAAGCATCCGTTGCCTGCGCGGCCAAATGATGTACAGCCCTGTGAATGTTTGCGTTAGCTCCTTCTACAAGCCCTTTCCAGCAGTCCACGACGGCCTGAGGACGCTGCGCGGTAGCGGCATTGTCCAGGTACACCAGGGGCTTTCCGTACACCTGCGTGTCCAGAATGGGGAAAAGGGCGCGTATTTGGGTAACACTCATTTGCTTTTGATAAGTCTGCAAATTTACATAAATTTGCGATATGTTAGATTATATTAAAGGACAAATCGTTGAGCTGACGCCCACTGAGCTGGTTCTGGACAACCACGGGATAGGGTACAGCATCCTTATTTCCCTGCAGACCTACGAGGCATTTCAGGGAAAGGCCGAAACCATAGCCTACATCCATCACTACATCCGCGAAGACGAAGAACTTTACTTTGGTTTTGCCACCAAAGACGAGCGAGAGCTGTTCCGCCTGCTCATCAGCGTCTCCGGAATTGGCGTAGCTTCGGCCCGTATGATGCTCTCTACGCTTACTTCTGAGGAGATCCGCCAGGCCATTCTGGCCGAGGACGTGAACAAGATCAAATCCGTCAAAGGAATTGGCCTCAAGAGCGCCCAGAGGCTGGTTTTGGAGCTCAAAGACAAGGTGGTCAAAGGCGAAGGAAGCGCCGAAACGTCCCTCTTCAAGGCCGATTCCAACGCCCTGGTGGAAGAAGCCACCACAGCCCTGGTTATGCTGGGCTTCTCCAAGGCCAACATTGCCAAGGTTATGCCCGCCATCCTCAAGGACAACCCTACGGCCCGGGTAGAGGATATAATAAAAGCCGCCCTAAAACGCCTCTAGCTCTTCCTAAAAGCACCTTTGGAGCGGAACGACCCAGGGGGTCTGGGGGATTAGGCCCCCAGTTAGACGAAGTCTCTTAGAACAAATGCGAATGCATTTGTTCCATGTGGAACAATTACCTCCCAAAGTAAACTAGTAGGACTGATATGTCCGCGGGAGAGACGCCGGAGATTCTGGAAGCCTGGGCAATGGTCTCAGGCTTATATTTTTTCAGTTTCTGACGGCACTCAATGGTCAATCCCTGAAGATCATCAAAATTAAAATCTGCCGGGATCTTGATATATTCCAGGCGGTTGTTCTTCTCGGCTTGGAGCTTCTCTCGATCAATGTATCCAGCATATTTAATGGACACCTCAACGGAGGTAATCACATCCTCAGAATAATTTGTTTTTGTTCCACGTGGAACAAACTCCAATAATTTAGACAGCGAGAGCTCGGGGCGAGAAACCAGCTCTGAGAGGTGTTTAGACTCAGATAAAGGTGTAGAACCAATGGATTCCAGGTACTGGTTAACCTTGTCTGCACGCATCTTAGTAGTGAAACACCGTTCAGAGAGCTCCGCAACGGCTTCCTGCTTAGCCATCATAGCCGAATAGCGTTCCTCGGAAGCCAAACCAAGCTCGTGAGACAGAGCCGTCAAGCGGAAGTCGGCATTGTCCTGGCGCAGCAGGATGCGGTATTCAGCTCTGGACGTAAACATACGGTAAGGCTCGTCTACGCCCTTGTTGATTAGGTCATCTATGAGCACACCGATGTATGCCTGGTCGCGGTGTAATATAAGAGGCTCGTGTTCTACGAGGAACAAATGGGCGTTGATTCCAGCTATGATTCCCTGTGCAGCGGCCTCTTCGTAACCGGTTGTACCATTCACCTGGCCGGCTAAAAAGAGATTAGAGACCACTTTAGAGCGCAAAGAATAGTGAAGATACTGCGGATCAAAGTAATCGTATTCTACGGCATAAGCAGGCTTAAAGAACACGGCATCTTCCAATCCTTCGATGGCGTGTACTGCCTCCAACTGAACTTCCAAAGGAAGTGAAGAAGAAAAGCCCTGAAGATAGTACTCGGGCGAGTGGGTTCCTTCCGGCTCCAGGAAGAGCTGGTGAGAATCCTTATCGGCAAAGGTGCGCAGTTTGTCTTCAATGCTGGGGCAGTAACGAGGACCGCGGCCCTGGATCATACCTGTAAACAGAGGCGAGCGGTCGAAGCCGGTTCTCAAAATGTCATGGACCTTCTCGTTAGTATGAAGAAGGAAGCAGTCCATCTGTTCACCGGACTTTTGAACGGAAGAGGGAACATCCAGGAAAGAGAACCTTTCGGGGTTCTGGTCTCCGGGCTGACGCTGCAACTTGGAAGTGTCTATAGAGCGTACGTCGATTCGCGGCGGGGTGCCGGTCTTCATCCGTGCCGTCGGAATTCCCAAAGAAGCGAGCTGATCCGAAATTCCATAAGACGCCTTCTCCCCAATTCGGCCTCCTTCGAAGGAGTGCTGGCCTATGTACATTTTCCCGTTCAGGAAGGTTCCGGCGGTCAAAACAACCGCCTTAGAATGGAACACAGCCCCGGTAACTGTACGGACGCCGGTGATTACGCGATTCTCAAAGAGAAAATCGGCCGCAAAATCGGCGTAAATCTTTAATTTACAATTACTTAGAAGGAATTTGAGCCAGGTGGCAGAAAAGCGCAGTTTGTCGCATTGAGCGCGCGGGCTCCACATAGCCGGGCCCTTTGAACGGTTAAGCATGCGGAACTGGAGAGTAGCCGCATCTGTAACCAAACCGGAGTAACCTCCAAGGGCATCGATCTCACGAACGATCTGTCCTTTGGCAATTCCGCCCACAGCCGGGTTGCAACTCATCTTGGCCAGACCGTTCAGGTCCGGTGTAATGAGAAGAACGGAAGAGCCCATATTGGCGGCAGCCATCGCAGCTTCACAGCCGGCGTGACCACCGCCCACAACTATTACATCAAACTCACTGTTCATATCTGACTCCTCTGGGAGAGATAGTAATTCTCTTTTGCCCGCATCGTGGCAATATCTTCCTCCGTATGATCATCATATCCGATGAGATGAAGAAGGCCGTGAACGATGACCCGGTTGAGCTCATCGGCAAACTCAGTCCCGTAGAACGAGGCGTTCTCCCGGACGGAATCTACGCTTATGAAAAGATCTCCGGAGAGACGGTTTCCTTCACAATAATCGAAAGTAATGATGTCTGTATAATAATCGTGTTGCAGATATTTTATATTGACATCCAGAATAAAATTATCGGAGCAGAATATAACCGCAATGTCTCCCAAACGCTTGGCTTCACTCTCCGCTACAAACTTGAGCCAGCGTGAAGTAAGGCGCTTCTCCTTAAAAGCAAAAGCGGTATCTTCGGCAAAATAGGAAACCATCTTACTCTATGTCAAAAATGGAGATAAAGCCGGAAATATCCAGAACATCGTGAATCACGTCATTCACATTCTTGAGGACTACGCGGGATCCCACGGCCTGTGCCTGCTTCAGAATACTCAGAAGCACGCGGAGGCCGCTGGAGGAAATATACTCCAGATCCTTGCAATCCAGCACAATTTCCTTACCCTTGCTCTCAAGAAGGGGCTGAAGGTCTTTTTCCGTCTGCGCGGCGGCAGCGGTATCCAGCTCTCCAGACAGGATGGCAATGATTCTCTCGTCGGTTTCTTGAATGGTTGTTGTCATAGTATGAATTTGGTTAAAAATAACTCGTTTTTACCGTCTTTACGGCTATAAGATATGGAATCCATCAACTTGCGGGAAAGAAGGATTCCTAAGCCACCTACGGGCCTGTTCTGGGCATCCAGCGTGGTATCCGGCTCCAGCACGGTTGTAGGATCAAAGGGATAACCCGAATCCGTGATGGTAAACCGGACTTCGCCACCGTTGGTATCGGCATTGATAAGCACCTCTCCCTCTTCGCCAACGGGATAGGCGTAATTGATAACATTAACCACGGCTTCTTCCACCGCCAGGCGAATACCGGCTGCTACCTTCTTATCCAGTTCCAACGGGCCCAAAAAGGCTTTTATGAAGGTTCCAAGGCGGGGAACCTCGGATTCTTTATTAACAAGCGTAATCTGCTCTCTTCGGTTGTTTTCCGGGTCAAAACGAAGCGCCAGCAAGGTTAAGTCGTCGCTCTGAGGTGCCTCGCCGGCAAAGGCGTGGGCTTCTTCGCTGAGAGTAGAAACGAGCTTATAGAGAGACTGGTCCTCACTGGTTGTGAACTGTTCCAGCACTTTCTGGATACGGGGACGGCCAAAAGCCTGGCGCTCCACATTCTTGGCCTCGGTCAGACCATCGGTATACAGAAGCAGAAGAGTACCGGGTTCAAGGGTACAGGACTGCTCTACATACTGGGTATTGGGGAAGACAGCCAGCGGAAGGTTGGACTTGCTGGAAAGCAAAGCAATGTCCTTAGCAACCACAAACGGCTTGTCGTGACCGGCGTTACTGAAGCAGAATTCCCCGGAATAAAGGTCCAGACAGCCCACAAAGAAGGTAATGAACATATTACTGTCGTTGCCTCGGCACAGTTCTTTGTTCATCTTCTCCAAAACCTTGGCCGGGCTGTCTATATTCTGGGAAAGGATTCGGAATAGGGAATGGGCCACAGACATAAGCATAGCCGAAGGAACACCCTTCCCACTAACATCTCCTATACAGAAAAAGAGCTTGCCGTCACGTGTAAAGAAGTCAAAAAGGTCCCCTCCCACTTCAAGGGCTGGCTCCAGAGACCCATAAACATAGGAAGGGAAGGCCTTGGGGAGCATTTGTTGCTGAATCCGATGGGCAACAGCCAACTCTCCTCCCATACGTGCCCTCTCCTCAGAAGCATCGCGGAGATGGCGCTCATTGCGGGCATAGCGATTGATCATAAATGCCAGAATCGCTAGACCCAGAAAGATGAAAAACACCTGCTGGCGGCGTTGGCGGCGAACACGGGCATAGACTTCATCGGTCTTGTAAACCTCCACAACCTGCCAATAAGGATCCTTGAAAAGCTTAGTACGGTTATAAGAGAGGCCAGGAGCATCCGATGCAGGAATAACCCCGTTAAGAAGGTCTATTACTTGCTGAACTTCAGACTCGGAAGTACGACTCTTCGAGGGACCGGCAACCAGGTCTCCTTCCGGAGTAAGCAGCAGGCCGAAGGAAGAAGGATAAGGCTGACGGGAATTAAGCGTATCTCCCAGCCAGGAAAGGTCTATGTCCAGACCGGAGACCGCAGCGATTTGACCTTGGTCGTCATATATAGGCACCAGATACGTGGTAAAGGCCAGAGAATCAGGTCCGTATTTATAAGGATCCGTCCAGCTGGTAGAATGGGTTTCCAAAACCCAAGTATACTCTTCGTTCAGGGTATAATCGTGACCGGGGCCGGCTATTTGGTCCACCTTGATGCTACCATCGGGCTGGAGACTGGCGTAAGGCTCGAACAAGCGCCCCTTGGACGGATAATAATAAGGGCGGAAAGCCAGACAGGCGCCAACCACATTTGGGTCTGCATCTATCAGCCGGGCCATAGCCCCGTAAACAGAGTCGGGATGGACCATACTGCGTTTGACGTCCCAAAAGTTTACTCTCATAGCAACCTCCGCGCGCTCCAGCGTATGCAGAATTACCTCGGCCATATCGTTCATAACCACGCGGCTTCGGAGTTCCGTCTCTTCCAGCAAAGCGTTGCGGATATGCTGAAACTGCACGATGGAAAGAATTTCCACCATGACGGCAGCCAGGACCACGATGCCCACACGGGACAACCGGCTATTTTTGAGCGATATCATCTGGTTTCAATATCAAACGGTAAAGTTATCATTTGTTTTTGAGAACTCAAAACGATAAAAATTCTAATTATTTTCTAAATTTGTAAGAATTAAACACTAAAACAATGAGTCAGACTTCTTGTAACACGGTTCTGGACGCCTTTCGTGAGCAAGTGAAAGCCCATCCGGAACAAACCGCTGTAGTTTACGAAAAAATTAAATTGAGCTACGCTGAGGTTGACGAATTATCGGACAACCTCGCCGCTTATATAGAATCCCAGGTTCCTCCCAAGAGTGTGGTGGGAATTATGTTGGGACGCAATGAATATATGATGCTGGCCCCGCTGGGCGCCCTCAAAGCCGGGTGTGCCTACCTCCCGCTGGACCCTTCCTACCCGCCGGAACGCCTGGAATTTATGATGAAAGACGCCGGCGCCAAGATGCTGGTGGCCGATGAAGAACTCCTTTCCATTCTCAAGGAGTACAAGGGGCCCGTCATCAAGACCTCCGACATCCGCAAACTGCATCCCGGCACGCCCAAGGCCCCGCAGCCCACGCCGGAAGACCTGTTTATCCTGCTGTACACCAGCGGCACCACGGGCACGCCCAAGGGCTGTATGCTCTGCCACAGAAACATTTACGCCTACTGCAGCCACCACAGCGAGCTGATGGGCCTGGATCACACGTCCCATATTTCGGCCTATGCCAGTTTTGGCTTTGACGCCTTCGTGTCCGATCTGTACAGCTCCCTCATCAGCGGCGGTACCCTCTACATCATCCCGGAGCGCATCCGCCTCAACCTGCCCGCCCTGCACGATTACTTTGAGCAGAACGGCATCACGTGCTGCTTTATGACCACCCAGGTGGCCACCCAGTTTGCCATCAACTACCCGGACTGCAAGGGCCTCAAAACTATGTACACCGGCGGTGAAAAGATGTCCAGCTTCCCGCCGCCCCACTACCGCCTTTTCAACTGCTACGGTCCCACGGAAACCATCTGCTACGTGGTCTGTGAAGAGGTGAAAAAGCAGGAGGAGAACATCCCCATCGGCCTTCCTCTGAAGGATATCAAGGTATACATTGTCAAGGACGGAAAGCAGGTGCCCAAGGGAGAACAGGGAGAACTCTGGATTACCGGCACGCAGGTTGGTCTGGGTTACCTCAACAGGCCCGACAAGACCGCCGAGGTCTTTGTGAAAAACCCTTTTGACAAAGACCCCAAATACGCCACCGCCTACCGCACTGGAGACATTGTCCGTGAGAGAGAAGACGGCAAGATAGAGTTCGTGGGCCGAAAAGACGGCCAGGTCAAGATCCGCGGCTTCCGCATCGAGCTCAAGGAAGTGGAGGCCATCATCCGCGAATTCCCTGATATCAAAGACGTTACGGTGCAGGCTTTTGACGAGCCCGGCGTGGGTGCCGGCAAGTTTCTGGCCGCATACATCGTTAGCCCCAAGGAAATCAACATCCAGGAGCTGGATGAGTTCATTGCCAGCAAGAAGCCCCCGTATATGGTCCCGGCCGTAACTATGCAGATTGAAGCCATTCCCCTCAACGTTAATCAGAAGGTGGACGTGAAGGCCCTGCCCAAGCCGGAACCGCAGGAACACAAGCAGGAAGCCCACGTGGCCCCGCTCAACGTGCTGGAAGAAGAAATCAGCAATATCATCAAGGAGACCGTGGGTATCGGTGGCTTCGGCCTTACAGATCCCCTGTACTACAGCGGCCTGTCTTCGCTGGGCGCCCTTCGTCTGGCCACCGAGCTGTACAAGCGCTATGGCCTGGAGCCCGATATGAACAGCTTTGCCAAGACGGCCAGTCTGCAAAGCATTGAAAACGATGTGCTTAACATCCTTCTGTCGCAGGATAAGAACAAGGAGACAGAGGCCGAAAGCACGGAGGACGAACCCCAGGAACTTACCTTCCAGCAGACCGGTCTGTATCTGGATTGCGTCAGGAATCCATCGTCCACGGCTTACAACCTGCCGTTTATCCTGACCTTCCCCGAAGGAACGGATGTTTCGGCCCTTAAAAAGGCTCTGCTGGCCCTTCTGGAGGCTCATCCCGGTGTTACCGGACGGTTGGAGCAGAAAGACGGAAAAGTGTATCTGGTGCCCGGAAAACCGGATTCGGAGATTCCGTCCGTCAAGCTTCGCAGCGAAGAGGATTACGAGGCCCTCAAGGATGCCTTTATGCAGCCTTTCGACCTCTCCGGTCCACTCTATCGACTCACGATTGTCCAGACGCCCGGCAAGCTGCGCCTGATGGCCGATTTCCACCACCTCATCTTTGACGGCCACTCCTACGACGTCTTCCTGGCCCAGCTCACAGGGGCTCTGGAAGGCCAGGAACCGGAAAAGGAAGACTACACCTACTTCCGCTACGCCAAGGACCAGAAAGCCTACCAGGACAGCGAGGAATTCAAACAGGCCGAAGCCTTCTTCGCAGACCAGATGGCCGGCAAGGAAGACGAAACCGGCGTAATCCCGGACAAGAGACCGCAGGAAGACGAAGTGGGCCACGAAGTATGGCTTAGAAAGAAGGTGGGGGCCGATGTAATGGCCCGCTGCCACGCGCTGGGCATCTCCCCGGCCAGCTACTTCCTGGGCGCCGCCTTTGTAACCGTAAGCGCCTTCTGCGGCAAGCAGAAAGTGTTTATGTGCACGGTGGCCAACGGCCGTAGCGATATGCGCTGCGCCAACACCTTCGGTATGTTTGTCAACACTATGCCGCTCTCCGGAGAAGTGGGGGACCAGAAAGTTGGGGATTTCCTCAAGGAAACGGACCGCAACTTTGCCACCACGCTTTCCTTCCAGAACTACCCGTTTGCCCGGGTGGCATCGGCCTTTGACTTCCATCCGGCCGTAATGCTGGCCTACCAGGTGGGACTGGTGGAAAAGCACTCCGTCAACGGTAAACCGCTTGAGGATGAGCTGCTTACACAGGACACCCCCAAATTCCCGCTGAGCATCTTCATCGAGGGTACGGAAGAAGCCCCCGAAATTGCCCTGGCTTACGATGACAGCCAGTATACCAAACCGCTGATGCAATCCTTCGCAGACGCTATGGAATGTGTAGTGAGGGGTATGCTCAAGGATGTGGCCCTCACGGAGATTCCTTTCGTGGACGGCGAGCGCCTCAAGGAGCTGGACGGCTTCAACAACTACACCCAGGAGGTAGACCTGAGCCAGACGGTGGTAGACCTGTTCCGCAAACAGGCCAAGGCCACCCCGGATGCCCCGGCCGTGCTCTTTGACGGCAAGACCATCAGCTACAAGGAGCTGGACCGCTATACGGAGGCCCTGGCGGCCAAGATCCTCACCTACGGCCTTAAGGACGAAGACGTGGTGGCCGTGCTCATCAACCGCAACGCCTGGATGACCAAGGCCTCCCTGGCAGCGATGAAGGCCGGCTGCGCCTATCAGCCGCTGGACCCTTCCTATCCCACCGAGCGCCTCAATTTTATGATCCAGGACTCCCGCGCAAAACTCCTCATAGCCGACAAGGAACTGGTGTCGCTGGTAGGGGAATACAAGGGTCCCGTGCTTACCACGGACCAGATTGAAAACCTGCCCGAGGGCAAGGTTACAGTCGGCCCCAAGCCGGAAAGCCTGTATATTCTGCTATACACCTCCGGCTCCACCGGTACGCCCAAGGGCTGTATGCTGGAGCAGCGCAACCTGGTCAATTTCTGCGCCTGGTACCGGGAGTATTACCAGCTCAAGCCCGGAGACAAGGTGGCCGCCTTTGCCAGTTATGGCTTTGACGCCAATATGATGGACCAGTACCCCGCCCTCACCAGCGGAGCCTGCGTGTGCATCATCCCCGAAGACGTAAGACACGACCTCGGAGCCCTGAACCGCTTCCTGATAGACAACGGCGTTACGCACAGCTTTATGACCACCCAGGTGGGCGTGATGTATGCCCGTAACTTCCCCGACAATCCCGTCCTCAAGCACCTGTCTGTGGGAGGAGAAAAGCTCATTTCCATGCCGCCGCCTTCCTATGCCTTCTACAATGGATACGGCCCCACGGAATGCACCATCTTCTCCTCCGTCTTCCGTGTACTGGAACGCGAGGACAACATCCCCATCGGCCATCCTCTGAGCAATGTTCAGCTGTATGTGTCGGACCAGAAACTGCGCCGCCTGCCCGTTGGCGCTGCCGGTGAACTGCTCATTGGCGGTCACGGCGTGGGCCGGGGATACCTCAACAACCCCGAGAAAACGGCCGAAAGCTTCATTGAGAACCCCTACGAGCCCGGTGTACGGCTGTACCGCTCCGGCGATATCGTGCGCTTCCGTCCCGACGGTAATATTGAATTCGTGGGCCGAAAAGACCGCCAGGTCAAGATCCGCGGCTTCCGTATTGAACTCAAGGAAGTGGAAGGCGTGCTGCAGGAATTCCCTGGCGTGAAGGATGTAACCGTACAGGCCTTCGACGCCCCGTCCGGCGGCAAGTTCCTGGCCGCTTACGTGGTGGCCGAAGGAAACTTCGACTCCAAGGCCGCAGCCGACTTCATCCGCGAGCGCAAGCCGCCGTATATGGTGCCTGCCGCCTGGATGCAGCTGGATGCCATCCCGCTCAACGTGAACCAGAAGGTAGACCGCAAGGCCCTGCCGGAGGCCACGCCCACGTCTATGGACGAGTACATTGCCCCCGTGGGAGAGACGGAAAAGGCCCTCTGCGCCATTTTCGAAGAGGTTCTGGGCGTAGAAAAGGTGGGAGCAACCGACTCCTTCTTCGACCTCGGAGGCTCTTCCCTGATGGTCACCAACGTGATGGTGAATGCAGAGAAACAGGGTCTGCACTTTGCCTATTCCGATGTCTTCTCCCATCCTTCGGCCCGCTCTCTGGCGGCCTTCCTGAAGGGGGACCAGGGCACGCAGGAGCAGGACAGCAACATTACCGAGTACGACTATTCGGCCATTGATACCCTGCTGGCGCAGAACAACCTGGAGTCCTTCCTCAAGGGAAAGCGGCTGCGCCTGGGCAAGAACATCCTCCTTACCGGCGCCACCGGCTTCCTGGGCATCCACGTGCTCAAGGAGCTGCTGGAAACCACCGGTCCGGATACCACCATCTGGTGCCTGCTCCGTGAAAAGGGCACCCTGACCCCGGAGCGCCGCCTCAAGGAAATGATGGTGTACTACTTTGACAAAGACTACCGCAGCCTCTTTGGAACGCGCATCAAGCCCGTGGCGGGAGACATTACCCAGCCCGAGACCCTGGCTCCGCTTAAGGACATCGATATGGTGTTCAACTGCGCCGCCAACGTGAAGCACTTCTCCAAGGGAACGGACATCGAGGACATCAACTATGGCGGTGTCAAGAACCTCGTGGACCTCTGCGAAAAGAACGGAGCCTACCTGGTGCACGTTTCCACCGAGAGCGTGGGCGGCCTTACCCCGGGCAACATTCCGGATACCCTCACCGAACAGATGCTCTTCTTTGGCCAGCTCACGGACAACCAGTACGTTCATTCCAAGTTCCTGGCCGAAAGGCACATCCTGGAGCATATGGTGCACGGAAAGCTCAAGGCCAAGATCCTGCGCGCCGGCAATCTGTCGCCCCGTGCCCGGGACGGCGAATTCCAGGTGAACCTCAACGCCAATGCCTCGATGGGCCGTCTCAAGGCCCTCAAGATGCTGGGCGCCTGCCCGTTCCAGATGCTGGAAGGCCAGATGGAGTTCTCGCCCATCGACCAGTCGGCCCAGGCTATGGTTCTGCTGGCCACCACGCCGCTGGAAAACTGCGTATTCAACGTTTCCAACAACCATATCATCCCTATGGACGATATCTTCACCCGCCTGGAGAAGATTGACGGACAGCCGCTGGAATACGTAGAAATGGAGGAATTCGCCCGCCGCGTGGAAGAAGCCAACGCCAACCCGGCCAAGACCCGGATTATGGCCCCTCTGGTGGCATACCAGCAGTCCAACGCAGAAACGGAAGGCGTGGAAACCCTGGCCTCCACCGTGTACACGATGCAGATCCTGCACAGGCTGGGCTTCCGCTGGGACCACACTTCCAGTGAATACCTCGACCTCGTCTTTGAAATGCTCCGCACTTTGCAGTATTTTGGTTAACTTTGCGGTCTTATGAGTGAATTCAAGACCAACAAAGCCGTATTTGTGGGCGTCATCCTGGAAAAAGGCGGGGAGCGCAAGGTGCAGGAATACCTGGACGAGCTTGCGTTCCTGGCCGAAACCGCCGGCGCCATACCCGATAAGATGTTTACCCAGCGCCTGGACCGGCCCGACAAGGCCACTTATATCGGCCCGGGTAAACTGGAAGAGATCAAGGAATACTGCCAGGAGAACGAGATTGAGTACGTCATCTTTGACGATGAGCTCACCGGGATGCAGCAGCGCAACATCGAGAAGGTGATTGCCTGCAGCGATGTCATAGACCGGACATCCCTGATCCTGGAGATTTTTGCCCAGCGGGCCAAGACCTCCTACGCCAAAATGCAGGTGGAGCTGGCGCATTACAACTATATGCTCCCGCGCCTTGCCGGTATGTGGACGCACCTTGAGCGTCAGCGCGGCGGTATGGGTACCCGCGGCGGTATGGGTGAGACCCAGATAGAGATTGACCGCCGTATCGTAAAGCAGCGAATTTCCAAGTTAAAGGAAGACCTGAAGAAAGTCGACAAGCAAATGGCCACGCAAAGGGGCAATAGAGGCTCTCTGGTGCGTTTGGCCCTCGTGGGGTATACCAATGTAGGTAAAAGTACTTTGATGAATTTATTGGCCAAATCTGACGTGTTTGCGGAGAACAAGCTTTTCGCTACTCTGGACACCACCGTCAGAAAGGTCGTCATCGAGAACGTGCCCTTCCTGCTGAGCGACACCGTAGGATTCATCCGCAAGCTCCCCACGCAGCTGGTGGAGGCCTTCAAAAGCACCCTGGACGAGGTCCGCGAGGCCGATGTCCTGGTGCACGTGGTGGATATCTCCCATCCGGGCTTTGAAGAGCAGATGGAGGTGGTGGAAAGGACCCTGCGGGAGATTGGTGCCTCCAACAAGCCCGTATACGTGGTCTTCAACAAAGTGGACGCCTATACCTACGAGCCCTACGACGAGTTCTCCCTCACGCCCAAACAGCCCGTCAACCGCACGCTGGAGGAGCTTAAGAGCAGCTGGATCGCAGAGGAGAAGACCCCTTGCATCTTTATTTCGGCCCGTGAAAAGATTGGCATAGAAAAACTCCGCAACGACCTTTACAAGATAGTTGCGGAGATTCACGCGGGGCGTTACCCCTTTAACAATTTCCTCTGGTAATCAGAAAGCGTATCCCAGGCCAATGTTGATGGTATTGCCCAGGGCCTCGTTGGCCGTGAGCCAGCTGGCGTCTATGTGGAAGCCGGCAAACTTGAAGCCCAGGCCCAGGGAGGCGTAAGTGGGCAGCGGAGCCGGCGTGGTTCCCACGTGGAAACCGGCACGCACAAACAGCATATTTTTCCAGCCGTACTGGGCACCTACGCCCAGACCCAGACCACCGGTAAAGAAGACATCGGCGTCGGCCGCTACGGCAATGGCGCTGGTTCCAAAGGCTTTGTCGTAGCTCACGGCCACCTTACCCGATGCGGGCAGGCCGTATTTCTGGTCTCCGGACTTGATGGGCGTACCCAGGGAAGCCACACCGCCCGTTATGCCCAAGCCGTTCTTATAGAACATTACAAAGGCGTCTCCGGCAAAAGCGTTGTAGCTAACTCCGGAGGCAATGGTAGAGCTGGCATACTTGAAATTCACGCCAATGGACAGGAAGTCCGTAATGGCAAAACCTACGCCCGCTCCGGCCACTATGTCGGAGGGGACAAAGGAATTACCGCCTTTTCCGTTCACGCTGGACAGGGTATATTCCTTGCCCACCTGATAAGCACCCAGAACGTTGATGCCCAGCTTTCCAATCTTGATGCCGCCCAGGACATTGATATTGGTGCTTTTGGCACCGCCCGGGGCCCACATCTGATAGGAGGCCATCACATCGCTGCCCTTGAAGGGAACGGCTGCAGGGTTATAAAGGGCCGAAGTTCCCTCCGTGCCGCCCATAGCCGAAGTAATGGGGCTGCGGTCAATACGGATAAAGGGAAGGGCCGGGGAAGACTGTGCAAAAAGGGCCACCGGCAGCAGAGCCGCCACCAAGGAGGTAAGAAGGATCTTTTTCATACTCTTTTACTTTTTGACGACGGTTTGCTTGAATACATCGGATTTACAGCGGATGGTGAGCGAATAAACGCCCGGGGCGCACTGCGTCATATCAACTACACCCGGATCAAAGGCACTGGCGTTTACCGTGCCTTCAAAGGCCGTTCCTCCCGTAGAGGAGACAATCTTGACGGACATCGCCTCCGAAGAAGCTTCTCCGTTGGTTATATAGAGGTTGGTCTCCACCGGGTTGGGATAGATCTGGTAATTGTTTCCGGGGCTCTTTACCAGAACGCGGAAGGATAACGAAGCCTTCTCTCCACGGGCATCGGTGGCGGTAATGGTTACCTCGGACTTGCCATAGGCCAGGGCCGTCACCTGGAGGTTGTTCTGCTCCGGATTCACGTGAACGATACCGGTAACCGATGTGGTAACATCGTACTGCAGGCGCTCTCCGTCCTCGTCATAGAAATAGTCCAGCAAATTAAAGGCAAGGCTCTCTCCCAAACTGGTCAGGATGAGGTTATCCATCTGCTTTACTACCTGAGGCGCGTGGTTGGGAAGGAGTTCATAGTTGATGGCATAATCCGTAGATGCGCCAAACTTGTCGGTTGCAACGATATGAGCCGTATACTTCCCTGCGGGGGCCGACTTTCCGGTAATACGGACAATCAGGGTCCCGGGTTCGGTCGTTCTGCAGGTGAAGGCCTCTGAACCGGGGGTGATTTCTACTTCAAAGTCGTGACCGTCGGGGTCAGAAACGTGGAAGGTCACATCCAGATACTCAAAGGACTTAACCTTGTAGTCTCCCTTATAGTCCGTTTCAATGACGGGGGCGTTGTTGGCCAGGGTATGACCCTTCTGGACCGGAGACAGAGCCGAGTAATTGTTGCAATAGTCGTAGGCAAAAATGGCCACGTAATAATCGGTGTCAAAATCCAGGTCAGAGAAGGTCACGGAAAGAGGGTCTCCCACCTGGGACGCGCCGGATTTACAGGTTGTCCACTTGACTCCTTCCGGTATGACCTTGGGGTCAATATCCACAAAATCGGAGGCGTTCTTGGAAACCATTACGCGGTAGGCATAGGCAAACTCGTCATCTTCGTCCGCCGTTACCTTCCAGGATGCCGTAAGGTTATTGGAAACGGCCTCAAGGGTAAATTCGGTAACCGGATCCGGTGCAACGGTGCTGCCATAAGTAAAAGCGCCCAGAGCGTCCACTAGAGGGCCGATATTGGCCGCCTCGGGAAGGGCGTCGGGGTTGGCTCCGCCAAGCAGGCGTTCCTTGAGCATTTCGTTAGTAAAGCCGGGGCCTCCGAAATAAGATACCAGGAGGGCGGCTACGCCCGATACATGAGGGCAGGCCATGGAGGTTCCCTGCATGACATCGTACTTGTTACCGGGAACGGTGCTCAGAATCTTAGGACCTACCCTTTCGTCTCCACCCGGAGCGGCAATATCTACCCAGTCTCCATAGTTGGAATAAAAAGCGCGACCATTCTTTGAGCTCGTGGCGCCAACAGAAATAACCCGCTCATCCATAGCCGGCCAGGCGTGGGTCCGCTGGTCGTTTCCGGCCGAGAAGATTACCACACCGCCCTTCATAGGGCTGCCCGGAAGCTGGTTGCCGTCTTTGTCGCATCCGGCATACTTAATAAAATAGTCAATGGCTTGACCCATTGCACCAACGCCTCCCTTGGCCGCATCCTCATCACTGTCATACACATAACCCCAGCTGTTTTGAGAAATAACGGCACCGTGGTCGGCCGCCCATATCGTAGCATTATAGGTGTCGCCCTGGAGTGTTTTTTCGGGATCACTCGGGTCCTTCCTGAAGATCTGGCAGCTGAGGATGCTCACGCCGCCTTGTCCATCTTCTCCTCCGGCAACGCCGCATACGCCAATTCCATTACCGTTTATGGCTCCAATGGTTCCGGCCACGTGGGTACCGTGATTCTCGGGATAGAGGGTATAACCGGGATAATCATAAACAAAGCAGCGGCTTCCTTCGGCACCGGGTTCAATAACAACCGAACTGCCATCCGACAGGGTGAAGTCTTCGTGTGCCAAATCCACACCCGAATCGATAACCGCAACAATCACATTGCGGCTGCCGGTCTCGTAATGCTGCCAGACCGGAACCACATTGATGTCTGCAGAAGCCGTATAACTGGAGCCTTTGCTGCCATCGTTGTAGTAATGCCACTGGTCGTCTAAACGAGGGTCGTTGAAGAAGGATTCGCTCTTGATTCTTCTGACGGGCTCGGTATAGAGCACGCCGTCTATAGAGGCAATATCCGTAGCGGCTTTGGTGGCCGAAGAGGCCTCCGGATTGTACTTGAGCCGATACCAGCGGTGCAGTCCGGCTTCACGGTGACGCGGCTCCCACTCTCCGGCATCCGGATAGAGTCTTTCCATAGAGAGAACTCCGGCGTCCTCCAGGGCCTCACAGGCCAGGCCCGGGCGGGATTTAACCGCTTCATTACCGGCCTCAATAAGGGCCGTCATCTCTTCAGAGAATTCAACAATCATCTCTCCGCTCACCAGGGCAGGTTCGCTTACGGTGGTAGCAACGGGCGTTACGGCTTCTTCCACCTCTACCGAAGGTTCTCCTGCGCAGGAAAGCACCAGAAGAACCAGGGAAGGCAATAAAAAACGGGCGTGAATATTCATGGATTTACTTATTTAACTGTTGCGAAAGGAAGTTGACCAGCTTGCCAAGAGATTCTGCATCTTTCCACTTGATTTTTTCTGTTTTCAAGAAGGCCGATGTCTCTTTCTTGTCTACCCCGGGCCAGGAAAGCACCTCGCTGCGGGCAGCCGGAATCAGGACTCCGTCAACCAGCAGATAACGCGTTTCCCGAACGGGAAGAACGGCTCCGGTATACTTATCCTTCGTAATCTTCTCTATCGATTGCTGTATCAGGTTAAAACGTCCCTCAACGAGGTTGGTCGCATTTCTGGACGAACCCGTGGAAGAAGAAACGCCATAGCCAATGCTTACCTTTCCAAGGGCATCTTCATCTACGGCTTTTCCAAGCAGAACGGCACCGCCTTCCACCTCATTCAGGACCTGGTACATCTTACCGTACACATTGATGAAGACATCTTCTCCCAATCTGGCCGTATAAATGTTTTGCATATCGGCCTTCATAAGGACGCCATCCTGGCCAATATACAAAAGAGACCCGTCCTGGACGGAAATGTTGAATTTTGCCTCAGAGACAAGCGCTCCGGACTTGGTCCGGGCTGCTCCCTCTTTAAAATCTTCATAAACGAAAGGCCACGTGTCGTGCGGCTCATACCTCTGTGCAGAGAGCCGGTCCGTTGCAAACAACAGGACAAAAGCAAGTAACAGAATCTTTTTCATAACACAAATGTAAGAAAAAAAAAGACCCGCCCATACAGGCGGGTCTAAAAAAACGATGTATTCCTTTACTGTTTCACGAAATACGTGGGATAAGACGGGGAATACGTAGCGTAGTTCACGCAATAGTTGTAGAACAGCTCGGGATATTCTGCCAGATCATCCGGGTGTCCGGCACCAAAGCAATCGCTCGTAACCCAACTACCGTCCTCCTGCAGCTTGAATACAACCTTGGAATCGGCCGTGATGTACTTGCCTTTCCCACCGTTAAATCCTTCGTGAGCGAAGACATAGACATTGTCAAGGCCGAAGTCCTTAAGGCTACCCTTGGTCTTCTGAGGAAGGGGAATGGTGATGGTCTTCTTATCGCTGGAGACTACGCCATAAATAGGAGAATCTCCGGTTAAAGAGGAATAGGCAACCGTGAAGTAAGTGGGGTTGTCAATCCAGATTCTGTCGGTATAACCTTCGTACTGGCTGAGATTAATGTTCCACTTGGCATAGGACAAACCGCTACCAGTGTAGCAAACGGAACGCATCTCGTAGGTACCAAAGAGGTCGGTCAGCGGGTGATCGGCGTCCTTGATGTTCAGGGTGAAGGTGGAATACTTACCAATGGTAACACCATCGGTAGCACTCTGAAGGGCAAATTTCACATTGAGGTCGCCGGTGAAAGTACCAGGCTGGCCAATCACATGGACCTTGATGTTGAGGGAATCAACACCGCCCTTGAAATCCAGGACACCGCTGATATCTTCAAGCTTGTAGTCAACACCGCTGGTTGCGGTACCGCCAACTACCTTGTAGGCAACGATAGATTCATCTCCCGTGAAATCATAAAGTTTAACGGGGATGCTGAAGACGGTTCCTTCCTGAGTCTCCAAGACTGTAGCGGAAGTCTTATACATAGTAACAAAAGGAACCTTCTTGAACTCCGGCTTATCCACGCAGGAGAACAGAGCGGCGCAAGCTGCCGCAAGGGCAAATACTCTGAATATCTTTTTCATAATACTCTTTCTGCTTTATGGATCAATAACCTTCGTTCTGAATGAGATTCTTGTTGATGTTCAGCTCATGGGCAGGGATGGGCCACTGGAAATGAGGATCATTAGCAGAGAACACCTTGTCAATGAATACATCACCAAGCTGGACAATATTCTGGGCAGTGGGCTGGGCGGGACGGCCGTTGAAACCGGTTGCCCAACGCTTCATGCAGCTCAGGCGAAGACCTTCACCAACGGTCTCCTTGAACCACTCCTTCTGAATATTTTCCATAGTAGCCTCGGTGGGAGTTGCGCCACGAGCGTTCTGAAGAGCGTTCAGGTCGGCAGCGGCAGCAACAGCGTCGTTACCAAGGAATTCGGCCTCTGCAGCAATCAGATACTGCTCGGCAATCTTGAACGGCTTGGGAGCATTGCGGCCATTGAGGAGCTCAGTGGAGGTGGTAAGATTCCAGTTGCCACGGAACTTCACGAAGGTGTAGAAGCTGGGCTGATCGGGAACATTGAAATAGTTACCGGAGATCAGAACGGCAACGGACTTGTCGAACCAGGTTTCCAGACGGAGGTCACCTTCCTCATACTGATCCATAAGGGTCTGGCTGGGAATGTAGTAGGGACGGAAGCAGATACCGTACTTCTGGTCGGTGGTCTCGAGGGTATAGGCAGTGGTAGTATTGCCGGTAAACTCGGACATATTGATGAAGCACTGGTAGATGGATTCCTTACCTTCGTCGTTCACATAGACATCCTTCATCTCCTTGGCGGTAGAAGCCAGCACATAGGTACCGGGATCAATCACCATATGAGCATACTTGGCTGCATTGGAATAATCCTTAATATCGAGGTAGTAACGGGCATAGAGAGCGTTAACGGCATCGATAGTGGGCTTGGTGGCACGGGCAGAACCCTTTACGCCGGCAAGCAGGGTGGCAGCCTGGTCAAGGTCATCCTTGATCTGGGCATAAACTGCAGCAACGGTAGCGCGCTCGGGATGTTCGCTCTGGTCATAAACCGTAATCAGGGGAACGCAAAGATCGGTGAAAGCGCTGGAAGAATAGGCTTTACCGAAGTGGCGGGCCAGGTTCAGGTAAGTGGCAGCGCGGAAGAAGTAGGCTTCACCGGCCACCTTCTTGGCAGCGGCTTCCAGGCTTTCGTCAACCTTGGCGGCAGCGGCAATCAGGATGTTGTAGTTCTTGATACCGGAATAGCTATAGCTCCAGTAATCCTCTACATCATAATCAGAAGAGGTGAAGTTGTAGTCCGTCTTGTGGAGGGCACCATAGTTGTTACCAAAGTCTACGGTGGCGTTGAAAGCGTTGAACATCAACTCTTCCGCAATGTAGAAATCTCCATTCTGATAAGAACGGTAAGAAGAGAGAATACCGTTCTCCATAGCGGAAAGGTTGGTAGTGTTTTCAATCAGAACACCATTCTCATCATAGGCGATGGCGTCGATCGGGAAGAGATCCAGATTGCAGGAAGCCAGCATCATTACGGAAGCAGCGGCTGCAAAGAGGTTTATAATAGTCTTTTTCATATTCTTCATTGTTTTCACTCCTAAATAACCTATGATTAGAAGCCAAGTTCGATACCGAAGAGGAACTGCTTGGAGTTACCAACGATACCCATGGAAAGGTTGGAGTCAACCTCGGGATCGATACCGGTAAACTTGGTGAAAGTGAGGAGGTTACGTCCAGTGAAGGTGAACTTGACCCTGTCGAATACTTTCTGGGATTCCAGCCAGCGGTTCGGGAGGGAGATGCCAACCTGGAGGTTCTTCAGACGGAGGAAGGAAGCATCTTCGAAGAGGTGGGTATCGAACTGCATCACATAACCCTTGGACCAGTCAGGCCACTTAGCGTTGGGATTTTCGGGCGTCCAGAAGTCGCTTACTCCACGATAAGTGTTGTAGCCGGCGAAGTTACGAGGGTTGGCATAGAAGTACATATCGTTGTTGAGGAGGTACTTGCCACCGACGAAAGCGAAATCGGCGCGGAGGGAGAATACCTTCCAACCAGCTTCGATACCGAAACCACCGTTAATGGGGGCATCGTAGGTGTAACCGGTGTTCTGCATAAGGGCGTCCTCGTTGTAGGTCTTGGTTACACGGTTGGGATCTCTGGTGGGAACATCGGGGTCGTCACCGGGGAGATACCACATAGGAGCACCGTCAGCGGGGTCTACACCAGCGTAGATGGAGGAATAGAACATAACAGGAAGGCCCTGTACATAAGCCATACCGTAGCTAGGCATTTCCCAGCGGTAGCGCTGAAGATCTTCGTCCCAAGCGGCGTCAAAGAGTTCGGTCACCTTCTGCTTATTGTAGTTGAACACGAAGTTGGCACGGACAAAAGCGTCGCGGTTGCGGAAGAAGTCAACACCGAGGGTGATATCAACACCGGTATTGGACAGACCGCCCACGTTAGCCGTCAGGGAGGAGAAACCGGTGGTATAGGCATAAGGAACATCCAGCAGCATGCTGGTGGTCTTTCTGTAGTAACCTTCCACCTCGAGGTCGATCCTGTTGAAGAGGCGGACGTTAACACCGGCGGTAAGGAGGCTCTGCTTCTCCCAAGTCAGGTCGTGGTTGGAAGGCTGGCTGATAACCCAGGAGTTGGAGTCTTCTGCATAAGCAGTAGCGGCACCAATGAGGGCGAGGTGAGTATAGTTACCGATGGAGGCATTACCCTGGGTACCATAAGTAACCTTTACACCGAGGTCGTTCAGCCAAGGGGTATTCTTAACGAAAGATTCCTTGCGGGCGTTCCACTTGGCACCAACAGACCAGAACAGAGCGTTACGGACGTTGCTACCAAAACGGGAAGAAGCATCGTTACGGAGCGTTACATCGAAATTGTACTTACCCTGGTAGCTGTAGTCGGCGTGTCCGAAGAAGGACAGGAAACGGCTCTGGGAAAGGGAATTGCTAACGCTGTAAGTGCTCTGCTTACCATCCTGCAGACGGATAAGACGCTGCTCAGTCTGACCGGAGGAAGAAGCGGAAAGACCCTTGGAGAGGTTGTCGATTCCTTCGTGACCTACGAGGACGGTTACATCGTGATCACCAGCAAAGTTCATCACATATTCGATGGTGTTGGTGATGGTGTTGTTGGAAGAAATACCGTGCTCGAGGGTTCTGGAACCCGAAGTAACGATGGGGCTGGAAACATTGTTGGTACCATCGTAGGTGGTCAGACGGGTATCGGTACCAATCTGGGAACGGATCTTGAGGTTGCGGATGGGCTCAATCTCGATATAAGCACCACCATTGAGACCATAGTGGTTATTCTTACGGGGATAAGCGTCAAGAAGAACCGTAGGGTTGGTCATACCGTTGGGGAACTTGGGAGTATAGATCTCGCCATTCTCATCGTAAGCAGGATAGAGGGGGTTCTGCAGGTAGGAGAGACCACCATTCAGGTTGTTGGTGCTCCAATATCTGTTACCCTGCTGCTCGTCCATGGAGAGGTTGAGGTTAACACCAACCTTCAGCCAATTCTTCGGGTGACCCTGGACATTGGTACGAACAGTATATCTGTCATAGTAGTTACCGATAGCAGTACCTTGCTGGTGGAACTGGGAGGCACTCACTACGTAAGCAACCTTCTGTCCGCCGCCTTCGATGGTAACGTCGTTCTGATACTGAGGAGTATTGAGCTTCTGATAGAACTGATACCACTTGGTATTGTAGGTATAACCGTTGTCAATGTAGTTCTTCTGAATCTGTTCCGGGGTATAGATACCGGCTCTCATCCAGAAATCCATCAGTTCTTCACCGGACATAACGTTCTCATAAATGGACTTGTTGGCCAGGGTGGAAATACCATACTGGGAACGGACCGTAATATGAGCATCCGTGTTGTAGTTACCAGTCTTGGTGGTAATGAAAACAACACCGTTAGCAGCACGGGAACCGTAGATGGAGGTGGAAGCGGCGTCCTTGAGAACCGAAACGCTCAGAATGTCGTTAGGGTTCATAGCCTGGATAGTGTAGCTCGAGGAAGGCACACCGTCAATGATGATCAGCGGAGTGGAAGAGGCATCCAGGGAACCCATACCGTGCAGACGCATGGAAGTGGCGTTGTTACCGGCCATACCACCAGTGGTAAGAACGGACAGACCTGCCACCTGACCCTGAAGCTGGTCTAAGGCCGAAGAAGACGGGGCGTTCTTAACAATGTCCGAACGGACAGTGGTTACGGAACCCACAATGCTACCGACCTTCTTGGCAGAACCGTAACCTACGGCAACGGCCTGTTCCAGGAGTTCGGCGTCGTCTTCGAGGGCAACGTTGATGACGGTTTTACCATTTACGGCGACCACCTCATCCTTGTAACCCACGGAAGTGAAAACCAGGGTTCCATTGGAGGGAACGGTCAGCGAATAGGTTCCGTTCGCCAAAGTAGACGTGCCCACGGTCGTGCTGCCCTGGAGCATCACAGTAGCACCCGGAATGGGAGTGCCCTGACTGTCCACGACAGTACCGGATACCTTGATATTCTGTGCATAAGCAGAGCCGGCAACCAGAATAGCCAAGGATACGAGCAAAAGCTTAAATTTTTTCATAAGCATTAGAACTAGTTAAACATAAATATTGATACAAGAAATTATTTCTGCATCGAATACACTACTTACAAAATCTCCGTTAAAAAAAGATTCGGCTGCAAAGATTGAAAAACAATTTCAATTTTGCAAGCCTTTTTTTACATTAAATTGTTTGATTTGACAATGATTAAGCGCTAATTAAAAGTTTTTTCTATCTAATAATCCCCGCTAGAGGTTACTAATTGTGATTTTTAACCTACTGAAACTTATAATTATTAAGTGTAAAATATTTTTATTAAAATTTACAAATTTTTTTCTGCATCCCTATACGCGCGTATACAGACGCGTACACTCTATAAATAAGAATCGCGACCCCGAAGAGCCGCGATTCCATAGTGTAATCAAAAATTTATTCACTGAAACGGGCCTTCAAATATTCGCGGTTCAGACGGGCAATGTGGTCAATGGTTACGTGTTTAGGGCACTCCATTTCACAGGCGCGGGTGTTGGTGCAGTTTCCAAATCCCAGCTCGTCCATCTTGGCCACCATGGCACGGGCGCGGCGGGCGGCTTCCGGTCTACCCTGCGGCAGTAGGGCCAGGGAGCTCACACGGGCAGCCACAAACAGCATAGCGGAACCGTTCTTACAAGTGGCCACACAAGCGCCGCAACCTACGCAGGCGGCAGCATCCATGGAGAGTTCTGCGTCATCGTGCGGAATCAGGATAGTGTTGGCATCCTGGGCACTGCCGGCACGTACGGTAATGAAACCGCCGGCCTGCATGATTTTATCAAAGGCGGTACGGTCTACCATCAGGTCCTTGATTACCGGGAAAGCTCCACTGCGCCAAGGCTCCACGGTAATGGTGGCGCCGGGTTTGAAATGACGCATGAACAGCTGGCAGGTAGTTACCTGGTCGTCCGGACCGTGGGCACGGCCATCTACATACAGGGAACAGGCACCGCAGATACCTTCACGGCAGTCGTGGTCGAAGGCAATGGGTTCAACACCCTTGCGAATAAGCTGATCATTGAGGATATCCAGCATTTCGAGGAACGAAGCATCTTCCTCCACATCCGTAACGTGGTAGGTCTCGAAATGGCCTTTTGCTTTGGCGTTCTTCTGACGCCATACTTTCACATTATATTCCATAATCGGGATTAGTCTTTATAGTTACGGGTGACAATCTTGATATTCTCGTACACGAGATCTTCTTTGTGCAGCTCAGGTTCTACACCCTCGCCCTTGTATTCCCAGGCAGCCACATACATGAAGTTTTCGTCGTCACGCTTGGTTTCGCCTTCTTCGGTCTGCATTTCCTCGCGGAAGTGACCGCCGCAGGATTCCCTGCGGTTAAGGGCGTCACGGGCCATCAGTTCACCTATATCAAAGAAATCTACCAGACGCAGGGCTTTTTCCAGTTCCGGATTCACCTCGTTGTTGGTTCCGGGTACGCGCACCGTCTTCCAGAATTCTTCCCTCAGTTTACCAATCTCTACAATGGCTTTCTTCAGGCCGGCCTCGTTACGGGCCATACCTACATATTCCCACATGATGTGACCCAGCTTCTTATGGATGCTGTCCACCGTTTCCGTACCCTGGACGGCGAAGATCTTGGCAATGCGCTCTTCAACCTTCTTTTCGGCCTCTGCAAATTCAGGGGCGTTGGTATCCGTCTTGGGCTCTGCAAACTTATGGGAAAGATAATCACCGATGGTGTAAGGCAGAATGAAATAACCGTCGGCCAGACCCTGCATAAGGGCCGATGCACCCAGGCGGTTTCCGCCGTGATCTGAGAAGTTGGCTTCACCGATGGCATACAGACCGGGAATGGTAGTTTTGAGGTTATAGTCTACCCAAAGTCCTCCCATGGTATAATGGATGGCCGGATAAATCATCATAGGCTCTTTCCAGGGAGAAACGGAGGTAATCTTCTCATACATCTGGAACAGGTTACCATAACGCTCTTCCACTCTCTGATGACCCAGACGCTTGATGGCATCCGCAAAGTCAAGGAAAACGGCCAGACCGGTTTCGTTCACACCAAAACCGGCATCGCAACGCTCCTTGGCAGCACGGGAAGCCACGTCACGGGGAACGAGGTTACCGAAGGCCGGATAACGGCGCTCGAGATAGTAGTCACGATCTTCTTCGGGAATCTGGGAAGGCTTGATCTGGCGAGTACGCAGTTTCATTACGTCCTCTTTCTTCTTGGGCACCCAGATACGGCCGTCGTTTCGCAGGGACTCAGACATAAGCGTGAGTTTGCACTGCTGCTCACCGTGTACGGGAATACAGGTGGGGTGGATCTGGGCAAAGCAGGGATTGGCAAAGAAAGCGCCCTTGCGATAAGCCTGCATGGCGGCCGAACCGTTGGACTGCATGGCATTGGTGGAGAGGAAATAGGTATTTCCATAACCACCGGTAGCCAGTACCACGGCATGGGCGCCAAAACGCTCTATTTCACCGGTAATGAGGTTGCGGGCAATGATACCCTTAGCCTCACCGTTGATAATAACGAGGTCCAGCATCTCATGACGGGGATAACTCTTCACGGTACCGGCGGCAATCTCTTTATTCAGGGAAGCATAAGCACCCAGCAACAGCTGCTGACCGGTTTGACCACGGGCATAGAACGTACGGCTTACCTGCACACCGCCGAAAGAACGGTTGGCCAGATATCCGCCATACTCACGGGCAAAAGGAACACCCTGAGCTACGCACTGGTCAATAATAGAGGCACTTACCTCTGCCAGGCGGTACACATTGGCTTCACGGCTCCGATAGTCACCACCCTTGACCGTGTCAAAGAACAGGCGGGATATGGAGTCGTTGTCGTTCTGGTAGTTCTTGGCAGCGTTGATACCACCCTGTGCGGCAATGGAGTGTGCACGACGGGGGGAGTCGCTGATGCAGAAAATCTTGACGTTGTAGCCCATCTCACCCAGAGAAGCAGCTGCAGAAGCACCGCCAAGACCGGTACCCACCACAATGATTTCAAGTTTGCGCTTGTTGTTGGGGGAAACCACCCGGATGGAATTTTTATGCTTGGACCATTTATCCTTGAGCGGTCCATCCGGAATGTTGGAAATTAATTTGGGATCTGCCATATAGTTATTTGTTGGTATTTTTATTCCAGTCTTGCAAAGATACGTATTTTTAGTGACTTTTTTAGGACTTTTTATAACTTATAAGGTAAACAAGGCACTTTGTCCGGTTTTCCAAGGGATGCCCACATAATATTTCCCTCAAAAGTAATGGCGCAGGAGGTGATATCCCGCAGGATGGGTTTACCCGAACAGGATATGTTCTTTACAAAGAAAGTATGGTCCCATTCTTCCATAGGAACATAACTGGAAGCCAGGATCTTATGGGCTTTGATATACCGGTCCACACCCTTTCTGTCTTCCATTCTTCCCGTCATAGTAAAATTGGTTACCACACGGTATCCCAGCGGTTCCCGGTTCACGTCGAACTTGGTCCAGCTGGAATTGTTAACCTCATAATAAGCAGCACCGCCCTGATTGTCAATGACACCAAAATTGGCTTCCACATACAGGGGACGGCTAAGCGTATCTAAAAAATGCTCGAAATCTTCCAGCGTAGCGCAAATCTCCAAAGCCCTGTACATCAGGATACCTTCCCTATCCATCATATCGGCGGGAATGTCGTCATCCTTCAGATCATAGGTAGCCGTATTCATAATGGCAAAGCCGGTTTCATTCTCTCCGGCCCAGGCCTCACGGGTTCCCAGAGGAACATGGGCCAGGGGATTGGTTTTCCAGTCTGCATTGACCAGGCACATCATACGGTACTTTTCACCCTGAAAATACTCAACAGCTACTTCCTGACAGCTGGAATCACGGTGCTTGAACATCACCGCCTTTCCATCCTTGGTATACTTACCGCTAACAATTACAGAAGTGCAACCGAAAGAAGGAACGGCGATAAACAACAATAATACAATAATAATAGAACGTAACTTGTCATTCTGAGGCCGAAGGCCGAAGAATCTGTATTTGCTCATATAAATCATCTCTATTCTTATTATAATTATCTATCAATTCATCCTTTTTGCTTCTTTTCCAACCTTTTATTTGTTTTTCTCTGTCTATTGCCTGGTTAATGTCAGAAAAGACTTCAAAATATACCAATTTGTTACAATTATACTTTTTAGTAAAACCGGGTATTAATCCTGATTTGTGTTCTGAAACCCTTCTCTCTATCTCATTTGTAACCCCTGTATACAGTGTCGTATTGTTTTTATTTGACATTATGTATACATAGTATTGATTATACATATAATTGTTTTGGTTTACAGATTCTTCGCTTCGCTCAGAATGACAATAGGATTAAAAAAGTGTTCCATTGTCATCAGGATTGTATTTTCTTTGGTTTAAATAACTTTCCATACCCAGGTGCGAATAGGCCAGATCGGTGGCTACACGGCCTCTCTGGGTACGGATAATGAAACCTTCCTTGATCAGGAAAGGTTCGTATACTTCTTCCAAGGTTCCGGCATCTTCACTTACGGAAGTAGCCAGGGTTCCAATTCCAACGGGACCTCCCTTGAACGTGATAATGAGCGTACGGAGGATCTTGTTGTCAATGGCATCCAGTCCGCGTTTGTCAATCTTGAGCTTATTAAGGGCAAAACGAGTGATTTCCAAATTGATACGTCCGTCTCCCAGCACCTGGGCAAAGTCCCTTACGCGCTTTAACAAAGCATTGGCGATACGGGCGGTACCGCGGCTTCTGAGGGCAATCTCAAAAGCGGCATCCTCGTCAATTTCCAAAGCCAGGATACGGGCACTGCGAAGCACAATCTTCTTAAGGTCTTCCGTGTCGTAGTACTCCAGGGCGCAGTTAATTCCAAAACGGTCCCGCAAGGGAGCTGTGAGAAGACCGCTTCTGGTAGTGGCACCCACCAGGGTAAAAGGATTGAGGGAAATGCGCACCGACCGTGCTCCGGGCCCCTTGTCAATCATAATGTCAATCACATAGTCTTCCATAGCCGAATAGAGGTATTCCTCCACTTCGGGCGAAAGGCGGTGGATTTCATCTATGAACAGGACGTCTCCGGTTTCCAGGGAAGTAAGAAGGCCGGCCAGGTCTCCGGGCTTATCCAGCACCGGACCCGAGGTTACCTTCATATTGACACCCATCTCGTTGGCAATGATATGCGCCAGGGTGGTTTTACCCAGACCGGGAGGGCCGTGGAAAAGAACGTGATCCAGGGCTTCGCCGCGCAGTTTGGCAGCCTTTATATAAATGCCCAGATTGGACACAATTTCCTTCTGGCCGGTAAAGTCATCCAGCCCTTGCGGGCGGATAATTCCGTCAAATTCATTATCTTTGCGCTCGATTGTGTCGTGAGGATCGAATTCGTTCATAGGGCGGGTCAGATTCAATTCAGATACAAATATAGTTCTTTTATTTTTAAGAAGTTTGTTTTTGATAGGTTTGTTGAAAAGTTGATAACTTTCTTCAAGTTATTGAAAATTAATTTTTTAAAGGTAAAAATGATTGTTGAAAAAAGTGAGATAACCTGTTGAGGAAATGTGAAAGGCTTGCACACCCCTTTTCTTCAACCTTGAAAAATGAGTTATTAACAGGGTTATCAACAGCTTTTCAACAGGGAAAATGAAGGGAATGTTGATAAGTGAAAAATCTTCCTCCCTGCTGCAAAACAAACTTCAAAATGCGTCCGAAGTGTTTTGCAGTGGGCTCTTTTTGTCTGCCCGCTGGGCGGTAGTCTCCCAGACAGCCCCTCAAAAGACCAACCTGATAGTCCTTCCCACCCGTGAATCGGCCGAGTATTGCAGCGCAGACCTTTATAATCTTATAGAGGGAGACTGCGTTTTCTTCCTCCCCGAGTCGGGCAAAACGGTAGAAAGAAGCAATTACAAATCTTCGTTGGGAGTCCAGCGCACCGCCGCCATAGGAAAGATCCTTCAAAAGGCCCAAGAAGGACTCTTCATAGTCACTTATCCGGGAGCCCTGGAAGAAAAAGTCCCCTCCCAGAAGAAGCTGGAAGGAGCTCTATTCACCATTTCGGCCGGAGAAAACCTGGCCTATGAGGCCCTCCGCACCCGCCTGCAGGAAGAAGGATTCGAAAAAGTAGATTTTGTTTCGGCCCCCGGACAATATGCCATCAGAGGCGCCGTCATAGACATCTTCTCCTATTCCCTGGAAAAACCCTACCGCATTACCTTCTTTGGAAACGAGGTAGACAAGATCAATACCTTCGACTGTAACACCCAGCTTTCCATAGAAAAGTTGGAAAAGGCCGATATTTACCCCGACATTGCTGCCAAAGAGGCCCAAGATGAAGGGGTCTCCCTCATCACCCTCTTAAAGGCCGATACCACCGTCTGGCTGGATTCTTCCGATATGTATAAGGAAAGGGAGTTTTTCAAGGAATTTTCGGCCTTCCAAAGGGTTTATCTGGATATTCCGCTAAGCCGGCAGAACGTAGAGAGCATTTCCTTCCAGATTTCTCCCCAGCCGGTTTTCAACAAGAACTTCGAACTCCTGATATCCGACATCCGCTCCAAGATAGAGAGCAATTACAAGGTTTATATCTTTGGAGAAAAGGAAAGCCAGCTGGAGCGCCTGCGTTCCATTATGCTGCAGGACGAGCACGCCGTGCTGCCGGAGTTTGTAAAGGACAAGAACATCCACGCCGGTTTCATAGACAACGAGAATAAAGTCTGCTGGTATACGGACCACGAGATTTTTGACCGTTTCCACCGGGTGCGCCTGCGCCGTACCGTGGACAAGTCCGAGCAGCTGACCCTCAACGACCTTAACTCCTTTAACCTGGGAGACTATGTGGTGCATATAGACCACGGTGTGGGAGTATTTGGCGGTCTGGTTAAGATGAAAGACGACCACGGCCGAATGCGGGAAGTGGTCAAACTCATATACAGCGGGGGAGACGTTGTATTTGTATCGGTGCATTCCCTGCACAAAATCTCCCGTTTCCGTTCCAAGGAAGGGGAGGCACCGCGCATCAACAAACTGGGATCCAAGACCTGGAGCAACCTCAAGAGTGCCGCCAAGTCCCGTGTAAAGGATATAGCCAAAGAACTCATTCAGCTGTATGCCCGCCGCCGGGCTTCGCAGGGTTTTGCCTTTTCGGCCGATACTTATCTGCAGGAAGAACTGGAATCTTCCTTTATGTATGAGGATACCCCGGATCAGGAGCGCGCCACAAAAGCCGTCAAGGAGGATATGGAGGATACGTGCCCTATGGACCGCCTGGTCTGCGGAGACGTAGGTTTTGGTAAGACGGAAATTGCCATTAGGGCTGCCTTCAAGGCTGTCTGTGACTCCAAACAGGTAGCGGTTCTGGTACCCACCACCATCCTTTCCCTGCAGCATTACGAGACCTTCAAGTCCCGTCTGGCCAACCTGCCTTGCAATGTAGAATATGTGAGCCGCCTTCGTACGGCCAAGCAGATATCAGACATCAAAAAGCGCCTCAAAGAGGGAACCATTGACGTACTGATTGGTACGCACAAAATCCTGGGAGACGGCTTTGAATTCAAGGATCTGGGGCTTCTGATCATAGACGAAGAGCAGAAATTTGGCGTTTCGGCCAAAGAAAAACTGCGCAAATTCAAAAGCTCCGTAGATACCCTTACGCTTACCGCCACTCCCATCCCCCGCACCCTGCAGTTCTCCCTGTTGGGCGCCCGCGACCTGTCCATTATCCAGACTCCCCCGCCCAACCGCATTCCCATCCAGACAGAAATTATCCTTTTCAATGAGGCCGAGATTAAGAGCATCATCAATTA
>JAEEQI010000104.1 GCA_016285215.1 Bacteroidales bacterium | reverse complement strand
TCACGGAAAAGGCCTTCGATTTTTTTGCCGGGCCGCACCACGGCCACGGTGCTCTCATCGCACAGAGAGGCAATCTGGGCGAGAGTACGCTGCTTGAGAACGAAAGATTTTACAATCATAATGTGAACGGTTTACGTACTCACAAAATTACGAATATTCTCCGTTTTCCCCAAAATATTCTTATTTTTGTAAGAAATCACGGGTCTTATGAAAAAGATTCTTCTTTTCGCACTCCCCTTACTGATGGGCGCCTGTACGTCTGTCGTAAGTCCTTTCCCGCAGGAGGCCACCCTGTACAGCCTCGCCACGGGACAGGAGATTCCGGGCCCCAAGGCCGCCCGCCAGGCAGCCGTCTACGGCACGGTAGAAACCCAACTTTTTGACAGCCCCCAAGCCTATAGCTTTGTGCGTTTCAAAGCCAGCCAGTACCAGCTGGAAGTGGTCAACGCCCCGGGCCAGCAGGCCGACAGTACAAGCGCCCTCTGCCTCAAGCACGGCGCCATTGCCGGCATCAACGGCAGCTATTTTGATATGGGAAACCTCACCCCTGTCACCTATGTGAAAGACGACGGCTTTGAAGTGGGTCAGACCACGCAGGGAGAACTCTTCCGCACCAACGGCGCCGTCCTGATTGACCTGGAAGGCTTTTCCATTGACGCCACGGAGGCCGATACAACCTGGACCGGAGGAGAAAGCTGGATAGAAGTGATGACCAGCGGCCCCATCCTCATAGATGAGGGCCAACCGGTGGTCTATGAAGAAGGCATCCGCGGATGGAAAGGATTCTATAATGCCCGCCATCCCCGCTCCCTGATTGGAACCGATGCCGCCGGCTATGTGTGGCTAATTGTAGTAGACGGCCGGGCCAAGGGTAAAGCCGCCGGAATGACCATCGCAGAGCTTACCCAGCTGGCCCAGTCCCTGGGCCTCACGGACGCCCTCAACCTGGACGGCGGAGGTTCTTCCACCCTCTGGGTCCTTCCCGCCGGGGTACTCAACCATCCCTGTGACAACGAATCCTTCGACCCCGAAGGTCAGCGTGTCATCCCCAACGCCATCATTGTAAAACCTTTATAATCCATACTAATTATGAAGCACTTGACTCTTTTCGCCGCCATCGGCATCTTTCTGGCCACCGTCAGCTGCGGATCGGCCCGCGCCGCTTCTCAGGAACAGCAGACCAAGGACCAGGAAAAGGCGCAGCAGATTCAACAGAAACTGGATTCCAAAGACTTTACCATAGACGTAAACTATATGCTGCCTATGCGGGGAAGCAGCGAGGCCATCAGCGGCTCCTACTCCCTGAGTGTCAAGGACAACACCGTCAAGTCTTACTTACCCTACAGGGGACAGGCCACCAACATTCCGTACGGCGGAGGAGACGGCCTCAACTTTGAGGACGAGATTAAGGAATACAAGGACAGCGGCCTCAAGAAAGGCAGCCGCACCATTCAGTTCAAGGTAGAGCACGATGGAGATCTTCTGGAATACAAGATCACCGTCTTTGACAACGGACAGGCCGATATCTTCGTAGCCAGCCGCAACCGCGACAACATCAGTTTCCGCGGAGAACTGGACTACTAGGCCTCCTGAGCCACAATTTCTTCGGCCCTTTTCAGAGCCAGGGAGATGTGGCTGCAGACATTTTCCTTACCTACAAGCTGGTCAACGCCGGCCTTCTCCAACACTCTCATCACGTTGGGGTTGACGCCGGAGAGGACTACTTTTACGCCCAGCTGGGAGCACATACGGCACATATTGGACAGGTTGTGCACGCCGGTGGAGTCAATGAACGGGACCTTACGCATACGGATGATGCGCACCTTGGCGCGTTCGCTGGCCCGGGTGTCGCCCATCATTTCCTCAAACTTGTTGCCAATGCCAAAGAAGTAAGGGCCGTTGATCTCGTACACCTTCACGCCCTCGGGGATGATCAGGTGCTCCAGGTTGCCCTGGATGTCGGTATCGGCCGTGGGATCAATCTCGTCGCTGAGGACGGAGACATTGGTGGTTTCGGCCATACGCTTCATACACAGCAGGCAGGCAATGAGAACACCCACCTCAATGGCAATGGTAAGGTCGAAGATCACGGTGAGGAAGAAGGTCACCAGCAGCACGATGATATCGGACTTGGGGTTGCGCAGGATGGCCCGGAAGCTGCGCCACTCACTCATATTGTAGGCCACCACCACCAGGATACCGGCCAGGCAGGACATAGGGATGTACTGCACCAGGGGCATCAGGAACAGGTAAATGAGGGCCAGCACAATGGCGTGGGCAATGCCGGCCACGGGCGTGCGGCCGCCGTTGTTGATATTGGTCATTGTACGGGCAATGGCGCCGGTAGCGGGGATACCGCCAATGAGCGGAGACACCATATTGGCAATGCCCTGGGCCACCAGTTCCTGGTTGCTGTTGTGATGGTCGCCAATGACACCGTCGGCCACGGCGGCAGACAGCAGGGACTCAATGGCGCCCAGCATAGCAATGATCATAGCGGGCTGGGCCAGGCGGGAAATGCTCTCCCAGGTAATCTTGGGCACTTCCGGCTGAGGGATGGCCGAAGAGATGGAGAAGCGGTCTCCGATGGTCTCGATACCCTCAATGCCCAGCGCCTTGAGGCCCAGGACGGCCAGCGTCATAAGGATGATGGCCACCAGCGAGCCGGGAATGCGGCGGCTGATTTTGGGAGTACCCAGAATAATGACGATACTGCAAAGGCCCACCAGCAGCGACCACCAGTTGATGGTGCCAATGTTCTGGGCGTAGACCACCCACTTGTCCAGGAAGCCGGCGGGAACGCTCTCGATCTGCAGGCCGAAGAGATCCTTGATCTGCGTGGCGAAGATGGTGAGGGCGATACCGGAGGTAAAGCCCACCACAATGGGATAAGGGATGTATTTGATGATGGTACCCAGGTGCAGGACGCCCATCAGGATGAGGAAAGCGCCGGCCATGAACGTGGCAATCATAAGGCCGTTCATACCGTACTCCTGGATGATTCCGTAAACGATTACGATGAAGGCGCCGGTGGGGCCTCCAATCTGCACCTTGCTGCCGCCGAAGAACGAAATGAGGAAACCGGCTACGATGGCGGTAAGGATACCGGCTTCCGGGGATGCACCCGAAGCAATGCCGAAAGCGATGGCCAGCGGAAGGGCAACGATACCCACAATAACACCGGCCAGAAGGTCCTGAACGAGGTTCTGCTTGCTATATCCGTCCTTAAGGACCGTAAAAAGTTTAGGTCTGAAATCTCCTTTGATTCCCATATCTTGCTGAATTGAAGGCGCAAAGGTACGCTTTTTAAAATATTTTAACAAGGAATATTTTAAAAATTTTTAACAAGGCCGATTCTTGGGTTTTTACCGGTTTTTCCGTAACTTCGGAAACTGGAAGCTAATAACCGTGATCCGCAACTCGCATATCATCCGCCATACGCTGAGGCATTACCTGGCGGCGGCCATTTTTGCCGGCATCATCATCCAGCTCAACTGCACCATCGACAGTATGGTAGCCGGCCAGTTCATCGGGGCCGATGCCGTGTCGGTGATCATCCTGGCCCTGCCGCTGGTGAATATCCTTATGCTTCCCGGCACCATTCTCTTGATGGGAACCTCCCTGCTGATTGCGCCGGCTTTCGGAAACCAGGACTATGCGCGGGTGAACCGCATCCTCACGGTGGGACTGGCGTCCTCCCTGTTTATCAGCGGAGTCTTCACGGCCCTCCTGGCCGTTTTTGCAGGGCCGGTTTCCATGTTCATAACCCAGGACATCCGCCTGCAGCCGATGCTGCAGGAATATCTGCCCTTTGCCTTTGTAGGAAGTTTCTTCGGCCTGTTTGCCTGTGCCGGCAGCCAGTTTGTCCAAATCAGCGGACAGCCCAAGCTGGTAACCTGGTTCGTAGGCATCTTCGGCGTACTCAACCTGGCCCTGGACATCCTCTTTGTACGGGTGCTGCAGATGGGCATCCGGGGAGCGGCGGCGGGTACATCCGCAGCTGCGGTCCTGGGCTTCCTGGTGATGGTCCCCTACCTTCTCCGGGAACCGCGTCCCTACCGCCTGTGCTGGTCCAGATGGGCCGATTTTCGCCGCCATTTCCGGGAAATTCTGTCCCGCGGCACCCCCGCCGCCATGACGGGCGTATCCATGATTCTCCTCAACCTGGGCCTCAACACCCTCGTCCTCAGTACGCTGGGGGCCGACGGAATGTTCACCCTGAGCATCTGCATGCAGCTGCTGATGATCTGTATGCTGGTCCTCACCGCAACGGGCGGCACCATCACGGGACTGGGCGGCATCCTCTCCGGAGAAGAGGACTGGGACGGCGTCAACCGGCTCATTTCCCTCATCCTGAGACTGTCCCTGGGGCTGGCCCTGGTCGCCTCCGTCCTTCTGCTGGCCTTCCCTACCGCGGTGGCCTCCCTCTTCGGGGCCGATGCCCACCTGGCCCAGCTATCGGCCCGTCCGCTCCGCATCTTCAGCGGAGTCTTCCTGCCGGCCACCGTGCTGATGACCCAGGCCAATGCCTTCCTGCTGGTCAAGCGGGGCCGGATGGCCGCCCTTCTGCAGGCCGGCATCGTCCTGTGCACCCTGCCGCTCGCCCTGGCCCTGGCCCGCTGGAACCTGTGGGTGGCCCTGCCGCTGGGTATGCTCCTTCCTATGCTGGGAGGACTGCTGGCATCGGCCCTCCTGTCCCGAAAAAAGGAGCACCTGCACCCCGTCTGGCTCACCCCGGTGGGCAGCAATCCCAGTTCCATCACCGTAAGCGCGGCCTATAACCAGGACAGCGTGTCGCAGCAGTTCCGCCTTCTTTGTGACAAGTTGGAGGCCATGCGCCTTAACCCGGCGGAACTCACGGCCGTTACCCACTGCATGGAGGAGATGATGCTTCACCAGCTGGAGATGGGCCTCTCCTGCGGGCTCAAGGGGAGCTTTGACGTGGGAATCGTAGACGGAGACAAGCGCTTCACGGTTTTGGTCAAGGCGGCCGGAAAAGCCTACAATCCCCTGCTCGCTTACGGCCAACAGGAGCAGGAGTCGCTGAGCCTGCGCATCGTGGCGGGCTATTGCCGGGATGTCCACTACCACTACGGCAGCGGTGTCAACTGCGTGTACCTGAATTTTGAAAAGGCACAATGAATCTGTCGGAGCTCACCCTGGACCGGAAAGGACTGACCGCCGCCCTTGCCTGCGAGGATGCCGCTTTTGAGGAGGCGCTCCGCCAGGAGGCCTATCGCGTCAAAGTGGCCACCGTGGGACCGGAAGTCTACCTGCGAGGGCTCATTGAGATTTCCAATATCTGCGTCAAGGACTGCCTGTACTGCGGCATCCGCCGGAGTGTCCGCTGCCCGCGCTATGAGCTCTCGGAGGAAGAAGTGTTGGCCGCCGCTCGGGTAGCCGCCAGCCGTCGCTACGGCTCCCTGGTCATCCAGGGAGGAGAACGGGCCGATAAAGCCTTCACCCAAAAGATCACCCGTCTCCTGAAGGCCATCAAGGCCCTGGATACCGGAGAGGATCCGCCGCTGGGAATCACCCTTTCCCTGGGAGAACAGCCGCGGGAGGTCTATGAGGAGTGGTTCCACGCCGGAGCGCACCGCTATCTGCTGCGCATCGAGGCCAGCAACCCGGACCTGTACCGGAAGATCCACCCGGAGGACCATTCCTACGACCGCCGGCTGCGGGCGCTGTATGATCTGAAGGAGATTGGCTATCAGGCCGGCACCGGCGCTATGATTGGCCTTCCCTACCAGACGGCGGAGGATATGGCAGACGACCTCCTGTTCTATAAGGAGTTCGACACCCCTATGGTGGGGATGGGGCCTTACAATCCCCATCCAGAGACACCTCTGGCTGTATCGGGAGTCCCCTACCCTTCGGCCCAAAGACGTTTTTCCCTGGGGCTCAAAATGATTGCCCTGCTGCGGCTTCTGATGCCGGATATCAACATAGCCGCCGCCACGGCCCTGGAAATCCTGGACCCGCGCGGCCGCGAAATGGGCATCCTTTCCGGCGCCAACGTCCTTATGCCCAACATCACGCCCCGTGAGCAGATGATCAAGTACAACCTGTATAACCGAAAGACCCTGAACGCCAGCGACGTTCAGGATCTCATAGAGCAAGGCATCCCCATCGGCTATGGCCGCTGGGGCGACTCCAAACATTATAAGTAGTATGAAAAGAGTGTTTCTGTTATTCTTGATTCTCTGTGCCGTGCAGGTGACGGCGCAGGACCTCCCCCAGTACAAGCGAATTGTAAAGGAACTCAGCAGCGCCAAATACCAGGGCCGAGGCTACGCAAAGGGCGGAGCCAACAAGGCCGGCAAGTTCCTGGAGAAAGAGTTCCGGAAAGCAGGCGTAGATGAAGTGACGCTACAGCCTTTCACCATAGACATCAACACCTTCCCGGGCAAAATGGAGTTATGGGCCGATGGGAAAAAGCTCACCCCCGGCGTAGACTTCTCGATGCGGGAATACTCCCCCGGCGTTCACGGGGAGTTCCCGGTGTACCACATTGACACCCTCAACTTTGACCCGGACCGCATTTTTGCCGACCTGGCCAAACCCGAGTACGCCAACTGCCTGGTAGCCTGCGAGTTCTGGTTCACCTACAAGCACCGGGACGTGTTCTCCAAACTGCAAAAAGCCGGAGCCTGCACCAACGCCGGACTCATCTACACCTGGGCCTCCCCCATCAAGTTCTTCAAGGCCTACGGAGACCACGTGGTGGACAAGCCCATCATCTGGGTTACCCCGGAATCCATTGAAGGCGTAAAAACCGTCCGCGCCAACGTGGACAACGTTTTTATGAAAGACTGTGAGATCTTCAACGTCATTGCCAAGGTGGAGGGAGAGCGCCACGACAGTTGCTACGTTTTCACCGCCCACTATGACCACCTGGGCAACCTGGGAAAGAAGGTGTTCTACGCCGGTGCCAACGACAACGCCTCCGGAACGGCCACCATCGTAACGCTGGCGGCCTACTATGCCCGGCATCGGCCCTCCTATGATATGTACTTCATTGCCTTCTCCGGAGAAGACGCCAACCTGCGGGGCTCCGAGTTCTTTGCCCAGCATCCCGTTGTGCCTCTTTCCCAGATCAAATATCTGTTCAACATCGATATGATTGGGGACAACAACCCCGTCCAGTACTGCGAATGCAGCGACGAAGGCCTGCGCGGCTTTGCCCTGTTTGAACAGATCAACGGAGAAAAGCAGTACTTCAGGGCCCTCCACCGCGGAGACCTGGCGGCCAACAGCGACCACTATCCCTTTGCCACCCGCCACGTCCCCTGCATCTTCCTGGAGAACGAAAACGGCGATGCTTTCCAGTATTACCACACCATCTTTGACAACTGGAAAACCGCCGTCTTTGACAGCTACGAGCCCGTCTTCAAGCTAGTCACGGATTTTGTGAGCCGGTATTAGATGACCAAACACTCCGAATCTCGAACCTCCGGTTTCTGGAAGGGCTGCTGAAAATCCAGCGATTCATTAAGGCTTTACGCCGATAGAATCAAATTCACCAGCCTAATCCCTTCAGCCATTTCTCCACTTTGGCACGGCCTGTGCGGACTTCGTGACCGTAGATGGCGAACCCCGGTTTGACATCAGCCTTCGGGAAAGCCTTTTTCACGTCCTGGACGGTGGAGGCAAGCCCGCTGCCTTCGTGGGTGGTGAACGGGATGACTGTCTTTCCGTCCAGGTTGATGTCACGGAACAGGGTAAACATTACCTGCGGATACGTGCCCCACCAGATGGGACCGCCAATGAAGACGGTGTCGTACTTGGAAAGGTCCGGCGCAGCACCCTCGTAGGGCGGTAATTCGCCCTTGTTGGCCTCTTCCTTTGCAAGGTTGATCAGCGGCGTGTAGGCCATTCCGTCGTACTTATGGGTGACGATCTCGTATTGATCGGCGCCTGTAATCTCAGAGATGTAATCGGCCACGATTTTGGTGTTGCCCACCTCGATATTGCCCACACTGTAGTTGTCTCCCGCGTGGGAGAAGAAAATGACGATAGATTGTAAAAGCATAGTGATGAGTCTCATATTGCGAAGATAATCAATTAATCCCAAAGTCTGTTTTCTGGCGCAAAGTTAAGGGGCATTTCACAGAGTATCGTTACCCTAAATGCGGAATGATTTACCCATTTTTCCGTTTTGTTAGAAAATGCTTATATTTGCCTTGTAAAGCAACCTAAAGGAATGCAAGACTACCTGATTTATAATACCCTTACCGATTTCGTCCGCCCTGAGGCCTTCCACAGGGACTACCACATCCATCTGCTCTGCAAGGGTGGAAAGATGTCTTTTTTCTGTGGCCACAAACTGTTTGAAGTCACGGCGGGGGACTTTCTCATCTGGCAGATGACAACCGAATTTACGGACATCTCGTACTCTGAAGATTTCGATGCTGACCTGCTGATGATTTCAAATCCTTTCCTGGGTCGGCATAATCCCGAAATGAT
>JAEEQI010000103.1 GCA_016285215.1 Bacteroidales bacterium | reverse complement strand
GCTGTGCTCCCTCCTCGGCCTGCTTGGGGCTCACGTAGGAAGTTAGCGGAACATCCAGCAGAGCGGCCAGAAAAGGCGTGCTGTGGCTAATCTCCGGGAAGAGGGTGATGTTCATGGCATCCGTGGTGTTTCCCAGGGTTGCACCGCCCAGTCCCAGCATATTGGTGAGGCTGGAAAGGCTGGAAGAGGAGCGGCTCTGCAGTTCGGGGGCCAGGGTCATGGTTACATTGTAGGTCCTCTTCATCAAAAGGGCCGATACCACACCCAGGCAACCAAAGATAAAGCCAATGAGGATGATCTGCTTCCAGTGCTTGAGCAACTTGGTCAGGATGCCCATCCAGTCAATCTCGAACTCGTCGTCGTAAGACTCCTGATAGGGAGGGTTGTTCAGATTCTCTTCCATAGCTCAATTATTTCTTGCTGAGGGTACTAACCAAAGTGGTGACGGCTACGCCCAGCGTTCCCAGGGAAGCGGCAGCCGAACTGATGGCAATAAGACCTGTATAATCGCTCTTCTCGTTCTTTTTCTCCTTGTCCGGGACAAAGATTTCGGAGCCGGGTTCTACCCGCATGTTGGAACGCACCTTCTTGGCGCGGCCGCCCATAGACACCAGATACTTCTTGGCTCTGCGGGCGTTCTGGGAATAACCGCCGGCGGCGTCAATGTAATCTGCCACGGTCATCTTTTCATTCCAGTTAACGGCAGTGGGATACATAACGGCACCAAACACACGTACCACATTGGACTGCACGGGGATTTCCAGACGGTCATTCTCGCGGAGAATGACATCTGCCGGGCCGCCGGGGTTGGCCAGGGCCGATTCCAGATCCAGGGAGATACTGTAGTGACGGGTTCCGGTCTTGAGGGTATTCCGCTCCATATTCATGGCGGCGGTACTGTCTATCTGCTTCACCAGGAGCTGGCCCAGTTCACGGGCCTGGGTGATTTCCTCGGCGGTGGCTTCGCGCACCAGACGGGCGCCCTTGATGTAGGCGTAATCCGTAAGGCCGCCAGCCTTGGAGATGAGGTCGGAAACGCGCTCCTCACGGCTGGTGATGGTATATTCTCCGGGGAAGTTCACTTCTCCGCTCACCACAAAGTGGCGCTGGGCATTGTAGGAAGGACTCTGGTGAACAGTCACCTCATCGTAAGGTTCCAGCACAAAGCCGCGGTCTCCGCCGGCAATGAGGCCGTCCTTGAGGGCAAAAGTATACAGTTCACCAATATCGCTGGTGGCTACCAGGCCGTTGGCGTCTTTCTTGCGGCGGGTTACGTCTACACGGGAGGTAGAGGCACCGTCCTGCAGGCCGCCGGCCATGATAATGAAGTCTTCAATGGTGGAATTCTCTGCAAACGGATATACACCGGGCTTCTTGACCATACCGCTGATGGTCATTGTGCCGCGGTCCTTGAGGTCTTCCTTGCTGGCGATGAACAGTTCATCGTTGTTCTCGAGCACAAAGTCCGGCTGGGTGCCGTTCATAATGTTGGTCAGGTTGAGGGAGATAACCTCCTGCGTCTTGTCCAGGTGCTCACGATAGAGAACCACGCGGTCCGTGAAGGCTTCCGGCAGCAGGCCACCGGCCTTCTCCACCAATCCCTTGGCGGTACGGGTGTCTCCCAGTTCGTAGGTTCCCGGGAAGTACACGGAACCGATGATGGAGGTGCGGTTGGTAAAACGGGACTGGCGTTTGCCCACATCAATGCGGTCACCGTTGTTGAGACGGAAAGTACCGAATTCAGTCTCCGGCACACTGTGGACCTCCAGAGCCGTTTTTTCCTGGCGGAAAACGGTCACGGCACTCTCGTTGGCTTCCAGGGCAAAACCACCGGCATATTCCAGGACGTCGGCCACGGTCTCTCCCTTCTTGATTTCAAAGAACATCGGGCGCTTGACAGAACCTTCCAGCTGGACAATGTCCGTATAGGTGGGAACCAGAATCACGTCTCCTTCTTCCAGTCGGATGTCCGTGCTCTGGAGACCCTTCATGATGAACTCATAAACGTCAATGGTCGCCGCCACCTTGTTTCCTCTGACTACACGGATGTTACGCAGGGTACCGGGCTCCTTGACACCGCCGGCACGGTAAATGGCGTGGAAAGCGGTGGCAAAACCGGAAAGCACATACGTGCCGGGGCTGGTCACTTCGCCCATCACATTGATCTGGATGGAGCGGATCTGGCCCAGGCTCAGGCGCATTTCGGTGCCGGCTTTACCCAAACCTCCGTAGATGGAAGACAGGCGCTTTTTCAGGTAGCTGTTGGCTTCTTCGATGGTTTTACCACTCAGGTACAGCGGGCCCAGCACGTCTACGTTGATGCTTCCTTCCGGGGAGATGGTCTGACGAACTGTGGCCTGGTTATGGCCGAAGATATCAATGATCACCTCATCTCCGGGGCCCAGCTTGTAGTTGCGCGGGGTGGCCATATTCTCGCTGGGGGCAAAGTTCATGGTACGGTTACGGAAGATATCCCGGCCAAAAACCTGCATTTCTCCGGCAGCGACAATGGCAGCAGACTCTATCTCCTCATCTCCCACTGCATTCACGGTATGCTGGCGGCCCTGATCCTGGATCACGCTCTTGGCTTCTGCACTGCCCTGACGCTGCTGGTACAAGGCGTACACTCTTTCGGCCTGGGCACGGGTAACACCGCGGAGGCTTAGTTCGGCCACCATGTCGTCACGGCTTTTGCCGGACGCGATGGCCTGCTGGACATATTCGAGGACCTGGGTATCGGTCATAGTACTCTGTGCCAGGGCAACGCCTGCCACAAGGAAAAGGCCGGCACAGATGGCCGCTACACTTCTTTTGATGGTTGACATACTTTCCGATTTATGTATATTCATACAAAGATACTACTTTTTGCTTAAAAGTCATAGAGGTTGAGCCCGGTCTCGGGGTCTGCACGGCGGCCCAGGGAAGTAAGGCCGAAGTCCGTAACCATAAGCTCGCAGGCTCCGTTGATACGGGCCGAAAGGAGATGACCCCCCACGCAGGTATAGTCCCGGCGGCTGCAGGTAAGGTGTACGTGCAAGTAAGGTTCTCCGTCCTTGGCCGAGATGTTGCCGGTGAGATTGGTGATTTCCATCTGCTCGTTGAACGTCTTGTCTACGTACTTCTTGGTAGCGGGATCCAGGAAACGGAAGGTGGCTTCCGAGATGGCGCCAATGCCGGATATTTCTCCGGCCTTGATTTTCTGCTTCTTACAGAAGTGGGCCAGGGCCTCCATAATCTCCTGGTGATTGTCTATGCTAAGGACGTAACGCTCGTTCCACTCCGTAAGCGGAGCCGTCACTTTTACTCGCTTGAACTTATACATATTCTCTTTTATTCTTTAAGCTTTCAAAGATAGCCATTTTTTGCGTAAGAAATGTTATATTTGCACTCAAATACACTCCAAATATGAAGAAACTGGCAATCCTCGCCCTGGCCCTTTTGCTGGGTACCGCCGTGCAGGCCCAACAAGTCCGCGCCAACTACCGTATAGAGGGAATGACCCATATTGCTACCACTCCCGAGTCCGTCTCCTTTGGAAACGTTCCCGGAAAGTGCAACATAGAGCTGGTGGGCTTCCCGGACGGCTCCACCCTGTACCTGATGTACCTCACCCTGGAACCCTCCAAGAAGGCCTCAACCGCCGCCCCCAAGGGCGTCAAGATGGGCATCAACCTCAGCAACGGCAAACTCATCCGCCTGGAGCAGATTGGCCAGTATCCCGCCTCCTCCAAGTACACCCAGCTCAAGTACGCCATTGAGAGCGAGGATATGGAAAAGATGGTTCGCGGCATCAAGTCCGTAGACATAGTAACCGGCTGGGACCCTGACGATTATGTACAGGGTAACTTCCCCAACAACGAGTTCGGTTCCCTCCTCAAGCGCCACTGCGAAAACATCCTCAAGGCCTCCGAAAATACCACCGAGTTTGTAGCCACCCTGGCCGAAAGACAGGAAACGGTGTCCAGCGTTATGACCACCACCAATCCCCTGGTGGGCCGCGGCGCCAACTACGACTACAACATCCTCCTCTCCCATCTCTCCTACAAGAACGGAGACAAGGACGATGTAGACCTCTACTTTGTGATTGGCACCAAGGAACAGTTCCACATCCCCTATGACTCCGCCGTACGCTTTACCCTCGCAGACGGTTCTGTGATTGGTCTTCTCCAGGCCAGAGACGACGTAAACTTCGTTCTGGTCTATCCCTCCATGGAAGACCTGGCCCGTATGATTGAGGTGGGCATCAGCAGCCTTTCCATTGACTACGAAGGCGGCACCCTCACGGACACCTTCCCCGCCCGCGAAGACGGAGAATTCACCTTCTCCGATGCCCTGCGCCACGAACTTCAGCTCATCTTCTACGTGAGCTCGCTGTAAAAAGAAAATTTTTGCTAACTTTGCAACCCCATTATAGGATGGTTCCGTAGCTCAGTTGGATAGAGCAACAGCCTTCTAAGCTGTGGGTCTTGGGTTCGAATCCCAACGGAATCACGAAAAAGGCAGCCGATTGGCTGCCTTTTTCGTTTACTGTATGAAGCTTGCGAAGTATCCCGGGAACAATACTGTGGTTGTCAAGTAGCCCACTATCGTGGCTACTATGACACTGATGAGGCCCGGCATCATAAAGCTGTGGTTTAGCAGGTACTTGCCAATCACCGTGGTACCCGAGCGGTCAAAGTTGACCGTAGCAATATCGGACGGGTAGTTGGGGATGAAGAAGTAGCCGTACACGCTGGGGAATACGCCCAGGAGTACCGGTCCGGCTATACCCAGTTCGTAGGCCAGGGGCAGCATAGCCACTACCACGGCGCCCTGGGAATTGATGAGCACGGAGACCATAAAGAACACAAGTGCAATGCTCCAGGGATAGTTGGTAACCAGGTCTGCCAGCATAACCTTCATCTGGTCCATATAGTTGCCAAAATACGTATCGGCCAGCCAGGCAATGCCGTAGATGGCCACCACGGCCACCATACCGGACTGCCACACGGCTCCGCTCACGGCTTTCTTGGGCTGGGCCTTGCAGAACATAATATTGCAGGCGGCCGCCATAAGCATAATAATCTGGATGCAGATATTCATCTTGGGCAGGTTCATAGCTGCGGCCAGGGTCTTGCCGTCTGCCGTGTGAAGCATCTGGCAGAAAGCAAAGCCCACAATGATTAGCAGGGCGCCCAGGAAGATGAACACCGAAGCCTTGGCTTCTTTGCTGATGACCTTGTCCAGGGTGGTGGCGGAGTTGCCGTACATATACTGGTACATCTCAGGGTCTGCCTTTCTGGCCAGGAACATAGTATCCTGGTCCAGATCCTTTCCGCGTTTGTAAGAAGCGGCAGCGGCACACATAAGACCAATCAGACAGGCCGGGATGGTAACCATAAGCACCTGCGGGATGCTCACCATATAGCCGTTGGCGTTGGAGATGGTCACAAAGGCCACCACGGCCGCGGCAATGGGAGAGCAGGTAATACCCACCTGGGAAGCTACGGAAGATACGCCGCAGGGTCTCTCGGGCCTGATATTCTTCTTAAGGGCAATGTCACAGATAATGGGCATAATGGTATAAACCACGTGGCCGGTACCTACCAGAACGGTAAGGAAGAAGGTTACCAGCGGGCCCAGGAAGGTAATGTGGTCCGGATGCTTTCTTAGCATCTTTTCCGCTATCTGAATCATCCAGTCCATACCGCCGCTGGCCTGCAAAGTACCCGCACAGGTTACCGCGGCAATGATGATATAGATTACATCCGTGGGGGGCGTACCCGGCTTGAGGCCAAAGCCAAAGACCAGGATGGCCAGGCCGATGCCGCTGATGGCACCCAGGGCCAGCGATCCGTAACGGGAACCCACATACAGTGCTGCCAACACAATGAGCAGCTCTACAATCATAGTGAAGGTCATAGTCCTAGTGTTTCTGTCTTGTAAAGATACGCATTTCTTTCCAGAAACAAAAAAAAGTCCCGGCTAGGAGAGTCGGGACTTTTGAGAGAGTGTATCGGGATTAGAATACGAATCCAATCTTGATCTTGGGAGCACCCAGGAAACCGAAATTGTGCGTATCGGCCGCCAGGAGGCTCAGACCTTCCTGGGGACGCTGGGAGGTAACACCGTAAACATAGCGGAAGAGATCTACGCCCATACCCACAAAGAAGTTGCGGCTAAAGTAGTAGTCAATACCTGCTATTACGGCTCCACCCAGGGTGTAATTCTCCCCGATGGAAGTACCCATCCAGTTTTCGTCGTCCTTAATCTGCAGGTTGTTGGCATAAGTAGCGCCAAAACGCAGACCTACGGAAGGCCGAAGAGCGGGAATGGTGGGAATCCGGAAGTAGTAGCTCACTGCCATGTATGCCAGGTACGACGCGCTCTTCTGGAAAGCTACCGGCTCGTAGGCGGGAATGTCACCCGTCCGGGTGCCGGTTCCCTCTGCGCCGGGATAGCCGGGATTAAAGCCCAAATTGAAGCCTCCTCCCAGATCCAGTTTAATGCGGTCTACCAGAATCATACTGCCTTCAATGCCGAAAGTCGGAGCCTTGTCCATCCAGTTTCCGGACAAGGCTTCGCTTTCGTATGAAGCCAGCGTGCCAGGCAGGGCACTGATGCCTGCATAAGCGTTACTCCCCACGGTTACACTCACACCCAGACGCACGGGCTTGTACGGCCCTTCCTGCGCCAGGACGCTAACCCCGACGAGCAATGCTGCGGCAAAAGCAAATATACGTTTGATATTCATTGTACTGGCTTGTAAAGTAATCTTAAAATAAGGCAGGAACTATTCTACTCTACCTCTTGTCCACCAAGAAGCTGTCCGAGGATCTCGAGATACTGGTCAATGAGAGTAGCTCTCATTTCTATCTCAACCTGGAGCTTTTGAATCTCGTTCTGGAGTTCAGCAATCTTAGCAGCGGTATACTTGCCCTCCTTATCCTTCATACCAAGAAGAAGCTGGGCGCGAAGGTCAATCAATTCCTCCTCAAGGGCCTTGAGTTCCAGACCAGCAGTCCTGATCTTGGCCTCGAGTTCAGAAATGGCCAGCTCATCGCTACCCGTGCTGCTGTAAATCTTAGCTACAAGGAGTTCGTTGAGAACCTGAAGGGCCGTATCAGGAGCGATAGATTCATTCTTGGCTCTAAGATACGTCATCTTGGCAGAAATTAGGGCGTTCTCTATCTCCTGCATCTGCTCGATGAAGGCCATATAATCTTCCTCTTCGGTATCGTAGACCATAAGTCTCTCCCTGACTTCGTCAAGAGTTTTTTCATATATAGCATAGTCGGTCATTTCATACCACCTGCTGGCGGACACTTGCAGATTCTCAAGCTGCTCCTGGTACCACTCGAACCGAGCTACAAGGCTACCGGGATAATTAAATGCATCAATAGGAGGGAGAGTGTCTCCGGCATACCAAGCAGCATAAGACACACTGATATACAGATTGTAATCCCAATCATCCGGGAAATAATCTGCATAATCCCAATCAATACACCTCTTCCTATAAGTGTAATTAGGATACTTGGCATCAGTACCCTGGTAGAGCTTATTAAGCTCATTCTGAGCATTTTGCGCAGCAGTATTTGCCACAGCTACAGCAGCCAGGGCGTCCAAATAGTCCATCCAGAGCTGATTGTACTCAGAGGTGTCATCGGGATTTGCCTCGTGGGCATTTTTAAGAGCCTCAAAAGCATTCTCCTTTTGTCCCTGTCTTGTTTCTAACAGATTTGCGGCATACTTGAACACTGCATAAGCCGAACCGGTCCGGGCGGGAGCGTCATCCTTTTCACCCAATTCTGCCTTGGCAGCCTGCCAATCGGCATAGAGTTTATCGGAAACAGTCTTGGCGGATTCATAAGCCTTAACGGCCTCCTGATAAGGTTGGGAAACAGCATCCCAAGCTGCCTTGGCGTCGGATACAGCCTGCTTGAGGGCCGGGAGTTTATCCTTTTCGGTATTGGTGGCCTCTACGGCAGTTTCCCATTCGGTCTTTTTCCCTTCGGCAGCCGTCTTTTTGGCATCGGTAGGATCGGCCTTATATTCAATCTCTGCGGCATGCCAAGCGATGAGAGCGGCTTCTTCTTCCTTTTCTTTGGCAATAACCACGTCTACCTGGTTCTTGAGGTTGGTTTTGGCGGTCTCGATGGCCTGTTCCAGTTCGGGATCTACCTCCTTATAAGCCTCATTCTTTGCATGCTCTTTCTCAGCAGTAATCAAAGCAGCCTCGTAGGCTTCATTCTCCATACGGACCACCTTGTCAATCAGGCCTTCCACGGCGCCTTCGTCACCTTCACCACCATCACCTTCGTCCGTAGCTTCGAAGTTGGGAACGGCACCAAACAGAACGATGGCAGCTTCATTGTAGTCAGTCTGAGCCCTATCATAATTTTCAAGAGCTCGTCTGTAATCATGAAGAGCACTCAGTTCATTCTCTGCTTCAGGGGTAATATCGTGGGAATTATAATAATTAGTGTACTTACTATATGCCTCATCTGCATTAGCTTCGGCAACGCCGATTTCTTGATTCGCCAAAGCCACAGCAATTTGTGCAGGCTTAATCTCCTTTTCGGCCTCCTCAACGTACTCAGTATAAGCAGCGATGGTTCTGTTAATAGTCGCCATAC
>JAEEQI010000102.1 GCA_016285215.1 Bacteroidales bacterium | reverse complement strand
CGCTGGCCGTTGATGGTCTTGTCCAGCACCTTGGGCTGACCCACCTGGAGCTCGAAGCCTTCGCGGCGCATAGTCTCAATGAGCACCGAGAGGTGCAGCACGCCACGGCCGTACACCACAAAGCTGTCGGCATTGATACCGGGCTTGACGCGAAGGGCGAGGTTCTTCTCCAGTTCCTTCTCCAGACGGTCCTTGATGTGGCGGGATGTCACAAACTTACCGTCCTTGCCAAAGAAGGGCGAGTTGTTGATCATAAACAGCATACTCATAGTGGGCTCGTCCACGGCGATGGGCGGGAGAGCTTCGGGGTTCTCGATATCGGCAATGGTGTCACCAATCTCGAAGCCTTCGATACCCACCACGGCGCAGATGTCGCCGCACTGGACCTCGTCCACATTGGCCTTGCCCAGGCCTTCGAACACCATCAGCTGCTTGATCTTGCTCTTCTCTACAATATCGTAACGCTTGCACAGCGAGACGGGCATACCGGTCTTGAGGATACCGCGGGTGATGCGGCCCACGGCGATTCGGCCCACATAGGGGCTGTACTCCAGGGAGGACACCAGCATCTGGGGCGTTCCTTCCCTCATCTCGGGAGCGGGAATCTCTTCCAGGATGGTATCCAGAAGGGCGGTGATATCCTGGGTGGGCTGCTTCCAGTCCTTGGACATCCAGCCCTGCTTGGCGCTGCCGTAGATGGTCTTGAAGTCCAGCTGGTCCTCGTTGGCGCCCAGGTTGAACATCAGTTCAAACACTTCTTCCTGGACCTCGTCGGGGCGGCAGTTGGGCTTGTCCACCTTGTTGATAACCACAATGGGTTTCTTGCCCATATCGATGGCCTTGTTGAGCACAAAGCGGGTCTGGGGCATACAACCCTCAAAGGCGTCTACCAGCAGGAGCACGCCATCGGCCATATTGAGCACACGCTCTACCTCTCCACCGAAATCGGAGTGGCCGGGAGTATCAATGATATTGATTTTTACGCCTTTATACGTTACCGAAACGTTCTTGGCGAGAATGGTGATGCCACGCTCCCTCTCCAGGTCGTTGTTGTCCAGGATGAGGTTGCCCAGGTCTTCGGGCTTGCGCACCAGGTTGGCCTGGTAGATCATACGGTCCACCAGGGTGGTCTTACCGTGGTCTACGTGGGCAATGATGGCGATGTTTCTGATGTCCTGCATATTGCGTCTTTTCTATAGCTTCAAAAAATCCCGCAAAGATACATTATTTTCCCGAAAGAGACAACTTGTGCACGGTAGGAGTGATACCAATATTTTTTTTCATTTCGGCCTTCCAGGGGGTTGTAGGGCCGAAAAACTCCCGCGCCGACAGCCCCTTTTTGTAAAAAAGCTGCAATTATCCGTTTGGTTGCTTTCAAAAATCGGCCTTCCAAGGGCCTGTAAGGCCCAAAATGCAATTAAACGTTTCATTATTCGTTACACCGATAACTTTTCTCAGCTTTGCACAAAATTGAAGCGTTATGAAAAGACTGTTTCTCTTCCTTCTGCCGATTTGCTCGCTGGTGGCGTGCAACCAATCGGCCCTGCCGGAGATTAACTCCGGGAACTACCCAGATCCAACGCTGCAGCACGGGATGATTCAGTTGGGAAAGAAGTTGGACGACCCCTACACCGTGGCCAATATGCAACAGGCCCTGGCAAATGTGTACGGCACCAAGGCCGACCGCGTGGACATTACGGCTACCGACCTCTATGTAAGGTTCCTGCCCAAAAACAACGAGGAGTTTACAGCCCTGCAGCAGAGCGGGCTGTACCTGCTGGACCACCCTATGGACTATGAAATCCTGCGGGAAGGAGACTACTATCAGGACCCCGAGGTGGGAGACAACGCCATTACCTGGCAGTACGCCGTGGTGCCCCGGGACCAGAAGATTCCCGAAGGCATCCGCTACGAACTGCTGGACGAGGTGTACATCTCCGAACACGCGCCCACTACGCGCGCGGCGGACGACATTGACTGGGAAGCCGTGGAACGGGAGGCCTTCCGCATTACCGGCAACGAGCGCCTTCTGGTCCAGAACTCCATCACCAAGGCCGAAGCCCAGACGCCCAGCGGCCGCATTACCATTGAAGACCCTCTGTTCAGCGGAGGCAAGCCCTTTGGCGTGGCCGGCGTAAAAGTAGTGGCCAACATCTTTGTCAAGATCAACACCTGCTTCACGGACCGCGACGGCTACTACCAGATGACCAAGAAGTTCTCCGGAACGCCCCGCTACCGCCTGGTCTTCCAGAACGAGAAGGGCTTCAACATTGGCTTCAACTTCCTGCTGGTACCCGCCTCGGTGAGTACACTGGGCAAGGGGGAATCCAGCGGTATTGACCTCCACGTTACCCAGAAAAGCGAAGGCGCCCTGTTCCGCCGCTGCGTGGTTAACAACGCCGCCTACGACTATTACTCCCGCTGCACGGAGGACGACCTGGACATTACCCCGCCGCCCGGAGACCTCCGCATCTGGATCTTCCCCGACCTCAAGGATTCCAGCGCCAATATGCTGCACCACGGGGCCTTCATCAACCATACGCTCATCCAGACGTATGTTGGTGTATACCTCCCGCTCGTGAAGGTTTTCCTGCCGGACGTAACCATTGGCACCAAGGAAAAGACCTATGCGGAAATCTATGAGATTACCGTCCACGAACTGGCCCACACCAGCCATTTTGCACAGGTGGGCGTAGACTTCTGGACGCCTTACATAGACTATGTGATTCAGTCGTTCCTGACCGAGGGCGGCAAGGCCTACGGAAGCGGCAACGACGACAAAGCCTGCTACTGCGAGATTGGGGAAATGTGGGCCTTCTTTATGCAGGAGACCCTCAAGAAAGAGCGCTACGGCGGCACCATCAAGCAGTTTGGCAACACCTACTGGTTCAAGCCCGACATCTTTACCTATCTGTATGAGCGCGGAATCAGCCGCGGAGAACTGTTCCGGGCCCTCACCGGCGAAGTTACCTCAACCGACGACCTCAAGGAACAGCTCATTGCCCTTCTCCCGGACCGCGAAACCGTTATCAACCAAACCTTCCAGCATTATGGCAAGTAAACGAATTCTTCTGGCCCTGGGCCTGGTGGTCCTGTGCCTGAGCGCCCGGGCCCAGCAATGGGCCGTGCAGACCAACCTGGTGGACTATGCCAACTTTGGAACCCTGAACATTGAGGGAGGAGTGGCCTTTAGCCAGCACTGGTCGGCCACGGCGGTAGCCAAGCTCAACCCCTTCCATTTCAAGAAGAACGGGGAACCCGTCAACGCCCGCCAGCAGGTGGTGGGAGCCGGCGTGCGCTGGTGGCCCTGGCACGTGTACTCCGGCTGGTGGGCCGGCACGCGCCTGCAGTTTCAGGAATACAACCGCGGCGGCATCAAGAGCCCGCTCACGGACGAGGGAGACCGCCTGGGCATTGGTCTGTCGGGAGGCTACTCCTATATGATCAACCCTCACCTCAACGTGGACATTGGGATAGGATTCTGGGGCGGCTGGGACCGCTACACCACCTATTCCTGTCCCGTGTGCGGACTCGTCAAGGAAAAGGGAGACCGCGGCTTCATTCTTCCCAACGACCTCTTATTGGCTCTGGTCTATGTCTTCTAGAATGCTGCTGGCCGGCTTGCTGCTGGTGCTCTCCTGCTCCGTCAAGGAGAACCGGGAACTCTGCCCCTGCGCCCTGAGCATCGAGCTCCATCACCTGCCCGGTCCCGTTACCGTGCAGGTGGTGGCCGGCGAGCACAGAGCCTCCTACACCGCCCGAAACGATACCGTGATGCTGGTGGAGGCCCCTAAGGGCAAGATCCGTCTGCTGGCCGTATCGGGCGTGAAACTGGACCCGGAAGAAAACCTGGAAATCCCCTACGGCTACGAGTGCCCGCCCATCTACCTGTACTCAGAGCTGGTCAATACCCTCTGTGACTCTGCCAGAGTGGCGGTGCAGCTGAACAAGCACTTCTGCACGCTGTCGCTCAGTTTTGACGGCCCCTCGGGATGGGGAGAACCCTACTGGGCCCAGATCCGGGGAGGCATAGACGGCCTGGACCGGGACGGACAGCCGGTAGAGGGAGACTTCTCCTGCCGGCTGGATGCCGGCTTTACCGCCCGCCTCCCCCGCCAGGAACCCGACCGCGAACTCTGGCTGGACATTACCTTGCCCGACCAGGTGGTCCGCTCCTTCCCCCTGGGCACCTATATGCTGGAATCGGGTTACGACTGGACCGCTCCGGATCTGGAGGATTTACCCCTCGAAATCCGCCTTTCCGTTACCGATCTCCTGGTCCGGAGCAACCTTTGGGAAAAAGTAATTCCGGTGCGGATGGATATCTGATAATTTTATTTGGAGTTTCAAAAAAAGTGCGTATATTTGCAGTCCCAAATTGATGCGCGGATGGCGGAATTGGTAGACGCGCTACTCTCAGGAGGTAGTGTCCGAAAGGACGTGTCAGTTCGACTCTGATTTCGCGCACGAAAAAAGGCTGGAAAATTTTCAGCCTTTTTTCATTTATATATACCTCTATTAGAAGTACGTTACAGTTTTCTGTTCTACGGCGCTCAGGAGCTTGTTGGCCAGGGAGGAAACACCAAAGCGGAAGAGGTTCTTGTTGAGCCATTCCTCTCCCAGGATGCTCTTGACAATGGTCCAGTAGCAGACGGCGTCCAGGGCCGAGGCAATGCCGCCGGCGGCCTTGAAGCCCACCTTCTTGCCGGTTCTCTCGTAGTACTTCTTGATGCACTCGCACATCACATAGGCAGCCAGCGGAGTGGCGTTCACCTTTACCTTTCCGGTAGAAGTCTTGATGAAATCGGCCCCGTTCTCCATAGCCAGGAAGGAGGCGTCGGCAATGTTTTCCGGCGTTACCAGCAGGCCCGTCTCCAGGATTACCTTGAGAACCACGGGACGGCCCAGTTCCTTGGCCACGCGGTCAATGCACTCGCGGGAGGCCTTGATTTCTTCACCGGCCTTCTGGTAGTCTCCGGCCAGGAAGCTGTTGAGGGCCAGCACAATGTCAATTTCGTCGGCACCGCCACGCACGGCCAGTTCAATCTCGTGGAGCTTAACCTCCAGGAAACTCTGCGACGTGGGGAAGCAGCCGGCTACGGTGGTCACGTTCACCGGGACCTTGCGGGTAGAAGCCACTACGGAAGCAAAGTTGGGATACACGCAGATGGAGGCGGGCAGCGGCCAGCCGGGATAGTCACCGGCAAAGGCGTTGACCTTCTCCACCAGGTTCTTCACCCGCTCGGGCGTGTCTTCGTTGGCCAGGGTGGTCTGATCCATAATGCCAAAGCAGGCCTTGTACAGACTCTCGGAAGCCACCTCTTCCAGACCGGCGGCAATCACTTCCAGGCTACGCGCAATGGCCTCCTGGTTGGGCGTATAGCCGTATTTAGCGGAAATAGACATAATTTATCCTTTGATTTGAATTTGAAATCCTTCATCCAATAGAGGCTGCACCAGGGCGCGCATCTCCTCTACGGTATATTTTCCCAGCCCCTTCATAGGGGTCTCGCGGTCAATGGTGTACACCATAATCTCGCGGGGTTTGAGTTCTCTAACAATCTCCATCCAGCCCTGGACCCACTGGCCGCTTTCCCAGCCGGGACCGCGCAGGAACATAGTCTGCAGCACAAAGTCCCCTTCAAAACGGGCCAGCTGCTTAACCACATCGGCCACGTGATACTTCCCTTCCGGATGGTTGATGAGGGCCACCTGCTCATCCGTGGGAGCATCCAGCTTGAGGATGGGGTTGTCCACCTTCCGGAGCGCCTCAAACACGCCGGGGCGGTCAATGCGCGTGGCGTTGGACAGCACCGACACCTTGGCCTTGGGATAAAAGCGGTCCCGCAGTTCCAGCGTGAGGTCAATGATGGCCGGGAACTCGGGATTGAGCGTGGGCTCGCCGTCTCCGGAGAAAGTAATGGAATCGATGGGGGTGCCGGCGGCAGAACATTCCACCAGCTTGGCTTCCAGGGCCCTGCGAACATCCAGGGCCGAAGGAAGAACGCGGTCTCCCAGTCCGTCCTTGTTCCAGCCGCACTCGCAGTAGATGCAGTCAAAGTTGCAGACCTTCCCTTCCTGCGGCAACAGATTGATGCCCAGGGAGCTCCCCAGCCGGCGGCTGAAAATGGGGCCGAAAACGGTAGCTTCCCTCATCATAGCAGGCGGGAGGTTGAGGCCTTGGTAAGCTTACCTTGGGCCAGGTTGTCAATGAACACGATGCCGGGCTTCTTGCCGGGCTCCAAAGTGCCCAGTTCCTCCTTGGCCAGGAAGCGGGCGCCGTTGCGGCAGGCCCAGGTAAGGAGTTCTCCCAGCGGCACGTCAAAAGCCTCCTGCAGGCAGAAAAGCTCGTCCAGCAGGCAGAGGTCGTCGTTGGAGGAGAGGGAATCCGTTCCCACGCAGATGGGAATACCCGACTCCTTCATAAGGCCGATGGGCGGCAGGGTGTTGTGAATGAACCGGTTGGAAAGGGGGCACACGGCCAGGAAAGGCTCCTTGAGGGCGGCACGGGCCGCTTTGACGCCTTCGGCCGTGAGGGAACACTCGTGCACCAGCAGCACGTGACCGGAAACCGGCAGGGGTACCCCGGCCGCCAGGCGGTCCAGGAAGTACTGCAGGGAAGAGGTTCCCGTTACGGGAGGAGTGGGGATGCCGTTGGCTATGCGGTTGTCCCACATGGGGCCGCGGCCGTACATCATCATCTCCTCTTCTTCGTCGGATTCTTCGCTGTGGAAGCTCAGGAATCCGCTCTTGAGACCCTCCACGGAAGAGGCGGTCACCAGCGCCGGGCTCATAGTGTAGCAGGAGTGCGGCGTGGGAGCGGCATCCAGGCCCATGGACCGGGCCTTGGCCTCCAGGGCCTTCACATCCCTGATAACGGCTTCCCAGCCGTTGGGATCGGCCCCGAAAACCTCCAGGAAGGTGCGGGTATACATAGGATGCCTTGCCTTGACGGCAAAGGAATCGTCGCAGTTGGAGATATCGGCCATAGCCACCACCCCTTCCTTGTACATCTTGTCCATACCCTCTTTCAGGGCACGGACCTTGTCTTCCAGGGAGGAGGTATCGCGGAGGGCATTGATCTGGTCAATGAAGCCGGCCATACCCGTCCCCTTGCGGAAGAGGCCCTTCATATAGGACAGTTCCACGTGGCAGTGGGCGTTGACCATACCCGGGCAGAGGGCGCCGTCCAGGACGGTCTCGCCTTCCTCGCACAGGCCGGTTCCCATCACTACGCCGTCATTGTCCACTTCCACGTAGGCGTTTTCCAGGGGAAGGGGCGAAGTTAGCGTATACAGATATCTGGCAGCGTATCGGGTCATCTCTTGAACTTCTTTTTGCGGGGGCTGTAACTGAGCGAATCCTTGTTGAACTGCACGTACAGCGTATCTACGGCCGAAGGACGCGGCTGGGGCAGACGGAATTTTTCGGGCCGAAGGTTATAGATGCGGAGGAAATCCTCGCGCCAGTTCTGCTCCTTCACCTCTTCTTCCACCACCTTGGCTTCCTTCTTCAGGCGCTCCTCCACCTTCTCCATCAGTTTTTCCATCCGGGAAGGGTCTTCCAGGTAATACTCCAGGCTGTGGAGGTAATCGTCCGTGTTGTAGCCGTACTTCTCAAAGACACCCTCGTAGACCAGCGTGGTATCCATCAGCCGCTTGGGCTGGGAAGTGACCTTGAGGTACTGGTCCTGAAGGAGAACTTCGCGCATAATCTCTTCCATCTCATCGCGCGGAATGAGCTCCGGACCCCTGTGACAGGAGACCGCCAGCATAAACGGCACAATGAGCAGAAGAAGCTTTTTCATTAGCGAAGCGTGGCTCCCAGTTCATTTTGCAGGGCGGTGAGCACGCGGTTCATAGTGCTTTCCACCTCGGTATCGGTGAGGGTGCGCTCGGGATCCTGAAGCACAAAGTTAAGGGCGTACTGCTTCTTGCCTTCGGGAATCTTCTCGCCGCGGTACACGTCAAAGAGGCTCACGCTCTTGATGAGCTTCTTGCCGGCCCGCAGGGCGCACTGACGGACGTCTGCATAGGCGACGCCTTCATTGAGCAGGAGGGCCAGGTCTCTGCGCACCTCCGGGAAGCGGGGCAGTTCCTTGAAGGAGAACTTGTCACGCTTGATGAGAGTGAACAGGACTTCCCAGTTGATCTCGGCGGCAAACACGGGCTGCTTGATGCCGAAGCGTTTGCAAACGACGGGGTTCAGGGTACCCAGGGTAGCCAGGAGCTTGGGCTCCTTGCCGGGCAGGCAGTAGGTAATGCCCTCGGAGAAGAGGTCTGCGGGAGCGGCGCCGGTGGCCAGGCTGTTCACGTCAATGCGGTAACGGGCCATCAGGGCCTCCACATAACCCTTCAGGAGGAAGAAATTGGACTTCTGGGCGGGATTGCGCCAGGCCTTGTCCGGGGTTCCGCTGATGAACAGCGAGAAGCAGCGGTGCTCTTCATAACCGGCCAGGGTGGTGCCGTCCATCTGAGGCAGGCGCTGGTATACGGAGCCGTACTCGAAGAACTTGAGGGAGACCGCCTGACGGTTGAGGTTGTAGGCCACTACCTCCAGACCGTTGAGCAGCAGGGTCTGCCGCATCACGTTGAGGTCGGAGCTCAGGGGGTTCACAATGTGGA
>JAEEQI010000101.1 GCA_016285215.1 Bacteroidales bacterium | reverse complement strand
CCGCCGATGGAACCCCAAAGCTGGGCCTTGGCGTCGTCCGGAAATTCTACACCCAGGACTTCCTTGATGCGTACCTTGAAAGCTTCGGCCAGATCCTTGAGCTGATCTGCGGTGAGCTCGGTGTCGCTCTTGTAACCGTTGGCCTTCTTGACCTCTTCCATCATACGGTCCAGCTGCTGGCGGATGCCCTGGCCGTCTGCGGGTTCGATGCCTTCGGCCTTCTCCATCACAACGTCGGAATACATCATGATGAGACGACGGTAAGCGTCATATACGAAACGGGGATTGTTGGTCTTCTTGATAAGACCGGGGATGGTAGCGGAGCAAAGGCCGATATTGAGGATGGTATCCATCATACCCGGCATAGAGCTGCGTGCGCCGGAGCGGCAGCTAACGAGGAGCGGGTCGTTGGGATCTCCGAATTTCTTGCCCATGATTTTTTCGGTGGCTTCGAGGGCGTCTGCCACTTCGGCACGGAGTTCAGGGGTATATCCACCGCCCAGACGATAATATTCCGTGCAGCATTCGGTGGTAATGGTGAAACCGGCGGGAACGGGCATACCGAGGAGGTTCATCTCGGCCAGGTTGGCGCCCTTGCCGCCCAGAAGTTCTCTCATCTTGCCATCGCCTTCAGCGTGCTTTCCGCCAAAGCGATAGACTCTTTTCTTCTTGTCTGCCATAAATTCTCTAATTAGTTTATAATAATTTTTAGTTTCCTACAGCTATAAACGTGCAAATATACACTTTTTTTGGCAATTTTGAAACAGATTGACCGTTTGAGCCTTATATGGCGCCTTATCCGGAATTATTTGTATCTTTGTCAGCCAGAAAAGAGACCATGAAAACCATAGCCCGTACATTTTACAAGATGCCCGTGAACGTGATGTTCTTCACGGCTGTCCCCATCTTTTTCTTTTTGTTCGTTCTGGCCTACAAGCCTTTTGACATAGACACCTTCCTGGCCGTGGGAAAGGGCCTCTACGCCCTCAACCTCATTGTGGCTACCCTCATTGTGTTGGGTGTGATGGTGTTCTCCCGTTTGCTGCTGTTCCTCCTCAAGCGCATCATTGACCTCAACTGGTCTCTCTATGTTCTCTGGTGCTTTGGAGAAGTGATCCTCTGCGGTCTGTTCCTGAGCATTCCTATGGGTATTGGCTGGGCCGGCGTAAGGCCGTATTTTGCCACTATGTCGCTCTGCGTGCTGTATATGGCCGGCATCCTGGTTTTCCCGCTCTCCATCATCTCTATGGCCGTTCAGTTGCACGTGCTGGGCAAGCGCCTGGAAGGAGCCCCGGTAGTGGACGAGAAAACCCTCATCCGCTTCCAGGACGAGCAGAAGCGCCTCAAGCTGGTGGTTTCCTCCGAGGCCGTCCTTTATATTGAGGCCGAAGAAAACTACGTCCACATTGTGCACCTGGACAACGGAAAGGTGAAGGACTACGAACTCCGCTCCTCTATGCGCGCCCTGGAAGATATTCTTCAGCGCCACGGGCTGGTCCGCTGCCACCGCAGTTTCTTTGTCAACGCCGCCCACGTGGACCTCCTTAAGAAAGACGCCAACGGCTACGCACTGGCCCAATTGGACCAACACGGGGTAAAAAACATCCCCGTGAGCAAAAAATACTACGACGCCATTGTCTCGCTACTCTAGTGAATCTGAACCATTTACGCCTTACACTTTAAAACTAAAATATTTTATTTTGCGTTTAAGTGTAAAAAACGTTGTTTTCAGAATAAAAAACCGTAACTTTGCACCGGACATCGAAGTGATTCGTGTCCTTTGTTAAGTTCGTTTTATATACTTGAAAAGCACCCTTGGGGAGGGGTGCTTTTCTCTTTTTACCCCTTTCAGTGAAAAAAGAGAAAAAAGATCCACGTTACCCCCTCCCGAAACCCCTCCCCTCGGGGGAGGGACTTTAAAATAGTATGGGGGAGGTTTGGTGCTAGTCGAGTTTAAGGACGGCCATAAAGGCGCTTTGGGGAACTTGGACGGTACCAATCTGGCGCATTCGCTTCTTTCCTTCCTTCTGCTTTTCCAGGAGTTTGCGCTTACGGGTAACGTCACCGCCGTAGCACTTGGCGGTTACATCCTTTCTTACCTGGCGCACGGTCTCGCGGGCAATGATCTTGGCTCCGATGGCGGCCTGCACGGCAATATCGAACTGCTGGCGGGGAATCAGATCCTTGAGCTTGAGGCAGATCTTTCGGCCAAAATCATAGGCGTGGTCCTCATGGATGAGGGTGCTCAGGGCATCGGCCGGGTCTCCGTTCAGGAGGATATCCAACTTCACCAGGCGGGCCGGGCGGAAGTCCGTGACGTGGTAGTCAAAGGAAGCATAGCCCTTGGAGATGGACTTCAACTTGTCATAGAAATCAAACACCACTTCCGACAGCGGGAGGTCATAATTGAGCTCCACACGGTCCGTGGTAATGTAATGCTGGCCAATGAGCGTGCCGCGCTTGTCCATGCACAGCTTCATGATGGGACCGTAGAAATCACTCTTGGTGATAATCTGGGCGCGGATATAGGGCTCTTCAATATGGTCGATAATGGTGGCCGAAGGCAGTCCGGACGGGTTATGGACGTCTATCACCTCTCCCTTGGTGGTATATACCTTATAAGATACGTTGGGCACGGTGGTGATTACGTCCATATTGAACTCGCGGAACAGGCGCTCCTGCACAATCTCCAAGTGCAGCAGACCCAGGAAACCGCAGCGGAAACCGAAGCCCAGGGCCAGCGAGCTCTCGGGCTCGTAGGTGAAGGAGGCGTCGTTGAGCTGGAACTTCTCCAGCGTAGCGCGAAGCTCTTCAAACTTGGAGGCGTCTACCGGATACAGGCCGGCAAAAACCATAGGCTTCACTTCCTCGAAGCCGGCAATGGCCTCCTTGCAAGGCTCTTCCACGTGCGTGATGGTATCACCCACTTTCACTTCCACGGCGGCCTTGATGCCGGTAATGATGTATCCCACGTCTCCGGCCTTTACCTCGCCGGTGGGGTTGAGTTTCAGTTTGAGGTTGCCCACTTCTTCGGCCTCATACTCGTTGCCGGTAGAGAAGAACTTGACCTTGTCTCCGGTCTTGAGGGAGCCGTTGACCACCTTAAAGTAAGCGATGATGCCGCGAAACTGGTTAAAGACGGAGTCAAAGATGAGGGCCTGCAGAGGGGCCGAAGGATCCCCCTTGGGAGCGGGGACCTTATCCACAATGGCATCCAGCACGGCCTGCACGCCTTCTCCGGTACGGGCGCTCACGCGCAGGACGTCCTCGGGGTCGCAGCCCAGGAGGTCACAGACCTGGTCCGTCACCACCTCCGGCTGGGCGCTGTCCATATCAATCTTGTTGAGCACGGGGATAATCTCCAACGAGTGGTCAATGGCCTGGTACAGGTTGGAAATGGTCTGGGCCTGGATACCCTGGGAGGCGTCCACCACCAGCAGGGCTCCTTCGCAGGAGGCGATGGAGCGGGAAACTTCGTAGGAGAAGTCCACGTGGCCGGGAGTGTCAATGAGGTTGAGACGGTACGTCTGGCCATCCCTCACGTAATCCATCTGGATGGCGTGGCTCTTGATGGTGATACCCTTCTCACGTTCCAGGTCCATATCGTCCAGCACCTGGTTTTCCATCTCTCGCTCGCTCAAGGTACGGGTGAGCTCCAACAGACGGTCTGCCAGGGTGGATTTACCGTGGTCAATATGGGCAATGATGCAGAAATTGCGGATATTCTTCATAGCCTGCAAAGATAATGCATTTTTCGTATCTTTGTGTCATGAAAATCAAAGCTGCCGTTCAATCCATGCGACTTCGCACGCTGCCGCTTTCCATAGCCGGCGTGCTGCTGGGCATCCTCCTGGCCGTATCCGACTGGAAAGTAGACCCCTGGACCGCCGTCCTCATAGTCCTTACCACCGTGTGCCTGCAAATCCTCTCCAACCTGTCCAATGAGCTGGGAGACGTCCTTCACGGGACCGACACCGCCGACCGCCAGGGCCCGCAGTACGGGCTCAACAGCGGGGCCATGACAGAGGCCGATATGAAAAAGCTTATCGGCCTGTTTGTGGTGCTGTGCATGGTGAGCGGGGCGGTCATGACCTGGCGGGCCTTTGGCACGCTGCTGGAAATGACGCCCATCCTGGTACTGATGCTGGGCGCCGCCGCCATCATTGGCGCTATGAAATACACCCTGGGCAGCAATCCTTACGGCTATAATGCCAAAGGGGATTTCTACGTGTTCCTTTTCTTTGGACTGGTCTCGGTAATGGGCTCTTACTTTGTATGTACCCAAGGCCTGGGACTGCACTGGAAACTTCTGCTGCCGGCTGCCGGCGTGGGCTTTTTCAGCGTGGGAGTGCTCAATGTGAACAACATAAGGGACATGAAGACGGATGCGGCCAACCGCGTCACCATAGCCATCAAGCTGGGCGCACACCGGGCCCGCGTTTATCAGACCCTCCTCATCCTCGCCGGCTGGGGCTGCATGATTGCTTACTGCCTCCTGTGCTGGCCTTCGTGGTGGCACTGGGTGTGGGTGATTACCCTGCCCCTGTACATCCTTCACCTGAAAGGCATCTGGACCCGCGAAGACCGGGCCCTGGACCCTATGCTGCCGCTGCTGGTGATGTCTACCTTTGCCCTTTGCCTTCTGATGGGCCTGGGCTTCTGCGCTTACCTGTTCTGAGCCGTCCCGGCCAAGGGAAACATGGCATCTACTTCCATTTCGTGCTCGGGAGGCAGGGAAAAAAACCGAAGGCTACGCTAGTACACCCACTGGTGGAAGTAGTCGAAAGCTGCTGTGCCTGCCGCGCCCATACAATACAGCCCGCTGCGGTAGCCTGTGAAGAAATCCAGGGTATACTGCATAGGCAGGACGTAATCCGTCTCCGTCCAGTTCTCACCATCGGCTGACCAGGACAGGAATGCAGTATCGGCCTTGTCGGAAGCATCTACCGGCGTAAAGACGTAGCGGATGCGAAGATACACGATGTCACCTTCAAAAGGAGCCTTGTACACGACCTCAGACACACGCCCTTCCGGGGAAAGGTGTTCCTCCGTCAGCACCACCGCACGAGAGCCGTCCTCCTTCACCTTGAGGCCGATGCGGGCATTCCGGCTCTGGAAAGCACAAAGGCCGGCTTCGGAGCCGGGCTCCAGGGCCGATGCGTCCAGCCGGACCTCGCTGATGCAGCGGGGCCCGACCGTTCTCTGCGTGAGGGTCCCCAGCGTCTGGGGCAGGCATTCCCCGGGATGCGCCTTCAGCTGCAGCCAGCCGGGGCGTTCCGAAAGGGACCAGTCTCCCGGATCCTTGTGGTTCCACTGCCACACCAGGGCCAGAGAGGAGGCATCAAATTCATCGGAAGACCATACGTAATCCCCCGCCTTGTCTTCCGGCAGGTTCACTATCCCCTCCTGCAAGGGCCGGCCGCCTTCTCCCATCATGGGCCAGCCGTCTTCCCAGCGCACCGGTTGTAGCGTAGGAATGCGGCCCACAGCACCGTGGTCCTGGAACTGGATGGCATACCAGTCTCCCTTCTGGGTATCCACAATAGGGCCCTGGGCAATACCGTCCCGGGGCCGGCCGTCCAACGCTCCCTTTAGCACCACCTTGCTTTCATACGGGCCCCAGATGCTGCGGCTGCGCCAGCAAGTTGCCTGCCGGATGTCGCCAACCGGCCAGTCAATTTCCAAGATATAATAATAGTCGCCGATATGGTAGAAATGCGCCCCCTCGGCCCGAAGTCCCCAACCCTCGGAAGGGGCCGACAGAATTACGCGGGGCTCTACGACCACCTTGGAACCATCGGCCGATAATTCTGCCAGGCGAAGGTCTCCGTTTCCATAAACCACAAACAGCCGTTCCTCGTCAAAGAGCAGGCCGGGGTCGTGGAAGAAATAATCTTCGAAGACGGTCCGCTCCCAGGGACCGTTCACCAGATCCCGGGTGCGGTACAGATACGATTTTTTCTGGTCATTGGAAACGAACAGCGCATAGTAAACGCCGTCGTGGTAACGGAAGCTGGTAGCCCACTGCCCTGCCCCATAGGCGTTATTACCGTCTTGCAAACGATAGATGGCATCATCTTCCAACAGGTCGTAAATATAACTGACAATGCGCCAGTGCACCAGGTCCCGAGAATGCATGATGGGGGCACCCGGGCAAAAGTACATGGTAGTACTGACCATATAATAGTCCTCCCCCACCCGGATGACATCGTTGTCCGGAATATCGGTATAGGTGAGAGGGTTGGAATAGGTAGTGCCGGACGGCCTGCATCCCACAAGTAAAAGGGATGCGACGACCATTATAACGCTTATGTATTTTTTCATCATGCCCCAAAGTTAGGGCATTTGTCGTTAATCTCAACGAGTGTGAACATTTGTCCACCTTTTATGGATAAATTTCTTTTTTAAGGCCGATGGTTTTTTGTATATTTGCGTAAACCTGTTACGCTAACAACTAACTAACTAATAACAGTATGTCAAGCACTAGTTTTCTCGTTGCAGCTGCGGACCTGAACCGCATCTCCCTTGCATCCTGGGACTGGATTGTGATTGCCATCTTCTTCGTGGCCATGATCTGGATTGTCTGGGATGTAGCCCGGAAAAAGAAAGAAACCTCCGGAGACTATTTTCTCAGCGGCCGAAGTGCCACCTGGATTGCCATCGGCGCATCCATCTTTGCCTCCAACATCGGATCCGAACACCTGATTGGCCTGGCCGGTGCAGGTGCCACTTCCGGCATGGCCCAGGCCCACTGGGAAATCCAGGGATGGATGATCCTGATCCTGGGCTGGGTGTTCGTTCCTTTCTACGAGCGCAGTATGGTCTACACCATGCCCGAATTCCTGGAAAAGAGATACAACCGCCAGAGCCGCGGCATCCTCACTTATATCTCCCTGGCCAGCTATGTGCTCACCAAGGTTTCCGTGACGGTCCTGGCCGGTGGCCTGGCCCTCAATACCCTGCTGGGCATTAACTTCTGGGTGGCCGCCCTGGCCCTCGTGATCATCACGGCCATCTACACCGTTATCGGCGGTATGGAATCCGTGCTCAAAACCTCCGTCCTGCAGACGCCTATCCTGCTGGTGGGGTCCCTGGTTATCCTGTACCTGGGCCTGAAGGAACTGGGCGGCTGGAATGCCATGATGGATATCTGCGGTTCCCAGCCCGTGAATGATCTGGGAGACGATATGACCACCCTCATGCGAAGCGGCCAGGACAAAGCCTTCCCGTGGTACGGTGCCCTCTTCGGCAGCGCCATCATAGGCTTCTGGTACTGGTGCACAGACCAGTTCATCGTGCAGCGTGTCCTCTCCGGCAAAGACCAGAAGGAAGCCCGCCGCGGCACCATTTTCGGTGCATACCTGAAGCTTCTGCCGGTGTTCCTGTTCCTCATCCCCGGTATGATTGCCTTCGCCCTCACCAAGAAACCGGACTCCCTGATTGGCTCCCAGCTGGCCGCCGCCCTGCTTCCGGACGCCGCCACCGGTGCCCTGCAGAACCCGGACCTCGCCTTCCCCATGCTGGTGAATACGCTCCTGCCGGTGGGTCTGAAGGGTGTGGTTATCTGCGGTATCCTGGCAGCCCTGATGAGCTCCCTGGCCTCCCTGTACAACTCTTCGGCCATGCTCTATACCATAGATATTTACAAGCGCCGTCATCCCAAGGCCGATGAACACAAGCTGGTCCATATCGGCCGTATCGCCACCGTGGTGGTTGTGGTGCTGGGTGTGCTGTGGATCTTTGTGATCCAGGCCATGGGCAAGAGCCTGTACGACTACATCCAGAGCATCCAGAGCCTGCTGGCCCCGGCCATCGCCGCCGTGTTCCTGCTGGGTGTCTGCTGGAAGAAGACCACGCCCAAGGCCGGTTCCTGGACGCTGGTGGTGGGTCTGGTTCTGGGCTTCACCCGCCTGGTTACCATGATTGCCAACCCCGATGCCGACAACTGGTTCACCTATGTCTTCAACGAAATGAACGTCTATGCCTTCGGCGTCTGGATGTTCCTGTTCTGCGTGGCCTTCGCCATCGTGGTGAGCCACTTCACCCGCAAGCCCACCAAGGAGCAGGTGCAGGGTCTGTGCTTCGGCACGGCCACTCCCGAGCAGAAGGCCATTACCCGCGCTTCCTGGAACAAGTGGGATGTAATCCATTCCTGCATCATCCTGGCCGTTACCATTGCCTTCTATATCTATTTCTGGTAGCCTTATGTTGGAAGAACTCAAAAAGAAAGTATGCCAGGCCAACCTGGATCTGGTAAAACACGGCCTGGTGCTGTTCACCTGGGGCAACGTAAGCGCCATAGACCGCGAAAGCGGCCTGGTGGTGATCAAGCCCAGCGGCGTGTCCTACGATAACATGAAGCCCGAAGACATGGTGGTGGTGGATCTGGACGGAAAAGTGGTGGAGGGAGAACTGAACCCCTCCTCCGACACGCCCACCCACGTGGTCCTGTACAAGGCCTTCCCCAACATCGGCGGCGTGGTGCATACCCATAGCACCTTTGCCACCGCCTGGGCGCAGGCCGGAGAGAATATCCCCAATATCGGCACCACCCACGCCGATTATTTCCACGAGGATATTCCCTGCACGCGCGATATGAAAAAGGCCGAGGTGTTTGGCGAATATGAGAAGGAAACGGGTAACGTGATTGTGGAAGCTTTCAAGGAAATCAATCCGGACGACACACCGGCCGTGCTGGTGAAAAACCACGGTCCCTTTGCCTGGGGCAAGGATGCAGACAATGCCGTGCACAACGCCGTAGTGCTGGAAGAAGTGGCCAAGATGGCCTATATTGCCTGCAATGTGCATATGTCTTTCAATGTCAACATGGGCCTGATGTCCAACAAACCTTCTATGAACAAGCACCTCATTGAGAAACACTACAGCCGTAAGCACGGACCCAAC